>NZ_PPDJ01000002.1:350335-700671 GCF_002903145.1 Halobacteriovorax sp. DA5 | reverse complement strand
TCCACCATTAAGGGAGTAGAACCAAAAATAAATGTATCCGTTGATAATTAAGAAAAGGAAATGGTGGTTCGGGCGGGACTTGAACCCGCACGGGGTTGCCCCCACTGGATTTTAAATCCAGATTGTCTACCAATTCCAACACCGAACCGCTATTTGTGTTTAACGATTTTGGACTATAACGTGTATATTTGTCAATTCAAAAAAACTACTAAATTCATTTTTCTTTTACTTGCAATTTTTATTGTAGGTTGTGCAACAAAAAAAATTGTCCTTCCCACATCGCAAGTTAAGCCTACTTGGTTTGCAGGAGAGGGGAATTTTAATTATCTAACTTATGAAGGTAGAGTTGTTCCTCACTTATTCTTCGACTTTGCACCTCGTATGGATATGCGTACTAAACTTGTAGACGTTTTTATTACGACGCCCCGTGATAGTGAAGTTAACTTTGAGCTCGATTTAGTTAGTGGACGAATTTTTAAAGAAAGAAAATTATGTAAAGAAAAAGACATCTGGAATGATTATACTTCTAAAGTTCATACTCCAAATTTTTCTTGGGCCGTGATTCCAAGACTTCTTGGGCGTAATGGAAAACCTCAACGTGTAGCTGTTTTTGGTGATCTAAAATACCTTGTTGATGGAAGTTTTCCACGAGAAGAAACTGTTCAGGTACAAATAATCGGAGGGTATATCTTGAAGTCTTGTTTAACAGGACTATGCGACCTAAATGATGACTGGGAGTCTGAAGTGATTCTTGTTGCAAAAAGTATGCTTGATGAGTCTCTTCAAGAAGTACAGGGCCTAAATACTCTAAAAAAATATGTGGATTGGGGATATGCCAAAGCATTTATTGAAAACTCAATGGGAAGAAATGATGTCGGCCGAAAATTAAAGGGTGCTTATCGTCTTGAGTCTCCAATTCTTCCAAATCGCGCCCTGAAGTATGTTATAAACTCTGGTCATCTATTTTCTAATGATGAACTTCAAACACTAAAAACATCTTGCCGAAAAGTTTATGATGATGCTCTTGATATTTTTCAAAAAGAAGAAGGGCTCTCGAAACGCTTTATCGACTTTTATCGTAATCACCTTGATCGATTCAGTCTATGTCGTAAATATGTTCGACCTTTCAATATACAAAAAGAGAAAGATAAACATTGGAAACTTGAGTTCTTAACTGCTTTTGAAAATGCTGTTCATACAGGTTACTATTTTGATTGTCGCTTAAAGACATGGGTTCGCAACGTGAGAAATAGTAAAGGTAAATTCGTTGTGGATCAAAGAAAATTAATTGGAGGTTGTCGAGATAATGAAATTGCTGCTTCATTTCCTGCAGCGATAACATTATTATCTAGTGCATCCAATTCGGGAGCACCATATTATCGTTATATTGAATATGATAGTGGGGCAGACACATTCAATCAAAAGATATATAATTGGGTGTGGTCAAATGGAAAGAAACAAAGCTGTGCTCCTAAAGAAGAGAATTCAGCGCCGATTTTTCCTTATGATGTAAGATTCACTTTAGAGTAATTGGAAAACTAAATAGATGAATATTTTTGAAGTAACAGATATAGTTCAAGTTAAGTCAAAGGCCGAGCTTTCAATGTTAATGCTGGCACACTTTGATGATCAGCATATTGTCTTTACTGGCCTATCTTGTATTGATCTTCTAAATGCTAACGACTTAAAGGATAAATATAATCTTTTAAATTCTCGTTTCTTATTAATTTATCAATTTCAAAATCTAAATGATCATAAACGAATTTTTTATGCACTAGCTTTAAGTTATGGGCAAACCGCACAATCTTTTGGACACTTATTTGAGTCAATGACTTGGTTTGAAGCAGAAGTTAGTCGTAACTATGGTGTACATTTTTATCGCAAAACAGATCGCATACAATATGAGATTGTCTCTCCTAAAGCAAAGTACTATTTAGAGAAGGATAATCATCTTCTAGATGAATCTCAGGTCGAACTTTGCTCTGATTACTTTGCGCCTTTAAGTGTTACAGGGGAAGAAATTGAAGTTCCTATTCGAAAATTTGACTCGTCAATTTCAGATTCTAAAATTCGTTTTAATATAGATGAAGATCATATCGATGATGTTGCGTTTGACTTTGATTTTAATAAATCAAAATCAATAGAAAAGAATATCGAAGGTAAGGGAGTTGATGAGGCTATTTCGCTTTTATTAGAATCTGATCTTCCTCTAAAGAATATTACATCTCTTCTTGCTCTCGAACTCAGCGAGTACATTACAAGCAAAGTTAATAGTAGTGCTGTGAAAATTCATCGCATGTTTATTTATGAAATTTTTTGTGCACTTGAAAACTTAAAATGTTTAGAAAGAGTATTTAATCGATCTTCTTTCAATGAAGTTTATCAGATCCTAAATCATCAAGTTGAAACTCTTTCAGGCTTAATTAATATAACTGATATTAAAACGAAAGATGATCTTGTAAAACTTATTAATACTGAAGATCGCAAATGGGTTTATGATGTTAGAGATCGTATTCATGACTATCAAGATGTCGTTACTGATATTTTAGCGACAGTTGAGGGGAATAAATTCTTTCTCAATTTAGATAATTATTTTAATTCTAATCTTGCTGCTTTAGGCTTCTCTCTTAAGTCTATGCCACTACAAAGTTATGGTTATCAATACAATATCAAAAAGTATGAGCCTTTCTATGAGTACAATGATCTGGCAAAAGCGGAATTCTTGGCCCTAAAGGGAACAACTTACGAATTACTTTTAATTCGATTAAAAGAACTAAAAAATACATATTCAAATATTATAAAAATTTGTGAAGAGTATCCTATTATTAGAAATGAAAGAGATACTGATACAAATATAACTAAATCTGGAATTTTTCTTGCTACAACTCAGGTTTCATCTGGTGAAGTTTCAATCCTATCGTATATTAAAGAAGATGGTATGTTAGATCGATTTCACTTAATGTCACCAACAATGGCAAACTTAAAATACTTCTCTAAAAGATTAAAGAAATTTGCACTTTCACAAATTGCTTGTGAGTGGAATGCTTTAGGAATTAGTGAAGAGGAAATTATAAAATGATTCTTTCAAAAAATATTTATAGAAATAGATGGCGCCTTGCAATTTTTATCAAAAGAGTTGCTCTGTATATAAAGTTAAAAAGACTTCAGTAGATCACGTACTAAAATTTCATTTTCTGAAAAGACAAGTGGTGTTTGTGCAAATAGCGGAGCTATTTGATTGATAAATAGACTTCGGTCTTGTTCGATTGCACCAAAGGACTTTGTAATTGGAGTCACCATTTGCGTATCTAAGAATGGAATAGTGTATTGTTTGACGATATAAAGAATTGCTAATAATGCGATCTTTGAAGCATTTGATTCCTTGTAGAACATTGATTCACCACTTAAGAAGTGTCCCATGCTTACGCCGTAGAGTCCTCCAATTAGGTCTTTTTCTTGATTCCATACCTCGACACTATAAGCAAGGTTTTGATGAAAAAGATTAAAGTAGCCTTCGACGATTTCATCAGTAATCCAAGTTCCTTCAATGGAGTCTGAGTGAATCTGCTGACAGTTTCTGATCACAGATAGAAAGTCTTTGTTAAAGGTAATAGTCCAGTCACACTTTTTTATAAACTTAATAAGAGAACGATTTATTTGAATGTCTTCAAGGCGAATAACTCCTCTTTGTGGAGGTGAAAACCAAGCTAGGGGATACTCTTGAGATATTGGCCATGGAAAGATTCCATTTTGATACGCCAATAAAAGGGAGTCATGGTGGAGATCTCCACCAATAGCTAGTAGGCCTTGCTCATCTGCGACTTCGACTGGTGGGAATTCAATTATTGGCACTAATCATGGCCTCCATCATAAGAGCACTCATTGCGGCCCCTACTTCAAGTGTTGTTCGAGAGCCTTCTTCGCTTAAGCCTACAAGTGGAGCAATCTCAACCATGTCTGCACCAGTTATGTTAAAGGCATTAGTAAACTCTTTTATCATTATAGCACATTCGTGTGGCATCAGTCCCTCTGGTTCAGGTGTGCCTGTTGCGCTGGCAACACTTTCATCGAGGGCATCAATATCAAAGCTAATATAAATTTCTTCAATTCCTTGGGCCTTAAGTTCTGCTACTGTTTTAAGTGCTAATTCTTTTGCTCCTATTTCCTTAACGTCTTTTGCCCAATACTGATTGAGTCCAAATTCACTTTCCCAGTGTTCTTTTGATTTTCCAGTTGAACGAATGCCAAATTGATAGCAATGCTTTGGTGTTTCAAGATCATCCAGAACATGAGTTAGCCAAGAACCAAAACAATAATCAATACCAAGTCTTTCTCTTAACAGGTCAGTATGCGCATCAAAGTGAATAAGGCCTACTTTCTTTCCAAGTGATCTTCTATTGTTGATCCATGATTTTACTAGTGGAAAACTTACTGAGTGATCTCCACCGATACTGAAGATTTTTAAATCCTTATTATGTTTAAAGACTTCATCAACACTTGCTTTGGCAATACTTAGTGGAGAGACACTTAAGTTCTTTCCACCGTACAATGCATTTTGTGCACTCTTTATTGTTTCATCATTTAAGTACTTGTCATGCAGAAGGTGAGGAATAACTCTGATATCACCTAGGTCAAAACATTGCTTATAAGTATCTAAATGGTCTTCGATTAATGTGTTTCTTAAGAATAAAGGTCCCCAGTTTGCACCTCTTTGGATCCCTCCTCCACAGTCGGATGCGACACCAAGAATTGCACAACCTTTTACGTTAGAAAGTTTGTTAAGTTCATTACTCCATGCCGATCTGATTGCGGCATCTTCAGTCGTTTTATAAAGCACTTGAGTTAGCTTATCTTTTCTCTCTTTTGCTGTGTTAACTGTGAATACACCAAAGCCTGGAGGGCAAAGGTAGTCATTTAATAATGTTTCATTCTTGTCACTCATATATATTCCCTTAAATTTAAATTAAAAAATCGCCTTTAACACGAGAGCTTAGTAGTGCTGTCTTGTAAAGGTCAAGGTCTTGATCGTGTAGGTAATCACGAATCACACGCTTTTCAAACTTTATAATAGCATCGTTAATTCCCTTGTACACTCCTGCAATATGGGAACTTAGAGTTATATTAGAAAGTTGCTTAAATTGATTAAAGTCTATTGGCTCTTTCTCAAAGACGTCGATAATTGCATGAGCATCTTTATTATTACTTAGAAAGTTTATTAAGGCCTGTTGCTCAATTAATTTTCCTCTGGCCGCATTCATAATGAGAGTGTCTTTTTTTAATAAAGCAAACATCTCTTCATTAAGAATATGGTAAGAAGTCTTATTCAATGAACATGCCATGATGATGATATCTGACTTTGTCAGTTCTTCTTTTAGGTATTTGTTATTTTGCTGCTTATTTTGGTATGGATCGTAATAGCTAACTTTTACATTCAATGTTTCAAGAGCATTGCCAAGTCTTGCACCAATTGGTCCACGTCCGATGATTAGAGTTTTCTTTGTGTGCAAGAGCTCTCGATTATAGCTTCGTGCTTCATCCCATTGGCGTCTGTAAGGAATTTGTCCTTGATGATTGAGTAATGCTTGAAGGTAGAATTGCGCTACTGCATTTGCTCTAATCTCATTTCCTAAAACAATTGGGAATTTTGCACTTTTCACAAACTCAAGTGAGAAGTTATCATAGCCCGAGTTTGGATGAATCCAGAGGACAATATTGGCGTGCTCTAGTGATTTAACAATACTCTCATTATTCGTATAGCTCGTTGAGATAACAATGACGCTTTCGCCCTCTGGGATCTCAATAGGTGTGTCCACGCACTTGATACCAAGTTGGCCTAGTGACTGCCTTTCTTTAACGCGAAAGGCCTCACCTTGATAGCTCGAAATTTCTGGTCGATAAAAGTAATAGTTCATACCCTTAATCTATCAACTTTTTCTTTGCTTTGCTAGAATCCGCTGTAAATTAAGTCTTTCTTGATCGTTTTACACTTCTTATAAGTGCGATAACGGCCATTTATCGTTGAGCGCTGATCATGATCAACAACTTTAATTAACTGACATGACTTTATCTTCTTTCTGAACATATCTCTTGATTCATCGTAGATAAAACCAAGATTATCTCCCATTTCTTTTTTAGTAATGCTAAATAGCTGATGTTTCTTATTGGCCTTAATTGAGGCAACAAATTCAATACCCGATCCTTTACGATAAGCATTTTCGATAATTTCATCTGGAGAAATAGTATTTCTTCCTAAGATATAACTTGTTGGCCATCTCTTGTGTCCATAAGCATGGTATGGAACCTCTGAGCATACGACCTTATCAAGAGTTGTGACATCGAAATTAAAATCATACTTCTTATTAAGTTGCTCTAGTGCAACCTTTGACACCATCTCTCTTGCCCACTTATTTTCTAGAATTCCTTTTTCACGAATAATTGTGATTTCATCAATTTCTAAAAAGTCTTCAAGGGAAACAAGGCGACTTCCTGGTCGAATCGACTCAACAATTGTTTTTCCTTTGCGAATATCATTATGATACTTTTTAATAAATGGTGTATTCCATAGTCCTGCTAGTTTAAGCTTTTGTTCTGTACCAAGATAAATGGCAATATGACCAAAGTGTCCTGGGATAAAAAAGTCTGTTGCAGCAAAAGGTGTTTTTTCTGCAATAATATCTAGCGGCTTTAGTACCGTCTCTAGGTAATCAAGTGCTCGTTCGTTAGCATACATATGACCATGGCGAAAACGCAGTTTTCCAACAAGGTTACCAAATAGCCCTGAGATAAAGTTTGTCGTACGATTAAAGATTTCAATAAACCAATCGCCAATACTGCTAAATTCAATTGCAGGGAGTCTCTTTCCAAGTAAATGTTTTTCGATCTCAAACTTCTCTACAAGAACAACACCTCTTGTTAGGTCAGGATTTAAAAGTTTTAGATAGTAGTAGTGATAATCAAGAAAGTTTCTAAGGTCTTCTTGTAACTCCTCATGGAATTTCTCACTCTTTGCAATTTTTGTAAATTGCTTAAGAATCTCAACTTGTTTTTCATTGTCGAGAATCTTAATAATCTCTTTCGTAACTTTTTTGATTGTTTTGATTTCATAAAAAATATTGTGAGTTACTAAGTAGAGGTTCACGTAGTTTAGTTTTGCAAGTAGGTTTGTCACCTTGATTTGTGCATACTCAAGTTCAGAATACGAGCGCTTATTAGAAAGGTCTTTTACAGTATAAAGACTCGATTTCTCCATAATGAGTGCGACTGTATTCATTAGATTACCAATGATTGATAAATCAGAACCTTTTATTGGCTTATGATCAATTGATTGTCGATAAATGAGTTTGCTATAATCGATAGTCACATTTACGAGATCACTACTTGCATTAATTAATTTTTCTAGCTCACGAATATTGTACCCAAGCTTTTGTGGGTCATAGTCAGTATCGTTTATTCTTTCTTGAATCTCATTGATTTGAGTCATTGTAGAATGGAACAACCTATTGTCTTCTTTGCTCTGGGCATGAGCGTAGAATACGTTCACAGTTAAGAGGAAAATGGCGATAATTTGTTTCATTTATTAGTCCTAATTTCTGAATTCTTTCGCGTCATTATGCCATTTTAGGTACTTAGCGTGTTGTAAATTGTAAAATTTTTAACTTTGTCTATTCTTTAGTGGGTCAAACTATGTTAAAAGGAATGTATATTTAAGTACTTAGAATAAGCGAAAGGAAAAACCATGATATCGATCAAGTCGAAACGCGAAATTGAATTAATGAGAGCAACGTCGAAATTAGCGGCTTCTACTCTTGAGTATATTGAACCATTCGTAAAGCCAGGTGTAAGCACTGAAGAGCTTAATAATCTTTGTCACGAGTATATTATTAAAAATGGTGCGTATCCTTCGCCATTAAATTATCACGGTTTTCCAAAGTCGGTATGTACTTCACTTAATGAAGTCGTTTGCCACGGAATTCCAAGTACAAAAGATGTTTTAAAAGACGGTGATATATTAAATATCGACGTGACAACATACTTAAATAAATTCCACGGTGATACTAATAAGACTTTCTTAGTTGGTAATGTTTCTGATGAAGTGAAGAAACTTGTTGATGTAACTTACCAATGTATGATGGAAGGAATTAAGCAAGTTCGTCCAGGTGGCCATATTGGTGATATCGGTGCTTCAATTATGGAGATCGCACACGATCATGGATACGGTATTGTTGAAGATTATTGTGGACACGGTATTGGACGAGAATTCCATGAAGATCCACAAGTTGTTCACGTTGGAAAAAGAGGTAAGGGCGCAGAAATGAAGCCTGGTATGACTTTTACAATTGAGCCAATGATCAACCTTGGAACAAAGGATTGTAAAGTTCTTAAAGATGGTTGGACAGTTCTGACTAGAGATAAGAAATGGTCTGCCCAATTTGAACACACAATCTTAGTTACTGAAGGTGGCTTTGAGATTCTTACTCTTAGAAGTTACGAGGTTCATCCTTAATTGTGAATACAAGCCTAATTGCACCAGATTTAAAAATTAATGATCCTTGTCGAGTTGAGCTTAGGTTTTCTAAGCTCAATGAAGTAAGAGAGTACTTTGTTGAAAGTGATGATAGTGCACTAAAAGATGTCATCATGACGATTCTTGAAAAGACGAAGAATACAAAGTCACAACTAATACTTGAAATCGAAAAAGCTCTAAGTGAAAATTCGAGTCATTCTCTTGAGCTATTTAGCTTCTTCAAAGAAGTTTTAAATTATTTCTCTCCTAATCAACTTATGGCCATTGATACGACAAATACACTTTGTCGCTGTTTTGGTGTTAGTCGCCAAGAAGTCGCAGCTTTAATTGAAAGGGGAGCAAGTGATCCTCTTACGATTACAAACCTGTCAAAGGCCGCTGGTGGCTGTGGTTCGTGCCTGGCCGATATTGTTCCGATGTTTAAATCAAATCGTGAGGAAAAGGTTATTCCTGCAGTTACCTTTAATGGTTTCAAAAAAGATAAGATTGCTGGAAAAAGACCATATCAATTTCTTTTAGAGGATATTTATCCAATGGTTGAAAAACTCGGAAAGATATCTGTCGAAGGCCTAATTGGTCACCACCTCTATGTCATTGGTGATGAACAAACTCCTGAGGCGCAAGATTTCATTAGTAAAGTCTCTTCGCTAGATTCTCAGCTTAGTGTATTCTTTATTTAGTTTGAGTTTGCTTAGTTTTTTGGCATTTCTTTAAGATAGCATCGACATTCTCTAAAGCATCATAAATCTTTAAAAGAGATTCTTTAGATCCTTTTAAAGTCTCTAAGCTTACTTCTCCTTCAAGATAGCGATAGCGAGCATAGAACTCTTTTAGGCCAGGAATATTAGACTCAAGGCAATCGGCACTACTTGCTTGGATTTGAATCTTTGCGAGATAATCCATTAGGATCTTAATCGACTTTAGACGAAACTCATTATAAGTCGACATCGAATACTTAACACCAATTCCACCGTCTTCTTCTTTGAAGTCGAAAATATTTCTTTGGCCAGTTGTCATGGCCTTAAGTAATTTAAGCGTCGGTGATTTACTCGGATCAGAACAAAACTTATTGTAGTAACCTTTAGAAAATTGCGGATTACCAACTGATGAAATCTCATTAATCATAATTTGATTTAAGTGATAGCGGGGCCCTGTCTCAAACCTTTTGGCATAGTAACTTTCTTCTTGTCCAAGACAGAGCAAGATCGTCTTTGCCTGTGTTGGAAGAGCTATCATAAAATTAACAATAAAAATTAATAATGGGTATTTCATTCGTTCTAACTGTGTTAAATTATTAGTATTAATTTATTTTACTTTAAGTATGGATGGAAAACTAGGGTAAGTTTTGAAAGAGATGGGTTTAATTGACCATTTAGAAGAGTTACGCTCTGCACTTATAAAGATATTAATCATAATTTTGATATCTTTCGTGGCCTGCTACGCCTATGGTGACCTCATCCAGGAAGTTCTTTTGAAGCCTCTGCGAGATGCTCTTGGTGATTTTGGAGGGGGAAAGGTTGTCTATCTTGGACTACTTGATAAGGTTCTTTCTCAATTTCAAGTAGCATTTTACTCAAGTGTTATTCTTTCTTGTCCTCTTTGGTTTTATCAGGTTTGGAAATTTATCTCTCCAGGTCTCTATGATCATGAAAAAAAGGCCGTTAGGCCATTTCTTATTATTGGGCTCTTCCTGTTTGCTATAGGCGTAAGCTTTGGCTACTTCATCGTTTTTCCACTAACATTTCAAACCCTCATGGGCTTTGGTGTACAAAATGTTGAAGCAACAATCGGTCTAAAAGATTACCTCGTTCTTTCAAGTAAGGTTCTTGTTTTCCTTGGCCTTATTTTTCAACTACCAAATGTACTTCTTATTTTAGGCTTTATGGGCCTAGTAACAAAGCAGTCCCTAGCTAATATGAGACGTTATGTTTATGTTGGCTTCGCTGTCGTTTCTGCTATGTTAACTCCTCCTGATGTCATTACAATGATGGGACTTTGGCTGCCGTTAGTCGTACTTTTTGAACTGGGTATTTTAGCTGTTGCGTTAATTGTTCACCCATATCTTTCTCGTCATCACATGAAATAGACGGTATGATTTCTTTATGAAATCACTACTAAAGAAACACGTATTATTAAGTTTAATTTTTGGCGTCTGCCTTTCATGGTTTTTTGCAACCGTCTTTATCGACTTCATTGCAGCTCCAAGTATTTTTAGAAATGTTAGCTCTCTAAAAGAAGCAGGAACTCTTGGTGGAATTATCTTCACATCGTTCAATATTATTGAAATGATTTTTGCTATTCTTTTGATCATCGCAGCTTTTCTTTATAAGAAAAAAGGGAAGGCTTCAATGGTGATGAAGTTTATTGCCCTAACAACACTTGTCTTGGCCATCGTTTATACAACTAAACTATCACCAGGTATTCGCGACTCTCAGATTGCAAAATCAAATTACACTCACACTGATGAAGAGTATCAGGTGTTTGAAGAGAAGCTTAGAGGTTATCATAATCTCTATGTACGACTTGATAGTTATAAACTTCTAGCTCTTCTTACAATGTGCGGAATTTCACTAACGAGTCTAATGCGTTTAGAGAGCAAAGAAGGTGAGGCGTGATCTTAGTTACAGGTGGCGCTGGATTTATTGGAAGTGTTCTTGTTGCAAAGCTTAACGAACTCGGACGTGATGATATCATTATTGTCGACCGCTTTGATCATGATCAGAAGTGGAAGAATTTAAAAGGCGTTAAATATGCTGAATATTTTCATGCTGATGAGTTTATCGACATTCAATTAGAAGAAGTTCATAAGCAGATTTCTTGTATCTATCACATGGGTGCTTGCTCATCCACAACTGAGATGGATATGGATTATCTGATGACTAATAATGTTGGTCATTCAAAGTTCTATTTTGACCTGGCATGTGATTTAAATATTCCATATATCTATGCATCTTCTGCGGCCACTTATGGTGACGGTGAGCTTGGCTATGAAGACAAAGAGGAGGAGCTTGGAAAGCTTCGCCCTCTAAATCCTTATGGTTACTCTAAGCAATTATTTGATGAGTGGGTTCTAAATCAAACTGATCGTCCAAAACATTGGTTTGGCCTTAAATTTTTTAATGTCTATGGCCCTAATGAGTATCATAAGGAAGAGATGCGCTCTCTTGTCCATAAAGCATACGAACAGATAAATGAAGTTGGAAAGGTTAAGCTCTTTAAGTCGCACAAAGAAGGGTATGAGGATGGTAAGCAGCTTCGTGACTTTGTTTATGTTAAAGATGTTGTTAATGCCATGATTGAGCTATCTGAGAAGGAGATGGCGAAGCACTCTGGTATTTATAATATTGGAACAGGTCGAGCCGATAGCTTTCTTAATCTCGTGAATCAAACGTTCATTGCAATGGGACGTGAGCCAAACGTTGAATTTATCGATATGCCTATGCATCTTCGTAATCAATATCAATACTACACTCAAGCAGATATGGATAAATTTAGAAGAATACTTCCAAACTTCGAATTTCGTATCGTAGATGATGGTGTAGCCGACTATGTAAAGAATCATTTAATGAAGGATAATCCATATGTCGAAAGGTTCTAAAGAGTCGGGCTTTGAAGCAATTCTTGAGGCCATCTCTTTAATGAATAAAGAAGAGAAGGAAACTCTTATTTCTAATATCACAAAGATGGACTTTGAATTAGCAGATAAATTACGTGCGAGTATGTATCGTTTAAAAGATCTGCAATTTATCACACCACAGATGATGAGCGAGTTCTTAAGAGAAGTAAAAGTTGAAAGCTTAGGAAATGCCTTAAAGCTAGAAAGGGAAGAAGACCGACAGGGGATTCTTGCAAAACTTCCTAAAGGCATCCGAGAAGATATTCTTTTCTTTATCCAGAAAAAAGTTCCAAAGTCTCAGGCCCTAGAAGCACACCAGGAAGTCATGATAATCTATTCAAAGATGATCGATGATGAACGCTTGATTATCTCTCGAGACGATAAACTCGTTTAAACTCAACTAAAATTGAGGACTGGTGCGTTCTGACGGTGCCAATACTGGCCTTAAAAAGTCAGTCTGGCCCCAAAATTCATTTTTACACCACGAATTCCATAAAATTTATCCGAATTAAGGCCTTCAAAATTGGCACGCTCATTGCTTTATAATAAGCAGAGAAAGGAATCTCTCTAAAGTTATCAGGAAGAAAACTTTAGGTAAGACGTAATGGACTACTTATTTTTAGATTGAATGGAGATACTATGAACATTGAACAAAAAGAACACTTCAAAAACTTATTCATTAATCTTAAAAATCAGCTGGTCAGTACTACAGGAAGTGTCGAGCAAGTATTAACTAACGAGACTAGCGGTGACATTATCGACCAAACTTCTAATGAGAGAGATGCTCAACTAAAGCTAAAGCTTATGGGAAGAGATAAATTTCTACTTAACAAAGTTAATCGTGCTCTAGAAAAAATTGCAAGCGGTACTTTTGGAGAGTGTGAGGAGTGTGGAGAAGAGATCTCTATCAAAAGATTACATGCTAGACCAATCGCTACTTGTTGTATCTCTTGTAAAGAAGAGCTTGAAAGAGAAGAAAATTCTCGTACATATGAAAAGAGATCACATACAAACGGAAATGCAATGAGTGCACATAATAAGAACGTAGCATTTAAACATGCAGACGGTATGGATGAAAGTACAAATGTTGTTTCAATTGAAACTTTTGCAAGAAGCTTTGATGAGAAGAATGCAGCATTTTAAAAGATAACTTAAAGCAGAGGATAGATAGAAAAAAGGCCAGTTTTGAACTGGCCTTTTTTTATTTGAAATTTTATTTTGTTAAAACAACATAAAGAAGAATGTCTGCTTCTTCATTACTTAGTTCATCTCCAGAAGAGATTTCACCAGCTTCTTCTAATTCATATCTAATTAGATCTCTAATTGAATCAAGCGTATCTTGATCATCTCTTTCAATTGCTCTTTCAACTTCTTCACGATTAAGATTATTAATCGCTCTTGCTGTAACCTGTAGAGAAGATACACTTGCTGCAAAAGAAGTTTGAAAACCTAATGTCGCAGTCATTTCAGTATATAAACCTGCTGCATAAACCCAACCAGTTGTTACCATTGAGCTTGTGTCTAGAAAATCTCTTGTTGTTTCCAGGGCATTGGCCGGATTAGAGATTGTTAATGCCATTAGAATTGATAAAGTTAGTTTCTTCATTGCTTTCCTCAAATTATTCTTCAGATTCGTTTGGTATATATAGTGCTACATTAATAAGTTGATCAACATCTCTATCTGAAAGTTGATCAAGGCTTTCAATTTGTCCACCAGCTTTTAGGTCCTCTCTTACCATCTCTCTCAAAGAGTCGATGATATCAAGGTCATTTCTTTCAATAGCACGCTCGATTTCTTCTCTGTTATAAATTCCTAAAGATTCTTTAGTCATTTGAACTGCTTCTGACGGATTAAAAACCGCAAGTGATGCTAAAAATGTAGCATGAGTTACTGAACCTACTGCTTGAATTGCTAGTCCGATTGGTGCCACTGTGAAAGCTGTCGCAACAGATGTTGATGGCATATCTTCATTCATTAGACTTGGCATTGCTTGTGCACTATTTACAATTGTTGCAAAAGTGATCGTTGTAAGAAGTAATCTCTTCATTTCGTCATCCTCTTTTATTATTTTGTCTGGCCGACTATAAACGAAAAGAGTCTGGATAGGGCAAGTTTTGAAAATTATATAGAGCGAAAGGCCACCTTTTCTAAATATTAAGCTCTTAACTTCTTAATATCTCGAAAAGGTGGCGTGTACTTTTAGTTTATGTGATTTGATAATTCGCTAATAAGATCTTGAGAACGCTTTACGAATAGATCGCGCTCTTCTGGTTTTAGTCCTTCACTTGAGATACCCGCTAGGTCTTCAACATGCTGACAAAGTTTCTTTGCTAGGTCTTCATTCTTACCACTTGTGTGGATCTTGAATGCACTTTGAACTAGTGGATTTGTCGTATTAACGACAAGTGTTTTCTTAATAGGGAATTGGTGATCGCCACCCATTGACTGAGTCATTTGAGCAAAGCGTTTCATCGACTCATCAACTTTAAAATATGCAGGAGTTTGAGCATTTGCCATGCGGCCAATCTCAAGTCCCTTACTTGCCGGTGCTTCACCTTCTTTTTCTTCTAGTTTAATACCAAGGAATTTCGCAAACATCTCTTTGACTTTAATGTCGTTTTCAGAAGTTGCTTCACTTGCAAGTAGGTTTTCTATTTCAGAATCAACACTTACAAATTTGATTTCAACTTCTTCTTCACCCTTTTTGAATTTCTTCATTTCCGAGTGTTGGATGAAGTGTGGATCGATATGATTATCTGTCTCTAAGGCCTTAATTCCAGCTTCTTTAAGTTGAGCTAGAAGAGATTGGTTGGCCGCATCTTTTTCAAAGTAGAGAATTTTTCCGGCCATTTTCTCAGCGTAGTCAGCAGGTACTGATTCAAGGTATTCGTTTAGTGTAACAAATTGTCCTTCATTAGTTTTAAATAGTACTCGCTCACGCATTAAATCATCAAATTTCTCATCTGATACACAACCATATTTTACGAATAGCCCAATATCATTCCAGATGCTTTCATACTTTGCTCTATCTTTCTTATTAAGAAGTTTTAGGGCCTCTGCAACTTTCTTAACAATATAATTTGAAATCTTTCTAATATTTGGATCACCTTGTAGAGATGATCTTGATACGTTAAGTGGGATGTCATGAGAGTCAATAGCACCTTTAAGAAGTCCTAAGAACTCTGGAATAATATTTTTTACGTTATCAGAAACGAATACTTGGCGACAGTATAGACGAATATTCTTATCACCAACTGGCTTCATTGGGTTGTATTTTGGGAAGAATAAAATCCCGTTTAATGTAAATGGGTGATCAACATTTAGGTGAATCCAAAATAGGGGCTCTCCGTCCATTGGAAATAATTTACGATAGAGACCTTTGTAGTCCTCATCAGTTAATTCCTTAGGATCACGCTTCCAGATAGGTTTTGTGTCATTTACAATTGTTTCAGTATCTTCTTTATTTGCTTCATCTAATAATGCAATTTCATATGGCATAAAATCACAGTGGTTAGATAGAGTCTCATTTAGTTTCCACTTGTTTAGAAACTCTTCAGAGTCTTCAGCAATGTGAAGTGTAATCGTTGTACCAACTTCTTTTTTATCAGAATCAGAGAAAGTGTATTCTGTATCACCTTCGCAAGACCATTTTGTTGCTGTTGAGCCTTTAGTCATTGAAAGAGAGTCAACTTCAACTTTTTTTGCAACCATAAATGCTGAATAGAAACCAAGTCCGAATTTACCGATAATATCATTATCTGATTCGCCGCCAACTTCTTCCATTTTTTTTACGAACTCTTCAGCTCCAGAAAAAGCCAGTTGAGCAATGTATTTTTCAACTTCTTCTTCGCTCATTCCAATCCCGTTATCAGTAACCGTGATTGTTTTTGCGTCTTTATTTACTTTTACAGAAATTCTTCCAGTAGGAAGCTCATCTCCCGTTTGACGTGCAAGTGTGGCGCGCTTTGTGATGGCATCACTTGCGTTGGCAATCAGCTCGCGGATGAAGATATCGTGTTCTGAATAAAGCCATTTCTTAATAATTGGAAAAATGTCGCTTGTTGCAACAGAGATTTGTCCTGTGCGATTAGTCATTGATACTCCTTCATATATAATCAAGTAGATAATTGTTCTTACGACCCAAAGATGGGAGCAAAATGATGAGCGTCAAGGGTTAAGAGTAAAAAAATTACTTAAATTCTTAAAATCATTGAAAAAATTAGGTATAAGATAGGAATTCATTTTTATAGCGAGGGAAGTACATGGAAAACCATGTTCAAGATATTCAATTAATTTCAACAGGTGGAACAATAGAGAAGTCCTATAGCGAGAGCGATGGTTCATTAAAGAATCGAGATTCTTTTATTCGCCAGACTATCATTGACCGTCTAAGGCTTCCTTATACGAAGCTTCACATAATGAATATTATCAATAAAGACTCGCTGTATTTCACTGATTATGATCGTCAGGTTTTGCTTAAGACAATAAAGGCGCAGTTGGAGAAAAATATTCCTCTAATCGTGTTGCATGGAACTGATACCATGGCAAAGTCTGCACAATTTGTTTATGACGCTCTTGACGGCGCAAAAGACTTGCAAGTTCCAATCATTTTCACTGGAGCGATGAAGCCTATGGGCTTTGTTGATAGTGATGCCTTTCAAAATGTTACAGAAAGTCTTTATGCTGCTAGAATAGTAGAAGCAGGTGTGTATATTTCTTTTCACGGGCAACTTTTTAAAGTTCCTGGTGTGAGAAAGAATCATGCAAAGCGTACGTTTGAATATACTCAAGACTAACTTATAGGGAGGATGCAAATGGATATGCATCATGAAGAAGTCACTAACGAAGATAGTAAGGACCTTTCTTTTATTGATTCAATGTATGAAGCAGTAAGCGCAATGAAGGGGAATCTTCCTCATTATTTACCACTATTCTTTTTATCATTCGCATTAAAGGCCTATGGCCTAGCATATTTTAATGCTCAAGATGACATGACGGTAATTACGGTGGCCGCGGTAAATGTTTTTGGTACAATTATTCAGTCGGTTTTTATTCTTAATTTCTTCTTCTTTGCTTTCGAAAAATTACCTTATCGAGTTTCAAAAGTTCTGTGGGATATTCCTACGTATATGTTCTACGGCTTTCTTACTTCGCTACTGATGATTCTTGGAGTCGCTTTTTTTGTGATCCCATTTTTTTATGTAGCCTATTTCTATAGTTTTGTTGCCATGACATCGATTCTTTTTGATAAAGAAGGTGAATCGAATTTTGCTATCACAAAAAAGAAAGTTTCAACTCTTGGCGGCACTTATTTAGGGTTTCTGGTGATTTCATTTATCATTGCAGGGATTGCTCAAGTCGTTACTAATTACGCGCCAGGGACGGGGATAGCGATTGAATTAATTTATATAATTTGTCTGTTATTAACTCTGATTCAAGACGTGCTAACAGGGGTTCTTGTTTCCTTGTTTAGAAAAGCCTAGATTCTTCATTATCTAATTCCAAATTGCACATATTTAAGGCAGCTGATTTACGAGTTTATTCGTAAATTCAGCTCCTTAGCGCTTTATCGGCAGATTTTTCAAGTTCGAGGTTAATATTTACTTAGGGTTAACTTAATTTTCTCTGATTTCGATAAGTAGAGTGAAGATTATTAACTTAAGGCCAAATTAATGATGAAGAATGTCTTAGTCTACCTATTCACACTTTCACTTTTTGTTTCTTGTATGGAGCAGCCACGTTCTGTGCGTGACATTGTAGAGAATCCATCTGAAGAAGTTGGAAGTGGAGATAACGGAAGTGGTGGATCATCTGGTGGAAATAATGCAACAGATGGAGATAATGAGACTATCACAAGTATTCCTAATACAACTGCCGTTGAAATTACTCAAATCATTGACCCAAATACTGGATCTTTTAAAAAGAAAGTTTCAATTCCTAAAGATTTTAGAGGGAAGCTCCACCTTACTGGTTTAAATATTTCATCCCTTAAAAATCGTGTTGTGAAAGGACGCTTCTATTTTGGACGAGAGAGAACACCAATTGTTTTAGATGGTGTTGTTGGTCAAGTTCCTGGTTCAGGGATTACTGAGTTTTCAACTATTAATGTTATTACATTTGATTTAGCAGATAAGAAGTTTAACGACATCAGACTTCTTTATGATCTATTTGACTACAATGATTATGATAATGATACGGCCGAAGATGTTGAAGGTGATGCAACTAATGCAGGTCTTTACTGTCGTGGTCTACGTTTAGAAGACGATCCAACTTTTACATCTTCTATTAGTCATCCTTACTGTAATCAAGCAGGGGATGTGTGCCTTTACTCATATGCAAAAATTAAGGATCAAACTCTTTGGTACGATGAAATCGTAAATGCTGAAACAGTTTCTAAAACAAATACACCTGTATTTGAGCAAATTGATATTGAAGGTAATCTTCTTGCAAATGAATCTTTAGAGACTAATTTATATAAGTGTCTTCCTGATAAGAAAGACTCAGCGATGTTTCAAAGTCTTTTTGGTGTGAATCATCCTGCGGCCGTAGGCACTGCTCTTGCTTTAGGTGGGGGAGCTTATGATTACCGTGGCCCATATCGTATTCATAATGAAGATGAGTGGGAAATTAAAGGTGCAGCTGTTTATCAGTCGGGAACGACTCCAAGTGCAATTTTTAAAGCACCACTTTCTGGTGCTGCAGATTTTACGAATATTGCTTCAGGAACTCAGGCATACCTCTTCCCACGTGCAGGAAAGATTAATTATCAAACAACTGGGATTCAATACTTAGGTTCTCAATCTCCATTTTCTAACCGTTCTGTTCAAACTCTAAATGCTGCTGGTGATACGTACTATATGGATGGTTGTAATATTAGAGCTAAGAATTATAACGCATCAACTGGTGAGACGGTTTCAAGTTGTAACGTAACAGGGACAATTGAGCTGTTTACAATGGAAGATGGTTTTGAAGTTCAAATTGCTGAAACAAAAGAGA
Organism: Halobacteriovorax sp. DA5; assembly: GCF_002903145.1. Lineage (NCBI taxonomy): Bacteria > Pseudomonadati > Bdellovibrionota > Bacteriovoracia > Bacteriovoracales > Halobacteriovoraceae > Halobacteriovorax > Halobacteriovorax sp. DA5. The sequence goes on along the minus strand of NZ_PPDJ01000002.1, from coordinate 681,534 downwards.
TTAAGCTTCAATTACTAAAGACAGGCCTTGGTGCTAAAGATGGTTATGATTTTAATTCTCTAAAGTCATGTAGTGCAAATCGTGAATGTGGTTCAGGAGAGTGTTGTTTTAATAATCGTTGTTTTTCTCGCTCAATTGTAGGGCAGTGTAGTGATGATTTCGATTCAACTGGAAATCTTCCTACTGGAAATAGTTGTAATTCAGATTTTGATTGTGCGTCACTTTGTTGTGATGGAACGACTAATACATGTCGTGATCATATTAATAATGACTTCGAACAAGTTCTTTGTTCAAAGGTTCCAAATCAAAGTTGTGTCTCGAAAGAGTTCTGTCGTATCGAATACGTTAGACAGTGTTACCTCATTCGTGTCAACGACCCGAATAATGCTCTTTCTTGTGAGAAGAGATGTTATTCAGTTCCAACTTTTGGTGATTGTGTAAACGGTCTTTGTAAGCCACCAATTACACCTCAAGAGCCAGCTACTCCAACGACTCCTGCAGACTGTTCAGGTGAGGATGTTCTGGATTCACCACCATTTAATTTGAGCGATCTTTAGTTATTAATAGTAACTTGTAAGGTTGCTCAAGCCTTCGGACTTTTCTATAATGCTTGAAAATTACTAAGTAAGAAAAGTGGAGAAATCATGTTTAATAAAGATTGTTTCCTAGATCACATTGCGATCGCAGTTGAGAATCTAGATAATGCCGAAAAAATTTATCGTGACTTAGGTTTAGAATTTAACCACCGAGAAGTGGTTGAAGATCAGCAAGTGACGACTTCTTTTGCTCATATTGATGAAAATGCTCATATTGAATTACTTGAGCCGATTGATGGTCAAGGCCCAATTGCCAAGTATCTTGAGAAAAAAGGTCCAGGGATTCACCATATGTGTTACCGCGTTCCTGATGTTGCAAAAAAGTCACAAGAGCTTAGGGACTTAGGTTATAATCTTCTCTATGAAGCGCCACGCCCTGGAGCGAATAATTGTTTAGTGAACTTTATTCATCCAAAATCAACTGGTGGAGTTCTCATCGAGATTGCTCAAAAAATGTAAGGAGAAAGAATGCAAAATATTTATCTGCCGCCATTAACAAAGGTAAACAAGTATCTCATCGGGATCATTGTCGCATCCTTTCTTATAAGCGCAGTCTTTGCACAATTTCTTAATATCTCATTAGTTAATACTTTAGGGCTCAACGTTTCAGCGCTAAAGGCCGGTCTCATTTATAAGTTATTTACATATCCTTTTGTGAATACTGGTCTTTTTAATGTTGTCTTTACAGGGCTTCTATTTTGGTTTCTTGGAAGTGATCTTGAGATGCGTTGGGGAGCAAAGAGGTACCTACAGTATCTTGTGATTGCTGCTCTTGTTAACGCTTTTGCATACACTATTTTTGCACTCTTTATGGGTGGTGCAACGATAAATTATCCATTTCATGGAATGGCATTCTTATCATCAGCAATGTGTGTGAGTTACGCCTGTATTTACCCTGATCGTATTTTTCAATTCTTTATGATCATTCCGGTAAAGGCCAAGTACTTCTGTTTAATCCTTGCGGGGATGAATGTGTACCAAGGCTTTTTCACTCCAGGTGGTGCACAGGCCTTTGCAAATATTGCTTCTATGATTTTCGGTGCTGTATTTGTTTTAGGTTTTAGGGCCCTAGGTCATTACGTACGCTCTCAAGGCTCTCGTATTGCAACTAAGCAAGGTGGGAAATCGACAAGCAAGAAAAAGAAAAGTCACCTAAGATTAGTTGATGATGAGGAGCGTCCAAATCCAGATGAACCAAGGTTTTGGCAATAAGCTTTTTAAGTCCCTGATATTTTTAGGGGTTTCCAAAGCAAATAACACATGATATAAAGCTACATTATTATAAATATATCAATCGTTAATTTTTTAAATAAGGAAATTCAATGAGACTTTCAAGAGCGTTACAAGAGAAAATTTTAGACCTAAGATTAAGAGATAAGCTTATCGCTGAGGGTAAAGTAACTAAGGCTCAGGTTGAAGAATACCTAAATGGATTAAAAGACGAAGAGTCAAACGTTACGACTACTGACGAGTCTACAGCTCCAGGAATGAATCAATAATTCAAACCAAAATTTTTTATATCAAGGCCGCTTTTTAGCGGCCTTTTTTATTCCTAAATATTCTCCGTTAAGAATTCAAACAAACTTGAGGCCACTGGCCCTAATTTTCTAGCATTTAAAAAGGCAAGGTTTAGCTCGTTAATCATGTGATCTTTTGTTCCCTTAAAGAGCATGAGCTTTGATTTATTATCTGAGCGTTCAATAACGTGTAGGGGAAGAACAGAAATTCCTACTCCCGCAAGAGTTAGGCGCAGAACACCTTGAACGTCCATTAATTGCGCTTTTGGATGTTTATTAAAGTTCTTATTAAGGTGGTATTTAAACCAGCTTGTGATAACAGGTGAGCCTTCTAGGTAAGCAATAAAGTCTAATTCATCGGCCTTTTTAAATTTCGTATTCTCGCTTAGGCCATGAGAGCTCGCATACTCTTTTGAGCAGCAAAGAATAAGTCTTTCACTTGATAGGTTTCGTGTCGCAATTTGTTTTGGAAAGTTGAAACTATCTGTGATTGCAAAGTCTAGGCCACCATTTAAAAGAAGCTGGCTTTGTCTAGCGGCGTGGTCATAGTTAATTTGCAAGGAGACTTCAGGATGCAATTTAAGCCATTCAGCAATGATTGGAATAAGTCTATTATTACCAAATTCAATTGGCATCCCAATATGTAAAGTACCTTTTAAAACATTCTTTTTGGCCGAAACGTCTGCGAGGGCGCTCTCAAGATTCTCAAGAATTTGGCGACACTCCGTATAGAGCCTGTGGGCCTGCTCCGTTGGTAAGACCTTCTTATTGATACGATCAAAAAGGGAGATTTGCAGTAGTCCCTCAAGGGATTTGATGTGCTGAGACACCCCAGGTTGGGTCATCGCAAGATTTTTTGCTGTTTGAGACATATTCATTGTCTCATAAACTTCGATGAAAACACGCAGTGTAGGAATAGAAATATAGTCTATGTTCATAATTTCAGTACCTTAGGTGGTTCTATAGGATCAAGTATAACATATAATTATGGATAATGATTATTATATATAATTTCTACTAATTTATTCTTTGTTCTATAACTCCTTTCACAAGATAAGACTTTGAATTTTTTTAGAAGGTTTAGGGAGTAGGATTATGAGTAAATTAGTTTCAATTATTTTTCTTGCAGTATTAGCAATGAATGTAAGTGCAAAAGAAATTATTCTTAATGGTGATCTTATTGATTCTCAATCATTTAGAGGAAGAATCTTCAAAGTTATTATCACTGAGCAAAATGAAGAAATCGAATTAGTAAATGAGTACTTTGAAGCTCAAAGCTGTGAAGATGGACAATTTGCTCTTAAGCAAGCTGGACTAGGTAAGTACAAGCTTGAAGCAGTTCTTAACTGTAAGAATTGGGTAGATGAGCCTAGACAGCTTAACGTATGCCCTGAAATCTTTGCTCCTGTTTGTGGTGCCATTAGCGGTATCGACGGTGATGCGTTTATTAGCTTTCCAAATTCGTGTGAACTATATCGTGCAAAGGCCATTTATGTAAATGAAGGCCGTTGCGAGTAATTTAAAAATTCCTTTTTTAAATTCCCATGTGTTGTTGTCTTAAGGCCCGCTTCCCTCGCGGGCCTTATAACATTTTAGAGCTACATATTAATAAACATTCTTCTTAATTTATTTCCATTACTATAACGTGCATCCTTCGAATGGCTGCCTTTAAGCGCAAAATGCTTTTGACGGTAGTGTTGTTTATTTCGACGTTTACCTTTCTTATAAAGTCGTGTTTTCTTTTTAAGTTTTTGCTTACGTTCAGCTAAGTCATATTCTGTTGAAACATTTTCGATACTTTTTCTTCTCGCTAGAAATCGTACTTCAAATGCAGGAAGTCCTAATCCTAGGTAGAATAGTAGTAGATAAGATCGCATGGAGACCTCTCAATTTAAAATTTTGTGAATGAAAAAAATGAATTTTAAATGTGAGAAGTGTTCACGATAATCACCTCGGTTAATAGATTGAAATAAAGAAATGGATTTCTAAGTGATTATAGATTCATGATTTTTACACTATAGCATAGAAATATAATTCGTGGTTATTGAACAACGAATTTTGAATAAAATACTTCTTTAACGACGCTCTTTTTTGCTAATTGATTGATACGTTTTTTGATTCGTCCTTCAAAGATTAATTTCCCTGAAAGAGAGTTTAGCTCATCAGGTTCAATTGATGCTGCGACATCAATAATGATGTCATAAATTTGTGGTTTGATCGTATCGAGTATTTGAGAGTCGTCTTGAGTGAAGAGGACAAGGTTGATTTGTACATCAAGAAATCTAAGACGGCGAGTTGCCGAGTCTAGGTTGACTGTAATCTTATCTAGAACATAAGTTGTTGGGAAATTGATTTGTTTGAAGTCATCTTTAAGCGCCTGCATTTCTGTAGCACTATTTGGTAGCTCTTTTTTGTAGATAACATTGGTGTAAACGAAGACGCCAACTGTGGCCATCGTTGTCAGTAGCAAGAATGCAATAATAAGTTGATCAAGTAATTTTCTTCCCGTCATAGAACTATAATATCATAGTTATTTTGGTGATTTAACTCGCTTTGTCGCTAGGTAGAAAATACTTTTTTAAAGTGTTGTTCTCCGAGTGGAGCACTCGGTCTATGCTAACGCTATAAAATTTGTATAAAATACTTTGCCTGTGATTATTTATGGAGGATGTAATGGGTAAGTCTAATAAGAATAAACGCAATAAGAAGTATGTAACGAATCGTAAAGAAGTGAAGAGAAGCTCTGCTATGAACACTTGGATTCTTATAGCGGTCACTGCTATTGGTGCATCCGTTGTTATTTATCTTTCATAGTAGCAAGCAAACGATTAAAAAATATTAAAACAAAATATTCAATACTTGATGCGCAGCTAATGCATGCGCATCGCTTCATTTCGTCTTAATTTTTGTGATTATGATTCAAGTTTGCTAGCATTTCACTCTTCACACATGAAAAAAGTTAAATTTAAAAGAGGGAATATGTTTAAAACTTTACTCGCAATTGCTGCGGCCATTTCTACATTGTCAGCTCAGGCCGAAATCTCAACTTATCAATCACTTCCAAAGGATTATGTAGGTACAATTAATCCTAATTCTTTCATTGAAGATGAAGTGACTGCTGGTGGTTTTAACGAATTAATGAAATATGTTGTTGCTGCACCTTCACAAGAGGATGCTGGCTCATGTCTATATATGTCACATACTGGTGTTGTTGAGTGGTGGTACAACCGCCTAAATAATCTTGAAGGTGATAATAAAGTTGATTTTGCTGAACGTTACTATATGTCTTTAAAGACTAATAAAACTAATCAAGACGAAATTGATAACTGGAGAACGGATAATATCAGAAGAATTAATAAAAGTTCTGTGATGTTCTCAAATAAGGATTACCGTTTTACAAAAGGTAACTTTAAGAAAGTTGATGGCAAGCGTGTTGTAACAGATGCAAATGATGAAGATGGATCTTATGGGACACAATTTAATTGGATTGATTTAACAGATACTATTGGGAAAAATGCTGTTGAGTACAAGCTTCCAAAGTTTAAAAGAGAAGTCCTTCATGTTGATGCTGATAAAGACCAGTGGTCTGTTGCAAAAGCTCCAGCAGATATTGTTGAAAGAATTAAAAAAGCTCTTCATAAAAGAAATGCTCCAGTTCTTGTCATTTATAACCATAAGGGTTTCTGGCACGCTAATTATATTTTTGGCTACAATGACAATGCTGATACAAAGGGATGTCCATTTGTTTCATCTTTTAAACCTTTTATGGAAGAGAAGCGTGACTACTGGTTAGAGAAGGCCGAGAAAACAAAATCTGATTCTTGGCGTGCTAAGTACTTGGCCAATGCTGAAAAAGTGATGGAAAAGGGAGATGCTGTTCAAAAACGTTACGAGGAAGTTGGATGCGCTTCGAAAGGTGTATTCTACGTTCGTGATTCAATTTATCCAAATGAAAATATGCCAAAATATGACTATGATCTTGTGAAAGAAGGTGAAGAAGATTTCTTAAATGCACCACTTATTGCAAGAGAATATGCTTGGGTACAAACGACTCTAAATCATGCAATTCAGATCTACCCAGAAGGTATGGAGTAAATTGAGATTTTTAGTATTATCTTTTTTATTTCTATTTTCAATTAGTGCTAGTGCTACTTGTAGCACTAGTGACTCTCATAAAAGTCACGATGTGGTCTTTATCCATGGGATCGCAAGCAATAAGGGTGCTTTTGGCCATTGGGCCGAGTACTTAAAAAAATATCACCCCAATGAGTGTATCAACTCTCATTTTTTTGAATACGACACAGGAAATAATAAATTAAATCTTGAAGACTTTATCCAAAGTTTTGATTCCTACATGCATAAGAATTTTGAACATAGTAATTCAAAAATTACAATCGTTGCCCACTCCCAAGGTGGCCTTATTACGATGTTTTGGCTTAAGAGTATGGATGAGGCCCAAGATCCGATTCGTCATCGAGTAAAGAATATCATGACAATGGCGACACCTTATTATGGAGCGATTATTGCAAACCTAGGCTATTCCTTAGGGACATTTGTGTTGCCAATTCTTGGTAAGAAAGAATTAAAAAATATGAAAATTGGCTCTAAGAAAGTTGTTGAAACATTGGAGTTCTTCAAGAGTTCTCATTTTAAGGATATTATTTCTGATAAAAACTTTGTCACGATTTCAGCGACGCTGGCACCGAGTATATTTGATATTGAAGGGGATTTTGCCGTGGCCCCTTTTAGTTCAAATCCAAATATAAAAAATGAACAAGAGGCTTCGACTCATTATAATATCGACGGTGTTCATTTAAGATTTCGCCTTTTTGGAACACCTGCTACAACCCTTGTATCAAAGTACTGTCTTATTTCACCTGCTCGTTGTGAAAACTCAAGTTTGGCGATTTTTGAAAAAGAATTTCTAGGTAATCAGAAAGTAAAAATTAATTATGCAAAAGATATTAATACGTTTGCAGTTTATTTAAGAACTAAAGAAAAAGGCCCTTTTTGGGTTCATTCAAATAATATTCAGCGTGGTTTACGTTTGAGCTTTATCCATATTAGAGATGACCTATACTTTTATAAAGGGTATTTAATAGATGGTGATACAAGCGCTGAGCTTATTGTTTCACATGGAAATAGGACTTCAGTGATAGAAGTTAATTCAGGACAAACGAGTTATCTTACTCATTAACATAAAATCGAAATTCGCTATATTGTGAACTAATCAAGTCAAAAACTTCTTTTAAACGATAGAAATCTTGGCCTAATTTATTTTGCGCATCTTTTGTATTTGACCAATATAAACTTAAGTTTTTATCAGTATAAGTTTGGATAAATTCGTAGAGTTCGTCGATATTATTCGTATAGAAACTTGGGAAATCAAATAAGCGGCCGCACTCAACTAAGTAATCATCAAGTGTATCAAGTCCGTTGGAATTTAATTCAATTTCTCTGCGCATTTATTTCTCATTGCTAAAGGAAAATATATTGTTAGAATCAATTTATGACTAAGTTAATGAGTTTATTCGTATCCTGTCAATTGCTCTTTGGACTAAGCTCCTATGCTTCACATCCCAAAGTTGAGCTTGCGAATAAATACCTAAAGGCACGTAAACAATATTTGCTTGAGTATACAACTTTCGGTGTCGATGAGTGTCTTAAGCTTCATGCGGATAAGATCGTTTCCAAGGAAGATGGCTCTGGCCGTATTGTTGTTGGAACGCCACGTTACTTTCAACTACTTAGTTCTTGCTTCAAAAATATTACGAATACTTGTTATGGCGAGAATTGCATCGTGTCACGTTCCATGTCCAAGCGTTTAAAGAATGTTGACCACGTGGACTCGATTCTAAATAGTCTATAATATCAAGTGTTTTTCCCCAAAAAGTGCGACTTTGAAAGTGTCTTTTCCTATTTAAAAAGCTATAATATCGCTCAACTACATTAATTTAAAATACATTTAATTACCCAAAGGAATTTACATGACTGTTCGTGTTCGTTTTGCACCTTCTCCAACTGGCTACCTTCACATCGGTGGCGCTCGTACTGCTCTTTATAGCTACCTTTTTGCTAAGGCAAATGGTGGAAAATATATCTTAAGAATTGAAGATACTGACCTTGAAAGATCAAAGCGTGAGTATGAAGAAGCGCAAATTGCTGACCTTAAATGGATGGGAATCGAGCATGATGAAGGTCCTGATAAGGGTGGAGACTTTGGTCCATACCGTCAGTCTGAAAGACTTGATATTTATAAAGACATTGCTTGGGATTTTATTAATCGTGGATTAGCTTATCCATGTTTCTTAACAAGTATTGAATTAGAGCGATTAACTGAAAAAGCAGCAAGTGAAAATAAAGACCCACATGCTTATCACGGACAGTATCGTGACCTTGATCCAGCAGAAGCTAAGAAGAGAGTTGATGCAGGCGAGGAATATGTAATACGTTTTAAAAACCCAGGAAAAACTTGGGAGTTTACTGATCTTGTAAAAGGTCACGTAAAGTTTCCTGAGAATATGGTTGGGGATTTCGTTATCTTAAGAGCAAACGGAATGCCTGTTTATAACTTCTGCTGTGTTGTTGATGATGCAAAGATGGAGATGACTCACGTATTCCGTGCAGAAGAGCACTTAAACAATACATGTCGCCAGCTTATGATCTACGATGCAATGGGTGTGACACCTCCTCAGTTTGGTCACGTCTCACTACTTATTGGTCACGATCGTCAAAAGCTTTCGAAGCGCCATGGGGCAACTTCGGTTACTCAGTATAAGGATCAAGGTTATCTACCTGCGGCACTTGCAAATTACCTTTGTCTTCTTGGTTGGTCACATCCTGAAGAGACAGATATTTTTGATGTAAATGAACTTGGTAATAAATTTGGTTACGAAAGATTTTCTAAGTCTTCAGCAATGTATGACATTCAAAAGCTAAACTTCTTTAACGAGCAGTGGCTTAGAAAATTAGATGACAAAGATATTGCAGCTGGATTTGATCGCTTCATTGCTGAAGGAAGTGAATACCATAAGCAAGATGAAGCTTGGAAGATTAAGTTTGCAGGACTTATGAAAGAGAAGGTTCAGCTATTTAGCAATATTAATGAGCACCTGCCAATTTTCTTTGATGCTGGTGTCGATGCAGATCCACAATACGAAGAAGCGATTTCGTGGGAGACAACTCCACAGATTAAGGAATACCTAAAGGCACAACTAGCTGATCAGACAACTAATGTTACTGAAGATCAAGTTGGTGAGTGGATGGACTATTTAAAGAAAGAATTAAAAATAAAAGGGAAGCCACTATTTATGGGTACACGTGTATGTCTTACTGGACGCGCACATGGGCCAGATTTAAAGACTGTTGTGGCACTTACTCCAGTATCAATTATTAAAGAGAGACTAGCGTAATGAATTTTTTTGAAGAATTAGAAGCAAGAGGAATTGTTAATCAATACTCACACGAAGAGTTGAAAGAAATTTTAAATGATAAGAAAATTTCATTCTATTGTGGTTACGATCCAACGGCAAGATCTCTTCAATTAGGGAATTTGTTTGCAGTTGTTACAATGATGCGTCTTCAAAGACAAGGTCACAAGCCTTACGTTCTAGTTGGTGGTGCAACAGGAATGATTGGTGATCCTTCTGGGAAAAGTGATGAGAGAAATCTTCAATCAGAAGATCAAGTTCTTCAAAACCTTGAAGGTCAAAAGGCACAGCTTCAAAAGCTATTAGATTTTGAAGGTGAGAATGCGGCCACAATGGTTAACAATATTGACTGGATTGGAAAGTTTTCATTCCTCGAGTTTCTAAGAGATGTTGGTAAGAGATTTCGTGTTGGTGAAATGCTTGCAAAGGACTCTGTAAAGTCGAGAATTAGCTCAGAAGCTGGAATTAGCTATACTGAGTTCACATACCAAGTTATTCAAGGTTATGACTTTGCTCACCTGAATAAAGAATATGATGTAAGCTTACAAATTGGTGGAGCAGATCAGTGGGGGAATATGACTGCAGGAATGGATCTTACTCGTAAGATGCACCAGAAGCCTGCATTTTGTATGACAATTCCACTTCTAACTGATTCCAATGGAAAGAAGTTTGGTAAGTCTGAAGGTGGAGCAATCTATCTTGACCCAACAATGACATCTCCATACAAGATGTACCAATTCCTACTTAATTCAGATGATTCTTCAGTAATTAGATATCTAAAAACTTTAACGTTTTTAACTTTAGAAGAAATTGCTGAATACGAGAAGTTAGTTGAAACAGAGCCTCATTTAAGAGCAGCACAAAAAAGACTGGCCGAAGAGATCGTAAGCTTAGTTCACGGTAAAGAAGGGATCGAAGCGGCACAGAAAGCAACAGACTTCTTCTTTGGTAAGGTTATTGAAAATACGACTGATGTAGAGTTAGCGGGTATTTTTGATGATGTTCCTTCGATTGAGCTTGAAAAATCGCAATTAGGTGAAATTACTTACTTAGATATGCTTGCTGCAACTCCTTTGTTTAAATCAAAGGGAGAGGCAAGAAAAATGGTCACTCAAAACGGTGTTGCCATCAATAACATTAAGAATGCTAATGTTGATCACGTGATAACTACCTCAGATTTGGCAAGTGAGTCTTGCTTAATTCTAAAGAAGGGGAAGAAGAATTATTGTGTGGTAAAATTCGTTTAGAAAACAAACAGAAACTATATGAACACACAGCAACTGATCGATTTATTAAAGCTTGGAAATTTTGAAGAGCAAAATGTTCGAGTTGCTGTGTTTGATGAAAATGCTTGTTTCCTCTTTGTTTCAACAACTCTTTTTGGATTCTCTGAAGATTATCTTGGAATGAGTGTTTATGATTACTACAAAGGTCACTTAAGCGAATCTGAAGTTTTAAAAGTTAAGAATTGTTTTGCAAGAGCGCTAAACGGAGAGTTTAGCCGAGAGCAGATTATACTTACGAATCGACTTAATCGAGATGCTATTACTTGGGATGTCGAATTTAATCCTTTTATTGACGATGAAGGCAATAAGAGAGTTTTATCTAAGATTCGCCCGCATGAAGTTAATCTTACTACTAGCTCGACAAATTTCTTTATTAGAGAAATGGTTGAGCAAAGTTCTGATATTTTCACTGTCTTTGATAAGGATTATAACTTTGTCTACGTTTCAAAAGCGGATGCGACTTGGAATGGAAAGCCTCTCGTTGGGCTAAATATTAAAGATGTTGTAAGTGGAAAAAATCTTAAGAAATTCTATCAACGTGCTGATCGAGCAAAAGAATCTGTCGGTGAAATTATCACTGATACTGTTTTTATGGAAATGGGAGATGATGAGGAGTCAGTTTTTGAATGCTCAATGGAGTATCATGACTTCAATCAGCTAGGTCACTACTTTCTTGATCGTACGGCCGATGTTACGGAACGCTTCCGTCGTAACCGCGAAATTGATTCTCAAAAAGCAACAATTGATAAAATGAGTAAGTGGACGGCCCTCGGACAAATGGCCGCCAATATAGCTCATGAAGTGAATAATCCATTAGCAATCATCGAACTGCAGGTTCAGGCCATTGAGCGACGTGGTGAAACGATTAGTTCAGAGCAATTATTAGAGAAAATTCGCTCAATTGGTGAGCAAAAAAATCGAATTGCAAATATTGTTAGCTCTCTCAATATTTATTCTCAAGATGATCGCTCAATGCGTGAGATGACAAGCTTGTCTTCGATTGTTCATGACTCTATTGCATTATTTAAAACAGGGCTTGTTGACGAAAGTCTTCGCATCGTTTTTTCAAATGATGCTGATTCGGATCTCGTGAATATTAACTCATCAGAGATTATTCAAGTTTTAATCAACTTATTTAACAACTCTCACGATGCGATTGCTGGACTTAAAGAGCAATGGATTGAAATTAATCTTCTAGATGATGCTCAACACGTTATCCTTGAGGTATTAGATAGTGGGCAAGGGATTGAAAAAGATATAGCTCAAAAAATCTTTAATCGTTTCTATACAACTAAAAGTAAAGAAAAGGGAACAGGTCTTGGCCTAAATATTAGCCGTGAAATTATTATGGATCACGGTGGAAGTTTAACGTACGACCCAGACTCTGAATATACGACTTTCTCTATAAGCCTTCCAAAGTCTGAGCTACTTTAATTCGCGTTTCCTGTATGAATCCCAAGAACTGAACATGAAGCCTTTGCCATAATTTGGTCATCTTGTGTACCAAAGACATGAAACCAACGATGCTTCTTATTTGAGTTGAAAACGAGCAGGTCATATTCAACTGTAATCGTTTCTAGAGTATCGACTTTGTCGTGATACTTTATAATGTGTCCAGTTGTTCTAACATTCATATCACCACTAATAAGGCGAATATACTTCTCAACTTGTGAGGTCTCTTCAATTGTAAGGTCTTTGTCGGTTAAGTAGATAAATGTGATCTCTGCTTTATGGGCCTCTGCAATTTGTTGGGCCGCCTGAATTAGTGTGACATCATTTGAGTTTTGGTCAATTAAAACCATAATCTTTCTCATATACCTCACACCATTGTCTCTAAAGATAACGAGGTGACAATTTAAATGAGACCTTAGCCATGCTACGGGACTTTGTGTTGTGAATGTATCACGTAGGCGTCCTTTCCACTCCATGAATAGCCAATTACAGTGTAGTCTTTGGCCAATTTCAAAGATTGATTTTGATAGATCGTGGGTAACAATTGGATCAAAGTTAATTGGTGTTGTCTTCTCAATGGCCATGGCAATAACTCGACGTCTTAAAGACCTAAGTTTTGGGTCTTCATCAGTAAAGTCATTAAGATCAGTTTGCTCAGGTGCCTCTGTCAGGTGAGCAACTTCAATATTTTCTCCACCCGCAAGTGATGTCCCCATATCAATGAGCATCTCTGGTGATCGTTCATTTCCAATGAGGGCCACGACAACATTAGCGTCTTGATCAAGACTTAATTTTTCCGACATTGCTGGAGCAGGAAATTGGGCCTCATTTACTAGGTCCGTTCTCTTTCCTCTGATACCAAGAACTCCTTTTCGGTTAACACGTCCTTTAGCGTAGAAGAGATAAATCAAAATTCCTGGAACTGAAATTGAAACCAGCCCAATCACGGCCAAGTCTTTCATCATTACAAGTAAGTATAGAGTTGAAAGAATTCCGAAAATTTGGACGTACGGATATAGTGGTGATTTGTAAGTCGGTTTATACCATTGGATATGTGTTTCTCTTAGAGCGATAACAGCAATATTTTCAATCATGTAAATTGTTAGAATGAATGCTGAAGCAAGCTTAGCGATCTTAGCAATATTTAAAAAGTAGATGGCACAGGCGATGACAAGTCCTGAGGCCAAAATACTCCATACTGGTGTAAGAAATTTTCGATGAAGATGTCCAAATAGCCTTGGGATAAGGTGATCACGGCTCATGGCAAAAGGGAAACGAGAAGCTGCTAAAAGGCCTGCGTTTGCCATTGAAGTCATCGTTAGAATGGCCAAAATCGCCATAACCAGACCGAAATTTTTCCCACCAAATTCATATGCTAGGGTATAGATTGGTCTTAAATTATTTTTGAGTTGCTCTAGTGGTAAGTATTTAGCTAGGGCAAGTGTTGTAACACAGTAAAGAAGTGTCACAATTAAAAGTGACAGAAGAATACCTCTTGGGAGATTCTTTTCTGGCGTCTTTATCTCTTCCGCAATTGCTGCAACTTTAGTTACACCCGCGTATGAAATGAAAACAAGACCAGCTGCTGCTAAGATCGTATCAATATGTGTAAACGAAAATGGAATCCCTGTAATAACCTGGGCCGTTGAAAGGGTTCCAATATTTAAAACTGTTAAGCCTATTGTCGAAAGAATGACGACGGCAATCAGTAATCCACTGACTTTACCAACACCAACAATATTAAGGAGTGTGATGATGGCCGTTAGAATAAGGGCAAAGTTTTTTAAGTCAACTCCTGAGCTAATGGCCCCTAGATAGGCACCAAAACCCATTAATGCGAAAGCTGCTTTAAGAAGCAGCGAGATCCAAAGGCCAAGACCTGCAATTGTTCCGGCCATAGGGCCAAATGTTCTTTCTATATAGATATATGTACCACCTGAAGCTGGCATGGCCGTGGCAAGTTCAGACTTAGATAGAGCGGCCGGAAGAACGCAAAGTCCAGCTAGTAAGTATGAGATCCAAACATATGGGCCTGTTACTTCAAATGCGAGTCCTGGAAGAACAAAGATCCCTGATCCAAGCATTGAGGCAATACTGATAGAGATAACTGACGAGAGTCCTAAGTTTCTTTCAAGTTTCTTCAATTAAATTCCCTTATTCAAATTTTAGTATTTGGGCATTATCACAAAAAAGAAAGGGATTGTTAATAAAAATAGGTATTTGGACTATAGTTCAGCTAGGATCTCTTCAAGAGCTTTCTTTACAAGGTCGCGCTTTGAGTCAAGATCTTGGTCTAGCTCAAAAGCCTTTAAAGAAGCACCAATTTTAAGGAAATTATAGCAAGAGAAGCTTCCGGCCATCTTGTGAAGGACCTGACGGAGTTCATTTTCTTGCATCGTTGCAATTTTTGGCAAGAGGTAGTCAATTTCAGTTTTTTTAGATGCCTTAAACTTCGGAAGTAGTTTTTGAATATGAGAATTGAGACTCTTTTCCATGACATCCACCTTGTGGGCTATGTGAGGGAGCATTAGGCTCCCTCATATGTGTCGAGTGCTATTTACGTGTAGCTTTCTTGGCCGTTTTCTTTGGGGCCGCTTTTTTTGCAGCTGCTTTTTTAGGAGCGGCTTTCTTTGGGGCAGCTTTTTTTGCAGCGGCTTTCTTAGGAGCAGCTTTCTTTGTCGTTGCCTTTTTTGTTGTAGCTTTCTTTGCCGCCGCTGTTTTAGCAGCAACATTTTTCTTAACTACTTTCTTGGCCGTTTTGGCCTTCTTCTTAATTGTTGCCTCGGCTTCTTTCACTTTTTTAGTTGCCGTCTTCTTGGCCTTTTTCATTTCATCTTTTAGATATTTATCAAGGCTCTTTTGAAGCTTTTGAACATCTTTGATGTGTCCATCGAGATATTTCTTTGCGGCTTTAACTTCTTTTTGAATTGTTGTGTCCACAAATTTTTCAACTTTTTTCTTTTCTTTCTGAAGTGTGAGAACAACTTTTCTGACGTCTTTATCAACAACGTTGCGAGCTTCTTTCTCAACTTGACCAATAAAGTTCATTACATTTTTTTCCACTTCTTTTACCGATTTATTTGTAATAACATTATCAACCATTGCTTTTACATCGTCGAAAGAACTCATTACCTTTTCAAAAGTCTTATTCATTTTCTCTTATCTCCCTAAACCTATTAGACTAAATTAAAATCAACCTTCTTACATATCGGCACGCGTCTCCCAAAACCAAAGCTTTTATCTTTAAGTTTCAAAATAGGACAGAACTGCTGCCTTTTATACTCACTATTTAATATTAGTTTGATGACTCTTTCAACTTCAGTTTTGTTTAACCCAAGCTTAAGAAGATCTTCCATATCGTAGCGATAAGAAAGGTATGATTCCAATATCATATCGAGGGTATCGTATGGAGGTAAAGAATCTTCATCTTTTTGTTCTTCCCTAAGCTCCGCACTTGGAGGGCGTTCGATTACAGCCGCTGGAATGATATTATTAAAGTTTTTATTAATATGTCTTGAAAGAGCAAATACTTCACTTTTATACAGATCCCCAAGAATGCTTAAGGCACCTACTGAGTCACCATATAGAGTCGAGTAGCCAACAGCAATTTCTGATTTATTAGAAGTATTGATTACCATTGCTCCTGTCTGATTTGAGCGAGCATAGAGTAGTGCCCCTCTTAAACGAGACTGTATATTTTCATCAGCTAGCCCTGTTAAAGGGTCTAGAGAGTCTTGGAATAAGTTTTGCACTGATGAGTGAAGAAACTTGATTGGTACATTGTGAAGCTTCACACCAAGATTCTTACATAGCTCCTCACTAATTTCCCAGCTAAGTCCTGCTGAGAACTTAGAAGGCATGTAAATGGCCTCAACTTCTTGACCTGGGCGAAGGAATAATTTCACTAGTGTTAGAACAAGTGCAGAGTCAATCCCTCCAGAAAGGGCCACTAGGAATTTATTCATACCACATTTTTTGGCATAGTCCTGAAGACCTAAATTAATTGCTCCTAAAATAGCATCTAAATTTTCTTCTGTAAGAGGTCTTAGCCTTGCTCCATTTGCAGTTTCTTCTATCTGAGGACCAAATAGAGACTCCCAAGAGTGGGCACCTTGAGGTGCATCTCCAAGATTTTTCATTTCTACTGCTGGCCCTACTTCAACTTCCATCACATCCGAAACAAAAGACTTTGCCTTGGCCACAACAGTCGTTTCATTAACAACAAAACTAGCACCATCAAAGATGATCTCATCTTCTGCTCCAACTTTATTGACATAGTAAAAAGGCACATTGAAGACTTTCGATATCTCGCTTGCACGCTTTAGGCGCTTTTGCTCCTTTTCAATATTCCAAGGTGAAGCACTTAAGTTGATAACACCATTTAGAAATTTACCTTGAGCTTTATCCATAAGGAGTTGAAGTGGGTCTATCGAATACTGTTTCGAGTGCCACATATCCTCACAGATTAATAGACCAAAGTTATAGTCACCAAGACTCCAAATTGTCGCAGAGTCTCCAGGTGTATAGTATTTTGTTTCGTCAAAAATATCGTACGCTGGCAGAAGACATTTCTTATAAATATCATTCAGGTTGGCATCTTTTGTGACCTCAAATATCACATTGTAGATATGTGAAGGGATCTGTGTTTTTTCATCAAAGTCATAGCGAATTCCGCCAATTAGAAGAGCTGTTTGATCCTCAAATTTGATCTTAGAAAATAATTGCTTAAGGGCATCAAGTAATTCGTGATATTCGCGAATAAATGTTTTTTGTAGAACTAAATCTTGAAGCGGATAGCCTGTTAAATACGTTTCTGGGAAGATGTGAATTTTGTTTTGAAAGTCCTGAGAATGAACGAGATTCTCTATGTATTTGTAAATTTGTGTAAAGTTGCCAATGGTGTGATCAGTTTGATGAATGACTATTTGCATTGCGTCGTCTCTATGTTAATAATATTAGTTAAATACTGGTAATTAATGGACTTTATAGCATGTTTGCATATATAAGGTCTATATCATCATTTAAGTATATTAAAGAGGTTGAAATTGTCTAATTCACATAAAGTAATTGTTATTGGTGCGGGTATGGCAGGTAGTGAATCTGCTAACTTTTTAGCTAGTCATGGGGTTGAAGTTATTCTTGTTGAAAACAAGACGATCCAGAAAAACCCAGCACAAAAAATTGATTCTTTTGCCGAATTAGTTTGTACAAACTCACTTAAATCAATGAGTCCAGCTTCTGGTCATGGACTTCTAAAATATGAAATGGATGCCCTTGGTTCAATCATTCTTGATTCTGCAAGAAAGCACGCCGTGCCTGCTGGAGATGCTCTTGCAGTAGATCGTGAAGGTTTTTCGGCCGAAGTAACTGAGCGTCTTCACGCAAATGAGAAAATCACTATTGTAGCTCAAGATGCTTCTGATCCACAGGCCCTTATGGCCGAATATCAAGCTGATGCGTGTATTATCGCTTCAGGACCTCTGACAACAGAAGGTCTTTCTAATTGGATTGTAAAGAATATTTCAAATGATGATTTCTACTTCTACGATGCTATTGCACCTGTTGTTGACGGAGACAGCCTCGATTATTCAAAACTTTACTACAAAGACCGCCACAAGCCGGTTAGTGAGGAAGAAGGAGAGGAAGCTGATTACTTAAACGCACCAATGAATAAAGAGCAGTATGAAGCATTCGTTGCTGAGCTTGTTGCTGCTGAAAAAGTTCCTGCCCAAAATTTTGAAGATTATAAATTCTTCGAATCATGCCTGCCTGTTGATATCATGGCAGAGCGTGGAGTTGATACAGCACGCTTCTCATGTATGAAGCCTATTGGACTTGAGCTTCCAGATGGATCTCTTCCATATGCATGTGTTCAGCTTAGACGTGAGAATCTTCTTGGATCGGCCTTTAATATGGTTGGATTCCAAACTCGTCTAAAATACCCTGAGCAAACAAGAGTATTTAGAAAGATTCCTGGTTTTGAAAATGCAAGTTTCCTGCACCTAGGTTCTGTTCATAGAAATTCATTTATCAACTCAAGAACGCTGCTTGATTTTGATTTAAGTGTTAAGAAAATCCCAAATATCTACTTTGCTGGTCAAATCACTGGTGTTGAGGGCTATACTGAATCTGCATCAATGGGACAGTATGTGGCACTTCAATTACTAAAGAAGTTAAGAGGTGAGGAAGTTAAACAATTTCCTGTTGAGACTGGATTAGGTGCCTTAGTTAATTATATTATGACTGTACCAAAACCTACGCCTTCAAATATTAACTTTGGACTTCTTCCTCCTGTTACTTTAACAAAGGAACAAAGACGTGATCGAAAAAACCGCAAGAAAGTTAAGAAGCAATTGGCCGCAGATCGCGCAAAATTAGTTTTTGATGAATTCATGAGTGGGTACTTTACGAAGTGAAAGGTTTAGTTTTTATTCTCATTGCTTGCTTTATTTGGGCGCTGGATACGCTTATTCGTTATCCACTGCTTTATAAGTACAATAGTAGTGAGATCATTGTATTTGGTGAGCACCTTTTCTTAACAATCCTCTTCTTGCCAACACTTTATATGGCCAGAAAGAAGATCATGAAAATGAAGCCATTTGAAATGCTTTGCTTTTTTATGATTGGTGCCATGGGCTCGGCAATCGCAACACTAACTTTTACAAAGTCATTTGCTCTTTTAAATCCATCGCTTGTTATTCTATTACAAAAACTTCAACCATTTATAGCGATAAGTCTTGCTTATCTTATTTTAAAAGAGCGCATCACAAAGCGTTTTCTATTATGGGCAGCTGTCTCTTTATTTGGTGCGATACTTATTAGTTATCAAGACATTAATAGTGCCATTAATTTAATTAAAGCTGGCCAGGTTAGTTTTGATCGCTCGTCTCTGTATGGACTTTGTCTTGCCCTCGTCTCTGTTATTAGTTGGGGGAGTGCGACTGTCTTTGGCAAGTATCTTATGAAGAGCAATTGGATTGAAAAAGAAGTTATGTCTTTGCGCTTTGTCGTAGGATTAATGGCAATTATTCCTTTTATGATAGCAAGTGGCACAGGGCTCAATTTTCCAATTGAGCTATGGGGAAAAGTTAGTATCTTGGCCCTGATCTCGGGGATCTTTGGAATGTATTTCTACTACAAAGGGCTTGGCCAAGTTTCAGCTAAGGTTTGTACAATTGCAGAGATGTCTTTTCCATTTTTTGCAGTCATAATCAACTGGGTAGCCCTTGATCAAAGACTTACTGTCGTTCAGCTTTTGGGTGGAGCATTTTTACTGCTCGGATCGACGATGCTACAATTGGCCAATAGAAAACACGAATTAAATGTACAAGTAAATTAAATATATCAGGAGTTTAGATGAACCAATTACCAATGGACCATAAGGGGAAGAATTTTTTAATCGCAGGTGCTGCTGGCTTTGTTCCTTCAACTGTCGCTCAGCTTTATCTTGAAAAAGGTGCAACTGTGTATGGGTTAGATAATTTTATTACTGGTTCAAAGTCAAATATTGAGCTTCTATCTAAGTATGAAAACTTTCACTTCACAGAATGCGATATTATCAAGGGTCTTCCTGACTTTGGTGATGTGAAATTTGATTATATCCTATCTCTGGCTTCTCCTGCTTCTCCAATTGACTTCAAGGTCATTCCTCTTGAAATCATGATGGTAAACTCTATTGGAACTCAGCATTTGCTAGAGCTAGCTAAGGATCATGGTGCAAGATTTCTTGAAGCATCAACTTCTGAAGTCTACGGTGATCCTGAGATTCACCCACAAGTTGAAGACTATGTTGGTCATGTTAATCCAATTGGGCCAAGAAGCTGTTATGATGAAGCAAAACGCTACGCTGAAGCCTTAACTATGACTTATTACAGAAAGTACGAAGTCGATACTCGAATCATTCGTATCTTTAACACATATGGACCTCGTATGCGCCCTGATGATGGACGTGTTATTCCAAACTTTATTAACCAAGCGCTTGAAGGAGAAGATATCACTGTTTATGGTGATGGAAGTCAAACTCGCTCTTTCTGTTATGTAACTGATCTTGCAAATGCAATCGATCACGTTCTAATGCTTGGGGATCACATGCCATATAATATTGGAAACCCTGATGAGTATACAATTAAGGAAACTGGAGAGTTAATCGTTGATGCACTTGAGTCTTCTTCAAAACTTACTTATCAAGAATTACCAAAAGATGATCCAAAACGTAGAAGACCAGATATTAATCGTGTTATGAAACTAGGATACTTGCCAAAAGTTACTTTTGCGCAAGGGATTGAAGAAACTGCAAAATACTTTAGAGATATTAAAAAATAGGTATAGAGAAAATATATGTTAAAAGTTGTTGTTAGCTGTGATGCTGTCATTGAAAGAGATTATTATATTGAGTGTCTAGAAACCATCATGGGTGTTATCGGTGATAACGTTGAGCTCTACACTCTTGTTCATAGACAAGGTCAAGTTCTAGGACCTGTTGAACAAAGAAAGATTCATTCAACATTCTTAAATCGCTTTGTTAAGTCTTGGGAAGATTTAGTTGATAAATCTCACCTTGTTCACGGAGCTGCAAGAGGACTTTTTATTCCATGTAGTGTTGATCTAGTCGTTAATCTTTCTCGTGGGTTTTCTCAAGAAATCAAAATGTGTGATGACACTTATTTATTCACTTATTTTGTTGAAGATATCAATTCAATTAAAAAGAAGTCTTCATTCAAGGAATTCTTCTTTAAGGCCTTCACTCGTACTAAGCAGAGAAAGTATTTAAAAAGGGCCAATACTCTTTGGTCTAATGAAGAAGCTATTTTAGAAGAGTTTCCAAATGCTACTCAGGTTACACCGGCAATTGCATTAAAAGATTACAAGATCCTTCCTGAAGGAATGTTTAATCGAGACTACTTTCTAATTAACTGTGAGCCTCTGACGAGCTCTGAAGTTTATAAGATCATCGATATTTACGGTGATAAGAAGTTTAAGTTTATCGGAAAGCATGATCACTTAGGGATGTATGCGCAAAAGCATCCGGAGCTTTTCTTTGGAGATCGTTGTTCAGGTGAGTTAGCTCCTCTTTTAGCAGGTACTAAGTATCTGATCGATACAACAGATAAATTTCCTCACTTCTCTTTGAAAGCGTTAAGTTGTGGAAGACCTGTTCTTACAAATGGAAATAAGTTTTTACCATATGGTGTAGGAGTTCATGAGCTTCCTGCTGATTACTTATCACTTAGATACCCTGTACAAGTAGGGATTCCTGATGAAGATCCTAAGAAGCGCCATGGGGTTTCAGCTAATTACGAAATGGTAAAATTTAAGCATATCTTTTTAAAGGAATTTAAGAGGATAAGTGATGAGATAGAAGCTAGTAAAGCTTCACAACAGTCTCTAAGAGATGACAGCTGCTGTGAAGCCTAATCAATTATTCTAGTGTCTTTTTTAATTTAATTACATTGTAACGATTTGAAATAATTTTCCACAGGGACAGCTTTGAGTCCTTGTGGATTGTTCCTTTATCTTCAATGATCTCGTCGTCATTTAATTGTTCAACAGCGTCTTCATTTACTGTAGGGTCATAATTAGAAAGCGCCATAACACCATCATCACTATCAAGTAAGTTCTCAAAACCATTTAATTGATTTTTAAGTTTATTTAGATAGTCTTTAGAGGCTGGGTCATAAGCTACAGCAAGTCCTTCTCCTGTTCCTTTTTCAAGCTCTTGAGAGTTCTTTGCAATATCTCTTGATGCATTTGTCCCACCGGCCCTTCTGTAATTCAGTGCCATTTGAACAGGGGATACGTGTCCAGCAAGAGTATCGGCAAGATATCTTTTATTCGCTGCTGGATTAAGAATCGCGTTGATTGCCTTCTTGGCCTTATCGTTTGTCTTGTCTGATTTTGCCAGTGCTTTTAGGACGCGATTAGCTGCTTTATTAATTTTAGCGGCATTATTATCAAGGGCCTCATTTACATATTTAGAATTTCCAGTCTTCTTTGTTTTGTTGTATCCGCCTTGTACTTCACTAAGTCCAATTGTATTTGCAAAAGTTTCACCAGTCGTTCCAAGAGATCCCATTTTAATATCAAGCTTTGGAATTGTTTTAAGTTTTTCTGACTTCACTTCATCAACATCAAATGTTTCTTGGTTATTATTCATTCCAAGTCCTTGAGCACCTGGTGTGGCCATAGCACTAGCAACTGATGTCTTCTGGCTTGAAGCAGGGTTGTATTGGTTATTATAGCGGGCCATAAGCTTCTTAAGAACAACCTCTGTCTTTTCTCTGGCGCTCTTTGCACTTTTGTGGGCCTTCTTTGCTGTGGATAGGGCCTGGTTTTCTAGCATAAGGGCCACTGCACCTAGCCCTAGTACCCAGTAGGTACACGGATTTGAAGCTGGACAGCCAAAAATTGTAAGTGCAGCACAGATGGCCGCAATCGCTGTTGAGATTGTAATCATCATCATAATTCTCTTATGATGCTTCATTTTATCCTGGGCCGCCTTTTCCATATCTTTTAAAAGTTGAACTTCTGTTTCTAGAGCAACTCTTTGTGTTTGGTGGTTCCATGCTTTTTCATCGTTCTCATCAAGTTTAGCAAGAGCATCTTTATAACTTTTAAATTTTTTCTTATAACCATCACCCATGGCCGACATGAGAGCTACCGCAAGAATTATTGCACCTGAAAGCATGGCCCCAATTCCATCTGACTGGCACATTCCACCAAAAAGCAGAACACATCCTTGACCTACTTGTGCAGCGGCAGCAAGGTAGCTCATCGTATCAGATGCTCCTTTTGGTCCACTTGTCTTATGATTTGTAAAAAGCTTTGCATCAGCTTTTAGATCTTCCTGACATTTTTCATCGATCCCACAATTTTGGTATTCCATATTGTAGTTTTTATTATCATTAGCGCTTACACATTGTTCAAGGTGACAATTATAAACATTACCTCCATCACACTTCTGATTTGTACCATCGTGATAACAGTAATTCGGGTCAGATTTTTTTTGAACTTCTGTGCGGCCGTCTTCTTGTTCAGTTTGAGTTTGGACTTGTTCTTGTGACTGGGCCTGTGTGTTTACTTCAGTTTGTTCTTGCGCATAGGCCATCGGAGTCAAAAGCATCGACCATGATACAAGAGTTATAATTAACTTCTTTATAGTTATAAAATGTCCGCTTGCCATTTTCATAGCGATCTCCTCAGCTTATAAGAGTATTTTATCGAAATTAAGTTCATACCCTTAGTATTATATAAGATTTATTGCAATTTTAGATACTTAGGCATCTTTTACGCTTTTTTGGCCGTGTCTTTTTCGTGGCGTTTAGAATCTTTTCGCTCTCAATATTTAAAATTGTTCTAAGATTAGTCTTTTTGTTTAGAAAATGTGCAATGCTTATTTCTAAGTTGCTAGAATTGTATGAAATTTTTTGGCCTCTAGGTTGCTTATATATATGGAAATAAGAGCATGGGGGAAGAAGTGAAGAGAGTTTTATCTTTAATATTTATTTTGGCATTATCTACTCAAACATTTGGCCTATCTTTAGAAGAGTATAATACTCAAGTTGAAAAAATCAATGCGACAATCAAAGATGAACAGATGCGTTCGCTTGTAAAGCAAGAGCTTGCAAAGGAAATCGCAAAATCACTCAGTCCTAAAAAAGAGGAAGTGCTGGTACAAGAAGTAGTTGTCGAAGCACCAAAGCAGGAGTTAGATGCAACAACTCAACAGCTACATAATGATATTAATAGTACTAAAGTGATGATTGCCCCTGAGCTTGAAAGCAGTAAAGATAACCTAAAGGTTCAACTAGGAATCAGTGCTATTTCTTCTACTGTTGATTATTATGGCGCAGATTTACACTTAGTTGGTAGTGAGCTTGCTGTTAGTGGCGTTAAAAAAATAAATAATCATAAATTTCGTATTGGCCTTTCAATCCGTACAATGGAAGCAGATTCTATTACATTAGAAGATGGTTTTGATTATGATATTTTAAATGAGATTGAATATTCGGGTGCAGGAGTGAATTTATCTTATACATATATGCTTACTCGTGGGTTTGGTCTTGGTGCTTATTCTTCGTTTAACTATGGAGAGACTGATTTTTGTGATGGTGGCCAATGCTATAATTTAGATACAACAATTAGTGATCTTGGTGTGAGAATGGATTTTAAGATTGCAGCATGGAACCCATACTTAACATTAGGCTATTCTTTATATAATATTGATGGGTATAAGTTTGATGCGGCCACGGCTTACTTAGGGTTGCTTAACTTTGAGTTCTAGTGAGTTCTAGTGAATTTTAGGTAATTTTAGGAAATAGATGAATCAATTTGATCTCTTTGGTACAAATGAAAATGAAGAAGTCGTTTACGATCTAAAAGGTGGTACTGCGATTTACTATCCTAATTTCTTTGCAAAGACTAAGATTGAATTTGATGACTTGAGAAATTCAATTAAATGGCAAGAAGGTGAAATCACACTATATGGAAAAACACATGCAATACCAAGGCTCCATGCTTGGTATAGTGATGATAAGGAATATAGTTATTCTGGTGTAATACTTCCCCGTATCGACTGGAATGACAAACTTAGTGTTTTGAAAGAAGAGATCGAAAAGATAACGAAGCATCAATTCAATGGGTGTCTCTGTAACCTTTATCGAGATGGATCCGACTATGCAGCTTGGCATAGTGACGATGAGGCAAGCCTTGGAAGAAATCCAGTAATTGCATCGGCATCTTTCGGAGAGTCTCGTAAGTTTGTTTTAAAGCATCGTTTTGATAAGTCTATAGAAAAAGTTGAAATTAATTTGGAAGATAAAAGTCTTTTGATTATGAAAGGAGCACTTCAACATAATTGGAAACATCAACTCAATAAAACGGCAAAGCAAGTTGATGAAAGAATAAACTTAACTTTTCGCTATATCGTCGATTAGCTCTCCCAACTTTTCGAACTCCAGTCATAGAGCTGATAAGGCATGTATCGAGACTTGTATTTCATAAATTCGTTTTCTTCAATCCAGTAACCGAGATAGTAATATTCAAGTCCCATATTCTTTGCATGGATAATTTCAGCAAGGGCGCCTAGATGCCCAAGACTCATTTTTTCAAAACTCGGATCGTAACAAAAGTAAACGCTACTTAAAGCATTTTGGGATTGCTCCAAAATTCCAAAAGCGATGAGTTTATTTTCGAAAAATATTTCGCTAAGAAGTTGAGTTCCTGTAAAGCGATAAAACGTTTCCTTAAATAGTAGCTCGTTATCAATAATTGTAGCATCAATACTGTCGACAAAGCGGTTTTGTCCATGCAGACGATAGATTTCAAAATGCTTTTGTCTATATAGCAGCGGCGAAAACTTAACCTGTAAACCTTTGTTATGATTTCTCTTTAAAAATTTTGACTGGTTTTTTGAGAGGGAAAATTTTTTTAACTCGACTCGTATTGGAATACATTTCTGACAATTTGGGCATAAAGGTCTAAAGATGAATTGACCAAATTTACGCCAGCCGCGCTCAAGTAGAAAGTCTAGTTCGGTATCACTTAACTCTGAACTAAAGAAGAACTCATGTTGTTCCATCTCTTCTTTTAAATATGGACATTGATCAAGATCGCTAATTCGAGGGCTTAGAATCATTTTCATTGAATCATGATAGCATTAATTAGGTCTTTGATGGAAGGCTTCTTGCTGTTTTATAAGCTCTTTTAATGGCGCTAAAAATTGTTTAACTTGTACTTCATTTATTTCACCAAGGACTTCAAGAGTTACAGCGATGGCCTCAAGTGTAGAGAGGTGAGTTTCACCACATGACTTTCGAATACTTTGATAGATTGTTTTCTGATCATCTAGCTCGAGGTGATAGCATGGTAGCTCACTTAGGGCCGGCCAAGTATGATAGATTTTTCTGGCCTTCTTCCACGTACCGTCAAGAACGACGATATTCTTGCTCTGAAGTAAGTGAATATTTTCAGTATTTAATGGGATTGAATTTTCATTTTTAAAAAGTAGAAATGGCCTTGTCTCTCTTATTTCTTGGATTCGTTCTTCTGTGATATTTTCACTTGAGACAAGTTCAATATCAGGTGCAACTAGCTTGGCCAACCTCGCTGTATTGAACGGATGAAGGGCCTCTTTTTCATCTTGGAAAATAATCAATTTATTTTTTAATGTCACATTTTCAATTGTGTGACATAGACACAGCCCTTGTGGACGTTGACATTTTTGACAATGATTTCTCTTGGCCATAGTTTAAATATTTAGTTCTTTATTGTACTTATCCATTAAGATTGGCTTTCTGTAGTACATAATGAAATAGATAATTGGGTAAATGAGTAAATCAAATGCAAAATTTTCTGTTTTATATTTGATATTATCAGTGATCTTAGTTTTCCCATTTCCAATATCGCGAATATGATAAGTATGAATCCACATTGTGAAAGGAAATGGAGTTTCGATGGCCTCTGTTCGAATAATGATCCCATCAGAAGTTTCTTTCTTTTGAGTGACTTCGATTACCCAAGATTGGTAGTGGCCAAGGATCGAAGTAATTAGATGAGTCTGATCAGAAACTGAATTACCATCAAAGCGTGGAACTTCCAAATTGATAAAAGGAGGTGTTGCTTCTTGCATAGTATCTGCATTGAAATTATTCAAAATTTCATCGACACTCGCATTTACAATGGTATTTATAACTAAACTCTTCATGTTCTAGAATTATACATCTGATCTTTATTTTACTCAATAAGCAGACTCTAATGTTTAAAAATAATTGAAAAACTTAACACAAAGTTAATTTTAACTGAGTTTGGAAATCTATAACTAACTTAAGTTGATGTGAATTGATTCATATGGCCAAATATAAGTACTGATGACTACCAAAATATTTTGGCAAGGAGTAATAATGAATTTAAAAGAAAGACTAAAGCTAGAAGAAAAAGAGGCCAAGGAGCTTGTGAAGGCTTATTGGCATTTTTCAAGGCCAAAGCCAAAGAAAACAGAAAAGACAAATGAGGATGATGAGGAAAAGCTGGGAAAGCAGGTGGGCCTAGTGCTGAACGAGTAAATGTAGTTCGTGATCTCGCGGAGAGACGTAAGCAGAAAGAGGCCTTAAAGAAAAAACAAGAAGAACTTAGAAAGAAAGCAGAAATAGAGTTAGAAGAATTTGAAAAGTCTGGAGATAATTCTGATAAGAAGGTAGGTAACTAATCTCTACTTTAGTGCTTTTGTTACACAGTATGTAAGTCTCTTGTCTCCAGGGTTAAACTCTTGGAGGCAATTCTCATAAATTTTAGTCGATAATTCATCACAATTATCCATTCTCTCTTTAATGCAATGGAATGAAATTAGTTGTTCAATCTCGATTCTCTGCTCATTAGGATCAACAGGAATTACTGGTGAAACTTTTTTAGGAGCAGGTTTCTGCCTTTTCGTTTTAATCGTGATTTTAGTGTCTCTGTGATAGCTGCGCTCTTGCTGTTTGCGCTTTTTAGTGATTTCTTCCCATTTTGCCGCACGAAGTTTCTTATAATAGAGTAGCTGCCTCTCTCTTTGAGTGAGAGGCTTCACTGGTTTTTGCTTCGTAGCACATGAAGTGAGTACTAATGCGATAATGGAAAATTTAAAAATCTTTAATAGCATCAACTAGGTTTTCGTCGTCAATAAATGGATTGCGACTATTTTGAATTTCATAGATTCTGTTATTAATACTTTCTTCAAAAGTATCAACAGGGTCTTCCTTGTGCCATTTTCTTAAATAGAATTCTTGGGCCTCATCAATTGGAAGATTATAGCGAGTTGAGAAGTAGAATAGTGCTCTTGCAATATTACCTCTGATTTCTTCTGGTGGTTCAAATGAAGTCGTTGTCTCATTCTCGTAGTTTACTTCTCCAATGTGAGAATCCTGGCAATTTGAATTAACAACTCTACCAATTACTTCACCGAATGGGTGATTGCTGCGAGAAGAGTTAGCACGTGAGTTTGCTGGAAAAAGGTGGTGCAAATCATTTCTTTGCGTATTCTTATCTTCTCTTGGATTAAATCTTGATTGTGGCCAGCTGTGTTCACAGTTGATTACTTGATGATTTGGAATTTGCATTTTTCCAACACCATCTCTTTCTGTGACATCTTGGTTACAGTAAACATCTTTTACATAGAGACCTCTTGATGAAGTCTGTAAATAGATATCACCAAAAAGATACTTTCTAGCTTCTTTGTAATTTCTTGGCGTTCTTTGAAGATAACAATTTTTCTTTCCTGAGCAATCGGCCGCAAGTAAGTCATTTTTATTTGGTGTTCTAATATGAGCAGAAACCAATATTTCTCTAAGCTTTTCTTTTATCTTAAGAGAAGTATTTAAACTGTTCTTGTTGGCTTTTTTAAGAGTATTAGAGATGAACTGCGCTGTATCCTCTGGGTAGTAAGAGTGATTCGTCAGTTGGGTTGAGTTGTATGCAGCAGATGCGCTAAAACTCATTTGAATGTAAATAAACACCATAAGGTGACTAAGCTTAGTCATTTTAATTCCTTCCTTGGAATAGTTCTATGTTAACAAGAAAACATATCTTGGCCAATAAAAAAACCGAGCAAGAATTGGCCCATAAAAATTGTATCGGGGCAATTTAAGAAAAATAAAATTGTAAGTCTGCTCTCTATCGCATATGCGAATCTTGTGTTAAATTGAAAAGATATCATTCACCAGTTCAGATGTAAGAAAATTTATGAAAAGGAAATACTATGGCTGTATTGGCAAGTAAAATTATTGGAGTGGGTTCTTACGTACCACCACAAGTTTTTAAAAATTCAGATATCGAAGAGATGATGAATACTTCAAATGAATGGATCGTTCAGCGAACAGGAATTGAGCAGCGTCACTGGGTTGATGCAAAGACTTCAACTTCGGACCTTGCACTTAAGGCAAGTGAAGAGGCCATCGCAAATGCTGGTATCAAAAAAGAAGATATCGACATGATCATTTTAGCAACTTTATCTCCTGACTTTGACTTTCCAGGAACAGGTTGTTTCTTACAAGATAAGCTAGGTCTTTCAGAAATTCCTGCTATCGACATACGTCAACAGTGTTCTGGTTTTCTTTATGCCATGACTGTTGCCGATAAATTTATTGTTAGTGGATCAAATAAGAATATTCTTGTTGTTGGTGCAGAAGTGCATTCAAAAGGTCTAGATCAAACTCCAGATGGACGCAATGTTTCTGTTCTTTTTGGTGATGGTGCTGGTGCAATTGTTATGAGTGCAACAGAAGTTAATGATAAGAAGACTGAGCCTTGCTTTATCGATGCTTCTCTTCATAGTGAAGGAAAATATGCTAAGGAGCTGTGGCTTCCTGCTGCAGGAACTGGTTTTGATTCAACAGAAAGACTTTCTCAAGAAATGTTTGATGAAAAACTTCATTACCCACAAATGAATGGAAAGACAGTTTTTGTTCATGCTGTAAAAAGAATGACTGAAGCACTTTCAAAACTTATGGCCAAGAATGGTGTAACAGTTGATGATGTTGATGTTTTCTTATTCCATCAAGCAAACTTAAGAATCAATTCTAAAGTTGCAGAGGTGATGGGAATTCCTGAAGAGAAAGTTTTCAATACAATTCAAAAATATGGAAATACAACTGCTGCGACAATTCCACTAGGAATGCACGATGCAATGAAAGAAGGTGTTCTAAAGCCAGGGATGCTTGTGGCAAGTGCTGCATTCGGTGCTGGGTTTACTTGGGCCGCTTCTCTTTACCGCGTGTAAGGGTGCCATGCACCTTTGGTTTCGCAACTGCTAAAAAAGCCTCCGTACTGGAGGCTTTTTTATTTCATAATTTCAGTTAGTTAATTTATGTTTCTGGTGTTTCGCTAAGGCCTGTGATTTTGTTCACAATTCTACTTTTTTATTCCGATATTTATCTATAATGATTTTTGTGAGGAAGCTAGATGGATAAAGAACTACTAGAAGTATGGAAGTTAGTCTTAAGTCTTATACATATGGATGGCGTCGTCTCTTCATCAGAAGAGAAGTGGTTTAAGAAAAAAATAGATGAATTAAACTCTCATAAGCTTTTAAATGCGACTGAGGAAGACATTGAAGTTTTAAGACAAAGCTTTAGTCAGCCTATTGGTAACTATATTGAGGCGCTTGATTTAATTAAAACTCCTGCCAGAAAGTCTTTTGTTTTACACATGGTTCGTACAATTGGACATTTAGATAATAATTTTTGTGATAATGAGAAAAAGGTATTTAAGGATATTGAGAGTATTATCTTGGGTGATTTAAATCTTAAGGATATTGAATCTCAGAATCAAAAGATGGAGTTAGATAGTTATGAGTTTAATAACTATTATCAAATTGATGAAAGAGATTCATTCATAACTGTTTTGGCAAAAGTTGTAGCTAAATATCTATGATATTTAATTTTTTCGAAAGCTTCATTGAATTAATAAAACAATTCACACCTGAGTTTTTACATCATGATCTACTTATACTTTTGATAATAAATCTGTTTATCTCTATCTTTGTAAATTATGCAATTAAGCTAATTTCAAAATACTCAAACAAAATAACTGATAAAAAAGAGAGGGATAAGAATACACTTCTTATTGCTTATCTCTTATGCTGCTTTATATTTAGCTTCTTGTTACTTGATACAAAGAAGGGAATATACACAATTCTGATAATTTATTTGGCCTTAGCTCTCTTGTTTATCTTTATTTATATAGTTTCCCGACAGTATGAGAAGTGGGGCATACCAACTGAGTTTGATGGTGATTTAAGGCTTGTTAAGGAGCCACGATTTAAAGATTTCTCGATTCTTGCGTGTCCAAATTGTAAGACAAGAACTATCTCTTGGATACATGCGATTAAAGAGCCTCAAACTTGTGGTGTGTGTGAGAAGAAGTATAAGGGGATGGTTCCTGTTAGACTTGATAGAGCTTTATTGATTGTTGCGTTTTTGTTACTGGGCTTAGGAATATATCTTTTCACTGTACCTTGTCTGTCTAAAGTTATTTCAGCTTTAATTATGTGTAGTGGTTTTGTTGCACATATGATTTATCGAATTATTCCTAAGGGGTTAGATGAAGTTAAAGATGATTCAGTATAAGCGTACATGGTATATGAGTTCCTGGTGCTTTTCCTTTACGCTTGGTCAACGAAAAGTGACCTGGAACCAAAATCATCATAAAGATGGTGGTGTATGTACTGCTCTTGGTGGGGGAAGGTAATGATATACAAGACCACAAAAATTGAATATTTTAGAGATCGTTTTCTATTCCCCATTTTATTTACTTTGGCTCCTTTAGGTATGGTACTGGTTGCAGTCTATTTTGGGTTAAAAGAGGAACGTTTAAAAGATCTCTTTGGTTTTATTATTATTGGGATTGTGATCGAACTCTTTTGCCTTTTCGTGTTTGCAAGGGCCTTGTTTTATTACAATAAAGTTGAAGTTTCAGAGAACGGCATTGTCATAGATGGGAGGAAAATTAATTGGGATAAGGTAATTGAAATTAAGCCTCTCTTGCACCTTAGAATTAATCTAAAATACAAGGATGATAATTCAATTAAGACTATAACATTTTCTAATGATTGGAATTTCATTGAAGCTATAAAATATCCGCAGCCAACAAATAGATTTCTAGCGATAACCAAAGCATGGGAGAAATCTAAAATTGCCTAATATTTGCCAAAAAATACATCTGTATTCTAAGAAATTGCTTTTCTTGGCAGTTTCCCATTGGCAAAACTACAAGGAGTTTGAATGAAAATACTAGAAGAACAATTTATTTGTATAAACTTAGATGAGGCCGATCAACTTCCTGATGTAGCTGGAGTTTATACAATTATTTGTACAAAAGATAATAAGCATTATGTAAAAGATGTTGGGATGTCCTCAAATATAAATGAAAGAATTAGTGACCACGACAGAAGGGATTGTTGGGATAAGAATTGTAGTGGCGTCTTAAGAATTTGCTATCGTGACATGACAGGTTACACTGATGAACAAATAAGGGGATTTGAAAGCCAAATAAGAGACAAATATAACCCTCCCTGTGGTGATAAATAAATCTACAATAAGAGTTCCTAGTGCTTTTCCTTTACGCTTGGTCAACGAAAAGTGACCTGGAACCAAAATCTAATGTGGTGGTAATTAGAAATGAATGACCAGAGAGAAGTCTTTACAAAGCTCATGATACCTCTAGGTATCGTAGCAGCTTTTGCTACGTCAGTGATGTT
The DNA here is from genome assembly GCF_002903145.1 of Halobacteriovorax sp. DA5. Lineage (NCBI taxonomy): Bacteria > Pseudomonadati > Bdellovibrionota > Bacteriovoracia > Bacteriovoracales > Halobacteriovoraceae > Halobacteriovorax > Halobacteriovorax sp. DA5. Next base: position 649,026 of record NZ_PPDJ01000002.1, on the reverse strand, counting down.
TTTATGGGCTTATATTTATAGAAATACCTCAGATTCTCCGTTTTGGGTCTTATTTCTTATTGAAGGTTTTAGTTGGGGTTATATTTTTGTTGCCATAAAAGTTTTAAAAAGAAACGGCTGGTTTCCATTTAATAAATAGATTGTCAGCCATCGTTGGCCGGAGGGAGCAATAAGCGTTCCTGGCGCTTTTCCTTTACGTTCGGTCAACGAAAAGTGACCTGGAACCAAAATCAAAATATTTCGAGTATAAAAAAAGCCTCCGGACTGGAGGCTTTGTATTTTGCTTGGTTATTGGCAGTAGTTGTAATCGCGGAAGTAGCGAGCACAGAAGTTTTGTGGGAAGCGACAGTCATCCATATTGCTTGACCAGTAGCTTGCGCTTTGACAGTACTTTGTGTCTTGTTTTTCAACATTAACAATGAACTTTCCAGTAGCAACTTCGCGTCCATTTTTTTCTAGCTTGTACTCGATTTCATTTTCACCGTAGTAGTTAAGTAGTGGCCTTTGAAGTAGAGTGTAGATCCAAAGATTGAACTTCTTTGAACTTTCACCTTTTTCAGCATCAAATGAAGATGACTTCGATTTTTTGCGTCCCTTGTGGTCCTTGTAGTATAGAGTTACTTCATCTGCATCAACTCTTTCACCTTCGTCTAGAACAAAGCTTGAAAACTCAGATGGGCTTAAGTAATTTGCACTACAATTTACGTAGCGAATTTGGTGCTGATTTCTGTCATTACATGTTAAGCGGATACTCCCTTCAACAGGGTTGGAAGCTAGATCATTTCCAATTTGAAGTCCTGCACCGAAAGCAGGCAGAAGCATTAGTAAACTAATTAGTACTTTCATTATAAACTCCTTTTTATAATCCTATTAATGATATTAAGGAGTTTTAGTTTATGCAATTTTATCTAGCTTAAAGATAGAACTTGTAAGTTTATGGCCTAAAGCTCACGCGCTTTAAGTTTAGCGTAATTGTAGATCAATTCACGCCAGTTTTGCATTAGGGCAGGGGCCGTAAGCTTAACAAGTTTAGGATCACTTGGAATATAATCGTAAAGAAAGTATTCCATGGCAAATTGGATTGTTTGCATACCGATATATAACTCAGTAAAGAAGTCGATATCACCCTTTTGATAATAGGCGATAAGCTCTGCAACGTCTTGGTGGTATTCACATGAACCGCATCCGCTACACATTCCGTAGTTTTCAACAAAGGCCAGATGCTGCTGAGTTTGAGTTGCAATAACTTGCTCCCTCTCATCTGCATCTGAACTAAAGCTCTCAACTAATTCAAGTGCACGTTCCGGATACTGATTGATGGCCATGAAAATGCGTTCATAGAATGTAGCGTATAGGGAAGTAAAAATTGAGTCTTCAATTAGGTAGTAGAAGAAGTCTTCTGTGGATTTTGTTCCTGCTTTTAAGTTTTCATAACTAGCAAGGGCCATCTTAAGAGGTGCATCTTCAAACTCTTCTAATTCAAAGAAGATTTTTGCAAGCTCTTGTTTGCCAAGATCGAATTCACTCTTTTGCTTAAATTTTGAAAACATGAACGCCTCCACATAAGTTCTTGTTCTAGATTTTATCAAATTAAATTAAATCAAGAACTTAGTGGAGTGAGTGGCAGAAAGTGCCAGTCTTATGGGCAAGGTATAGTAAACACCTTGTGTATTTCCTCAATGCGATTCAGAGTGTCGCTATCAAGAGTCACTTCACTTGTGGCAAGGTTCTCTCTTAATTGCTCCATTGTCGTAGCACCGATGATATTTGATGTATTAAATTCACGCTTGTTCACAAAAGCTAGTGCAAGAGTTGCAGGTGAGAGTCCAACATCGTTAGCAAGTTCGACATAAGCTCTGATTGCATTTTGTGCATGTTCTGAAGAGTAGCGAGTGAAGTATTCACCGTATTTAGTTAGGCGAGAGTTTGCAGGTCTCTTTCCATCTAGATACTTTCCAGAGAGCGCGCCAAAAGCAAGAGGTGAATAAGCAAGTAATCCAACCTTCTCACGAATTGCCATTTCTGCAAGACCAACTTCAAATGAGCGATTAAGTAGAGAGTATGGATTTTGAATTGAAACTGGGCGTGCAATATTTGTTTCTTTGGCCGCTTCAAGATACTTCATAACTCCCCATGGTGATTCATTTGATAATCCCCAGTGAAGAATCTTTCCTTCTTTGATAAGCTCATCCATGGCCTCGACTCTTTCATTGAAGCTCACTTCAATCTCAGGAGTGATATGCTCGTAATTTAGACGGCCAAAGAAATTTGTCACACGCGATGGCCAGTGAATTTGGTAGAGGTCTAGATATTCTGTATTAAGTCTTTTTAGAGAGGCCTCGCAAGCTGTTTTAATATCACTTTTTGAAAAGGCGATCTTTCTAATGTCACTATTTCTAATGTAGCTATCCATTGATCCAGGGCCAGCAACTTTAGAAGCAAGAATAAACTTGTCTCTGTGAGTTTGCATCTTATCCCATTTGCCAATGAATTGTTCTGTCTTTGTGTATGTACTTTGTTGACCAGGAACTGGATACATTTCTGCTGTATCAATAAAGTTAACTCCATAGTCGAGCGCTAGATTAAGTTGTTCATGGGCCTCTTCAATGGTATTTTGTTCACCCCATGTCATTGTTCCAAGACAAATCTCACTAACTTTTATATCTGTATTTCCAAGTTGATTAAATTTCATAATCCCTCATTTACATTTATTATTGCTGCTTTACCATTTCTTCTAATGGAAGCTGTGTTTGTTTCTTGATGTAATTTACTAGAGTAAAAATAATAATGACTGTTACTATTAAAGTTGGCACAGAGATTACTGGAAAGCTAAGAGCTGTCATTCTTCCCAAGCTTTCATTGAACTCAACTGTACCTGGTGCTCCTTTAAGGACGATGGCCGCAAGAACATAATTTAAAAATGCTGAAAGAAAGAATGTTGAAGAAAAGTAGAATCCTGCAATGTGAATCTTTTGTTTGAAGTCGTCGTGTAAACCTCTTGCTTCAAAAGCAAGGTGGATCTTTTCCATATCAAAAATTTGCTCAAATAAAGTTCTAATAAGTGGCTTCTTTGTGAATTGAGAAGCAAGTACAAAAAGACCAATTACAAGTGGAACAGCAGTTTCTTTTACAATCATCCATGTGCGATCTAATTCCAATAAGCCGATTCCTCCTGTTAGAAGAACGCTCACAAGACCAATGGCCGCAATCCAGTTAAACTTTCTTTTAGAGATAAAGTCCCATGCTCCATATAAAAGAGGAAAGGCAAGGGCGATGATCAGAGCATTTACTTGACCTAGTTCTTCAGGCCCTGAAAATTTTGTAAGTATCACCGATGGAATAACAACATTACAGAGAATGTTGATGAACGGGTTTTCATTTTTATTTTGAACGTTATTCGTTTCAGTCGAATCTGACATTTATAATCCTTTTATAATTTGCCCTTCATAATACCTAAATCAATAAAGTAGGAAAAGGTTTAAAAGACCAATGTGAAAAGTCGGGTATTGTAACAACTTCTTACACCCTGTAATCTGAACTTGTCTTAAGAAAATTAAAATGAAATCATTTTTTTTACCGAATTACTTTTGATCACGGATGAACATAAGGATAACTCATGAAAAAATTATTTCTTGCACTTGGTATGACATGTGCGCTGAGCGCTTCAGCTCAAAACTTCAATGGTTACATTGTAAAACTAAAGCCAGGTTTCGAGTCTCTTGTTAACACGAATATGGCAGATGCTCAGGTTAGAAAACTAAGCTTTGGTACTTTTGCTGTTGTTAAGCAAAATTTTGAAGGCCTTGTTCAAGACCCAGCAGTTGAGTATGTTGAGAAGAACTGGATCATTAACTTAAATGATTTTTCAGCTCCTCAACATAATGATGCTTCATTAACAGAAAATCGCGATGAGCAATTTTCTAAGCAATGGGGATTAATGAATGACGGACGCAACTCTAGTGGTTGGTTCTCAAGAGGAAAAGCTGGTGAAGACATCAATGCAACTGCTGCATGGAATGTTGAAACAGGTGATCGCGATCTAGTTGTTGCAGTTATTGATACAGGTGTTGATTATACTCACGCTGATCTAAAAGCTAACACTTGGAAGAATGAAGGTGAAATCGCTGGAAACGGAATTGATGATGATGGAAACGGATTTGTTGATGATGTTTATGGATACGATTTTGCAAATAAAGACGGTGACCCAATGGACGGTCACTCTCATGGTACTCACTGTGCTGGTGTAATTGGTGCTCGTCACAATGGAACTGGTATCATGGGTGTTATGGCAAATGTTAAAATTATGTCGATTAAATTCCTAAGTGACAGTGGTTCAGGGGAAACAATTGATGCAATCTCTTCAATTGACTACGCTGTTGCAAATGGTGCAAAAATTCTTTCAAACTCTTGGGGTGGAGGAGAGTACTCTGAAGCACTTAAAGAGTCGATTCAAAATGCACGTGATAAAGGCGTTCTTTTCGTAGCTGCTGCTGGTAACTCTTCAGCTGACAACGATGCAAGACCAACTTACCCAGCAAATTACGATGTTGAAAACGTAATCACTGTTGGTGCAATGGATGGTAAAGGTAACCGTTCATCTTTTTCTAACTACGGACAAGATACAGTTCACGTATTTGCACCAGGTTCAAATATTCTTTCAACTGTACCAGGTGATCGTTATAAGAAGATGTCTGGAACTTCAATGGCAACGCCAATGGTTTCTGGGGTACTTGGACTTCTACTATCAAAAGAAGAAGGGCTAACTTTCTCTCAAATTAAAGAAAGAATTTATTCAACTTCAGTACCAAATGCAGGACTTATCACAAAAGCTAAGTCTGGACGTATTGAAGCTTATCGCCTACTTAACAATATCCAAAACTAGTGATATATAAAGAGGGGAGTCGTCGTATTAGCGACTCCCTTTTTTATTTATGAAAATCAAACTACCAGAATTCCTTATTCGAAAATTAAAAATGACTCCTTATCATAAATTAGGTGGCGCCGAGGGCGTTCAAGAACTTGTTAATAACTTCTATGAGATCATGGATACTGACCCAAAGGCTTCCAAGTGTCGCGCTATTCACGCAAGCTCACTTGAAAGTGCTAATAAGAAACTTTTTATGTTTCTATCTGGCTGGTTAGGTGGCCCTAGTCTTTATATTGAAAAGTACGGCCATCCTCGTATGAGAAAGCGTCATTTTCCATTTAAGATTGGTTTTGCTGAGCGAGATGAGTGGCTCTATTGCATGAGAAAGGCCATGGATATGAAGAATTTAAAGCCTGAGTTTGATAAAGAACTCTGGGGTGCTTTCGAAAGATTCGCCGAGCATATGAGAAACCAAGACTTTTAGATCTTCGATTTCTATTCCGCAAAAAACTTCGTAATTTAATTCATTAAGTAGCTCAAGGCAGCGATCAAAGTGAGTTTTAAATGCACTTTCTTGCTTCATTTCTAATTTTAATAGCCCTGCTGCTATTTTAATGATGGCCTTAAATAAAATGGCAAAGTCATCAGTTCGATTATGCTCATTCCATAAGGATTCTAAGTAGGCATGGGCCTCCCAGAAATATCCTTGGTTTACCAAGTCAATGGCATACAGATAATCTTCACTATCTTTAAAAGCTTCACTAGAGCTTAGGCGAGCTGTTTGAGGCTCGCCGCTTTCTTCCATATGGCCACCAGACTTCAAGGGATGTGGATTCACTCCCGGTCGAAATTTATATGGTGGTAGTGCTCGAGTGGAATATCTTATGAAAGTCTCCAATCAAAGTCGTACAGAAGTTTTCCTTCATCAATATGAACTTGAGAAACTATCTTTGACCAAACTTTTTCATTTGGATCCCACTGGAATCTTGCACGAGCAACCTTGTGCTTGATCGTATTGAATTTTTCAACTTCTTGACGATTCTTCCAATTCGGCGCCTTAAGTTCCGCTACGATTCTAACTTTAGGTGCACTAGCAAGCTTTGCCATACGTGCATAATCGTAGTGAGAAGCAATCTTTAGCATCGCTAGAACATCAGTTACGGCGCGGTGAGGGAATGGATTAATAAATCCATGTGAGTGCTCAAGAAGCGCCATTGATTTATGAGTAATTTTTCTTGGGTACTCAACATCTTCTTGAGTATCAATCCAAACTTTATTTGGCATCTCAATACCATGTCTTTTAAACATGGCCGTAAGCATTGGCTTGTCGTACTTTGCACCATTATGGGCCATCATATAGTCGGCCTTCTTCATCAGAAGTGCGATTCTTTCAAGGGCCATCTTGATTTCATCACCCTTGCGGCCCCATTCAGCAAGTAATTGCTCATCAATGCCAGTTAGCTCAATGACTTCTTCTGTAAGCTTTAGACGGTCTTTCTCGTCAATTAATTCTGAGAAAATTCTTACTGGAGAGTTGATGCGTGTATCCCAAAGGACTGCTCCAATTTCCGTAACGCGGTCAACTTCAAGGTTTACACCTTTTTGCGTTAGATTTTCGTTAATACCTTCTAAATCAACTCCAAGAATGAGCATTTGACGTCCTTTTGTTGGTCTTGCTGTGTGCCATAAGATTAATTGACAATATTCTGACTTATTTAGGACAATTATTAACGATACGTTTAATATTGTAAATGCTGGGATTACTTAGATTTAATGAAACCTTATATTGTACTTATATTCACGGCGTTAATTGTTGCCTTCTTTTCAGGAAGTTTTGTTTTAAAAACTTTCGCTCCTCGATTTGCTAGTCAGTATCAAATTGATGAGATCAATGAGTTAAAAGTTAAGATGCAAACTACAATTACACCATACGCCATCGTTAACTTCTCATCATTGTATTACTCAGATGAGCAGTTCCAACTACTTAATCCTTCACTTGCTATTGAAGAATTTGATGCATCTCTACTTTCAAGTTCAAAAGGTTGTTCAAATATTGAGATTCTTCAATCTCAGCTTACGGGAACACGTAAAAAAGGAGTCTGGGAACAAATCCGCTGTGGAAGAATTCGAAATATTCCTAACTGGTTTGTGAAATCTCCACCTTATATTCATGAATCTGGTGTTAGTTACGCATACCTCTTGTTTCAATATCAATTGGCCACAGGCCAGGCGTCACAGACGTCATGGGTAAGGCGTAGACTTTCTTACTTCCATGTTTCAGAACTTGCACAACTTCAACGTGAAATCGGGCCACTCGGTGGAATCTACGGTCTACTTGCAAGTCTTTCTCAGGAAACTCTACAAGATATTATTAATGAGGAAGGAACTATTCTAGCAAAGAACTTTTTATTGGCACGAATAAAGTATCCACGCCAATACAATGTTCTCGAGTATCGCTTTTACTCAAATGATTCCATTGAAAGATTTCTCGATCAAACGCCTTATCAAATATCAAGAGCACGTGCAGGTAAGTGGTGTGTCTACAACGACGGTCCAATTTGTTGGCGACAGAACACAAGACATCTCTTACAGACTGTCTCTACTTCGACTTTGACATCATTTACCGGGATCATGGTTATTTTCTTCATTATTCTTTGGCTACTATTCAGTAAGATCAAGGATGATAAGGTTGAGGAGAGTCGTAAGAAAATGGCACTTCAAGTTTTGACACACGAGTTTAGAACTCCTGTTAGTTCTCTTCTTTTAATTGTTGAAAAAATGAACCGCTCAATTGATAAATTGGATGAAGAACAGCAAGAAGATCTTCTTCGAATTGCTGGAGAAGTATATCGCCTTCAACGTCTAACAGAGAAGTCTAAGCACTACCTGCAAGGCTCTAATGCCTCAGGGATGTTAACTTTTAGTTATGAAAAGCTAGAGCACTTAGAAGATCTTATCTATGATACAATTATTCCTATTAAGGAAACTTATGATAAGGAAATAGAATTATCGATTGATGTGAAAGATACGATCTTTGTCGATTATTATTGGTTTCAAATTCTCATTAAAAATCTCGTTGAGAACTCTTTTATTCATGGTGCGCCAGAGCACTATTTAAAGATTTATGAAAAAGATAAATTCTTTGTTGTTGAAGTCGGTGATGGTGGAGAGATTACAAGAGACCTTGATACTCTAACAAGTGAGTTTGTTAAAGGTTCTAAAAGTTCAGGTACAGGCTTAGGTTTAAATATTATTAAAAATATAGTTGATGAATGGGGTGGAAAAATTGAGTTGGTTAAGAAGCCGACGAAGTTTATTATCACGCTACCTAAAAGGAAGTAATTATGGATAAGATTCTATTAGTTGAAGATGATGTTTCACTAGGTAAGGGAATTCTTGATTTTCTTAAAATGGAAGGCTTTGATACGACGTGGGCACAAACTTTAGAAGAAGCAAGAAAGATTGATTTAAAAGGTTTTAATCTTATTATCCAAGATTGGATGCTTCCAGATGGACAGGGGATTGATTTTCTAAAAGAGATTCGTTCTAACAATAATAATACACCTATGATTATTCTTACTGCTAAGACTGATCTGATTGATAAAGTTGTTGGCCTTGAGTCAGGGGCAAACGACTATATGACTAAACCATTTGAGTCTCGTGAACTACTTGCTCGTATTCGTGTGCAACTTCGTATTGGAGATCAAGGAGCTACAGCTAAGGATCTTGATACTAAAGGTGTTTTAACTCTTGGAAAACTTAAGATTGATAATGATACAAGAGAAGTTACTTGGGATGGAAACTTAGTCGAACTAACTAAAATGGAGTTTGATTTCCTAAAGCTTCTTGTGGAAAATCCAAATCGCGCTCTATCTCGTGATGAGATTTTAAATAAGGTTTGGGGTTATGAGTGTTATCCATCAACTCGTACCGTAGATACACACGTTCTTCAATTACGTCAGAAATTTAATGAAAATTTAATTGAAACGGTTCGAGGTATCGGCTATAAGCTGCGTCCACAATTTGCTCAATAAGAATAAAAAATGATTTAAGGGCCTTTCAAAGGCCCTTTTTTTTCAAAGAATTGACATAACTCTAACGAAGATTGAATAAAGCTTGGCCATAATATAACGAAAGGTTAGTTAATATGAACAACTACTAAGGGACCATTATGTCTAAGCGTATAACCATTCCACTTCTCTTTGCCTGCGTGGCACTTTTTTTAGCGTCATGTCAGTCGAAGCAATCGGCGAGCGATCTGCAAAAAACTCTTGAGGAAAATCCGCAGATTTTAACTGAAGTGATGAAGAAGAACCCGCAATTGTTTATGGAAACACTTCAGAAGATGGCATCTCAAATGAGAGAGAAGGCCCTTGAAGATCGCAATAAGAAAGAACAGGAAATCTTAGAGGCCGCATTTAAAGACCCTATTGAAGTCGAAAAGCATAGTGAAGATTTAATCATTGGTAATCCTAATGCGAAAGTGGTTATTTATGAATACTCTGATTTTCAGTGTCCATTCTGTTATCGTGCCCTTGAGACAGTAAAACAAGTTCTTGATGAGTATAAAGATGATGTGGCCTTTGTCTATCGCCACCTGCCAATTGATTCAATTCATCCAAATGCAAGATTGGCCGCAAAATACTATGAAGCAATTAGAATTGAATATGGCCAAAAGGCCTTCGATTTTCATGAAACAATTTTAAAGAATCAAAATAAGATTCGTCATGGTGAAAAATATTTCCTTAGTTTAATTAAAGAAATGAAATTAGATATTGGGAAAATTAAGGAATTAGTAAACTCAAAACGTGTCGAGAATAAGATTGCTGCGGACGTAGCAAGTGCAAATAAATTGGGCTTTAGTGGCACTCCTGGTTTTGTTGTGGCCGGTGTCCCTGTTAAAGGCGCATACCCATATTCTCATTTCAAAATGATCTTAGATCGTCGTTTAAATGGAAACTCTAAGGATCCAGCTAGCGAGATGGCAGCGAAGATCAAGTAAGAAATTAAATGTCCGTCAGTAGTTCAATTAATTCAGGGTAATCGATAAATGGATTTCGGTTGCCCTGATACTTCTCAACTTCATCATTTCTAAACTTCTCAAATTCATCGATAGGATCTAACTTGTCCCAAGCTCTTAAGAATGCTTCTTCACGATCATCAATTGGAAGCTCATACATTACTGCAAAGTAGAATAGTCCACGAGCGATATCACCCTTTACTTCATTAGGTGGTTCAAAAAGCGGCATATTTGGATACTTCTTATTCTTTCCAAATTTAGATTCACCACAGTCTTGAAGTTTATTGTCGTCAACTTCACCGTAGTGATATGAGGCCCTCATACTATTAACAAAAGAGTCTGTTGGGAAAAGGTGGTGCATATCCGCAACCATATCATCGTATTCGTTCTTACCGTGTTCAACAGTTTCACCATAGTCAAAGAATCGAGACTTCGGCCATGTATGCTCAGTGTTGATGATATTACCATCAGGTAGGTTTTCAGAGTCTAATTGAATATCGACATTATTTTCGTACTCATTTCCGCAGTAAAGGTCTTTTAGAAACTTATTATCGGATCCAGATTTATTATAGGCGTAGATATTATTAAAAAGGTAAAGACGTGCTTCTTTATAATAAAGAGTTCTCTTTCCTTTTTTCATCAAATCAGAAAGACGCTTTCTGAATTTTGCTTGATCGATTTGTGTTTTCGTATCACCGTGGCCTTTGAGGTTTATTGCCTGGGCCATAGTGAGTGATGTTGCTAAAATTATTAGAGTGGTACGTAACATAATTAGCTTTTACGGTAATTTATGAACAGATGGTAGGAGATTGTAGAATTTACCCGAAATATAGTCCCAATAAAAAAACAGGACCTCGGTGAGGTCCTGCCAATTTAAAAATCAAGCTCGTTATTTTAGCTACTTAGGGGACGACTAAGCGGCCTTATTATACTCTTCGTAATCGTTATCACTATCCATATTTTCTTCATCTACACTTTGTCTAAGGCTTGTTAAAAGCTTCTCTAATTGAAGTCTTTCGCTAACTCCAAGCTCAACAAATTGTACCCCCATTCCTTCTGGGTAGCGTCCAACAGCATTCGATTTTCTAACGACCTTGGCCTTTAGTTCTAAATCTGTTCCGATATTAAAAGTAAAAGTGTCTCCACAATTGAAGATATCTTTTTGAGTTGGCGTATTATACGAAATATAAGCACCTGTTCTTGAGATATCAAAAGTTTCTCCAAGATTAATTGGAATATCAGTTGATGATACCTTTGTTGGTAGTGGTGCTTGGTAACGAATTGCTGTTTTCCACCACTGAGCAGCAGGAGAATTAATAACATTCGTTTCATGACTAAGAATAAAATATGAAGTCATTAGGATATATGCAAAAGTTGATAGAATAACTGAAGCTGCTTCAAAGTCATTTCCATAAACTAGGACAATCGAGTTATTTAAACAAACAAAGCCAATCGATAATGGAAAGCTCCACTTGATGTCATCTTGCGCTGTAAATGAAAAGTACGCATTTAGAAAACAAGAGGCCATAACCATAAAGTTAAAGACTGTCATTTTCGACCAGATGGCACCAATATCAGTTGCACCATGACCATAAAGGAACATGACCTGAATTGGGATACTAACTGCAATTGCAATAAATACAAATGCATAAATATTAAAGATTAATGGCTTGATCTTCATTGATGACTCCTTGTGTGTCATTTTGAGTAAAGTGATAACAATAACTATTTACGCGATTAATATAATTCTTTGCTTCTTGTAGGCGATCAGAGTTACGCCAATTTGTTTCTAATTTGATTAGTTGTGACTTAACTCTAAATGGGCCAGAGTTATAGCTGGCAAGAATTAGGTCTGTGAAAAGTTGGCTTTTCTCAAATGATTTAAGGTCTTTGATTTTTGGATATGACTTTTGTACAAGATCGATATTTCCACGCCAGTACTTCTTTAAATATTCAATATACTCAAGGCCACCAATAACTGACTTCTTACGATTAAGTCGCCAGTCATTTCTTTGATTAATCTTTCCTGACCTAACCATGAATTTTACAAGTCCATATGGAAGCTTTTCAATTCTCTTATCAACCTTCCACTTATCGTATTTCTTAACAACGTGCTGGCTTGCTGCATCTGTTACTTGTGTAAGCCCAATTGCTTTTGCAGAACTTACTGAACGATAGTTAAACCCTGATTCTTGGGCAATAATTCCAAGTAGCATTGAAGGGTTTGTATGAACTTTTTTAGCTTCATTTTTTACAAGATCAATGAAGCTATCCTTAACATTGAATGGATCTGTTGTTGTAATTGTTGTGTTGTTATTTGCTGTTGTAAATTGCTTACATGATGGTTCTTCATAACGGTATAGAGAGCGAATTTCTCCACGATATTGGTAACCAATTTTAATATCGGTTTCAAGTCTTGCTGGAAGACTCAGGCGATTGATTTTATAGATGATATTTTGATCGTCTTCATAGATAACTTTATTATTATTTTTAAAGCTTGAAGTAATATTTCTTCCATTCCAAAAGATAACGATATTTTCTGGATTCAATTTTCCACGAGTAGAATTTATCTTAATATAAAGATCATAAACAGCATGACGATTTTGTTTTTTAGGAAAGAACTCAATTCCAATTGTACTTGTTCCAACATTATCAAAATTTAAATGGTTATCTAAGATATTAGTAAAGGCCTCGAGATTTTCGAATGTATCCCCATCATTAATTATTGAAAGAGTGTCACTTCCGAATGGGTTCATTGGCCCAGCACATGAAGTGAACAGGAGAGTCGCTCCAAAAAAGAGTGCCGAAAAGCTTGCTCTTAACAAGACTCTGACAATGTGCTGACGAAATGTTGGTTTAAGTGCCATGTTCATTGACACTATTATGACAATTTTGGGTAAGTAGCTGAAGTTGCTAGGTAGTTAATCTTTTTATATCAACTACTTAGCTAAAAAATCCGATAAAATCTATGGTTAGCAAAATTAGCAATTTTTGCCAACTTTAGAAGCCATAGAAAAAACCGTTATTGGCATCTGTTAAATTCTTTAAGAATTTATATAAATTTGAGGACTTACTGAAGTTAGTGGCCCCCACACCAATAGCGTTAATTTGGACTTTTCGAAGTCTATTTTTGTCGGTGATATCCCTAACAATATCTTCAATACTATCAGGTGAAGTTGTTCGGCCTGACTTTGTTGGAGAGCCATCACTTAATAAGACAATATCTGTAAGTTGTGGATATTGGTCGATAACATATTTTAGGGCCGCTCTTGTCGGGGTAGCGCCAAGTGGCCTAAGTCCTGCTAGAAATTCATAGACTTCTTCTTTGATTTTTAAATCTCTAAGATCTTGGAGAACGCCCCATAGGGCATACTGAGAACTGCGATTCTTTCCTGGAAAGTAGATGATATCGACGTAGTAGTCTTTTCCCATTGAAGCAATAAGCATCTTAAGGCCTGCCTTAACTTGGCCAATACGATCATCTGTTGCCATTGATCCTGAAACATCAATGAGAAAGGCCACTCTCTTGCCTTTGAAATTAAAACCTACATCAGCATTCTTAACCGTTGGAGCTGGAGTCGGTTTTGGTTCTGGTTTTGGTTCTGGCTTGGCCTGCGGTGGGGTAATTTGAGCTGTTAGCTCTTTAATCACTTTCTTTTGATCCTGAGCAAGCTTTTCACATTGAGAAAGTGCCTGTGAATTATCAACGCAAACTTCTTTTGGAGTTTCTACTGTTGTAGGTGCTTCATTCTTTGGAACAACGATGAAGAGGATAATCACCGCTCCAAGTGCTCCTGAAAGTAAATCAAGAAATGAAATATTAAAAACGTCTATGGACTTTCTTTGGCGCATTATTTGCTTTCCTACATCTCAATCTTATTAACTAAGTTTTCAATTACATATTCTTTTGTTTTCATATGAAATTGATCAGTTGCTTTTTGCAAATCGTGAAAGAGCCACATAAGAATGATACTTAGGATTAGTGCAACAAGTGTTGTATCAAAGGCAACACCAAGAGTTGAAGTAATCAGTTGCATGTCTTTGGAGTTTGCTAACATTAAAGCACTTGAGATACCAAGTACAGTACCAATAAAGCCAAGAGAAGGAATGGCCCATAGGAGATAGCGAATATTAGACTGTTCAGTTTCTGAGTTGTCTCGATGTAGGTCAGTTATAATATTAATGACCTCTAGAACTTCGGAAATATTTTTCGTTGATCGAAACTTAGCACAAGAATTTTTAATGAGCTGTGTGAGTAAAGTTTTCGAATACTTCTTTTCAAAGTCCTTAACTTTTTGTCCTATTTGAATGACATCGTCAGACATGAGTAAATGTTTTTCATCAGTAGGAAGGAGATTGGCCTTAAAATAAGACTTTTCAGCTTTAATTTGGGCCTTTAGTTCTTTTATTTCTGAAATTGACCAGAAGAATGCCATGTAAGTTAGCCACTGAATGTAGCCACCTTTGATGAAATTTCCGCCTAAAAGAATTAGCAATCTTGAGACCATGCCATCTTGTGGAAAAATACCAGACAGATACGCTCCGTTTAATACCGCCACAATAACACTGCTTATAACAACAGCTTGTCCAATGAGTTGCAATTCTTTCTTTTCTAGCATTGAATGACCTTTTACTCTAAAATTATAGATATATATTTAATTATTATAACTGACTTTAAAAGGATATAAATGGTGGGAAAAAATAGTGAAAATGAACCAGTAGGAGAACTATGTGTTCGCACGCTAACGATGCCTTGTGATACAAATCACAATGGTGATATCTTTGGAGGTTGGGTTCTTTCGCAAATGGATATCGCCGGTGCAATCTATTCTGGAAAGCGCTGTAATGGCCGTACGGCAACTATCGCAATTGAAGCAATGAAATTCATCCAACCAGTAGGAGTTGGGGATATCTTATGCTGTTACTGCTCAACTGTAAGAGAAGGAAATACATCTCTTGCTGTTAAAGTTGAAGCTTGGGTTATTCGCAAGTTTGAAACAGAAAGAGTTAGAGTGACGGATGGAATTTTCACATACGTGGCCATTGATGAAAATAAAAGGCCAAGAAGTATTAACTCAAAAACAATTCTCGAAAAATAAGGATTTCTATATGAGCGTAATTAACGTTGAGAATGTCTCTAAAAGTTATAGAGACCAAAAGGCATTATCGGACTTCTCTCTTACTGTAGAACATGGAGATGTCGTTGCTCTTTTAGGGCCAAATGGTGCTGGAAAAACAACTTTTGTAAAGTGTATGCTAAATCTTATAAGTGCAGATAGTGGCAATATTTCGATTTATGATATTGATTCAAATGATCCTATGTCTCGATCTCGCCTGGTTTACTTACCTGAAAAATTTACTTTCTATAGCTACTTCACTGTTGAAGAAACTCTTAAGTTCTTTGCTGAGTTTCACCAAGTTGAAAAGTCTCTTGTAAAAGAAAGAATTCAAGAAGCTTTAGGAAAACTATCAATTGGAGAGTTAGGCAAGAAAAAGCTTAGTGAATTATCAAAAGGCCAAATGCAGCGCGTAGGCTTATGTATTGCTATTGTTGCTGATAAAGATTTGATTATCTTAGACGAGCCATTCTCTGGGCTTGATCCAATCGGTATCAAAGATGTGAAGGATATCTGCCTTGAGCTTTCGAGCAAAGGTAAGACGATCTTAATTAACTCTCATATCCTTTCTGAAGTTGAGAAATTTGCAAAGAAGGTGATTATCTTAAATCACGGTCAAGTTAAGGCCCAGGGGCCTATTGATGAAGTACGTGGTGGTATGTCTCTAGAGGATCGTTTTTATACTCTTATTAAAGGGACTAAAGAGGAAAGTGGGGAAGTTCATGTTTAATTTAACGCTTATTAAAAATACAATTGAAAAAGAAGTTCGAAATAAATCAGTAATCTTTCTATTCATTATGACTGTTATTGTAATGTATCTGGGAGGAGTGCTAAGTAATACCCTTCAAATTGAAATTCAAGAATCTGGTTTTAGTACATATCTAGCAACCGCAAGTATGACAGTTGTTATTTGGATTATCAGTCTTAGTGCAAAGCTTGTCGCAGCTCTTATTTCGGCAAATATCTTTCGTAGTGATTTAGAAAGTGGAGTAATTTCTCAAATCTTAGCACTGCCAATTAAGCGCTCTTCATATGTTATCAATCGTATGCTTGGTGGAGCCGTTTTAAGTTTCCTTTATCTGATCTTCATTTTGATAATTGGGGTTGTTATTCTTCTATCAAATGATCTTGTGCCAAAGGGTGTGGATTTCTCAATGGTGAAGATGGTTGCTTCACTAATTCCTCACTTCTTACAGATTTTGATTATTATGTTTGTGAGTTGTTTCTTCAGTTTATTCTTTAATAAAATTGGAACACTTCTACTAACTTGTTTTTATGTTCTGGCATCTGTTGGTGTCTATACTTATATCAAGGCGGGAAATCCAGCTCTTTCGGGGCTAAACCTTTCTTCAATATTCGGTTTTATCTTTTATTGGATGCTTCCAAGAATTGGTGAAATCTCAGGCCTTGCAGATATGCTATCGCTTGGGGCCGAACTTAATTTAGAAATTGTAAAAAGCTTTGTCTTTGGTTTTGTTCACTTAGTGGCAACTCTTGGGATTTGGGGACTAATCTTTAACTTTATTTTTAAAAGAAGATCATTTTAATGAGAAAATTGCTAATTATCCATTCAGATGAGCGCATCCAATCAAGTGTGAGAGAGTACTTAACAAATGAGTACTCTTTTGAAATTGATTGTCTTGCTAACTCATCACTAATTACGAATGCGGATGAATTAGCAACTTATGACGGGATCGTTTGTGAGAATCGTTATGTCGATAGCGAAGGACGTAATATTGTTGGCGGTCAAAATTTGATAAATTTTATCATTGATCACTCGATAAAAAAGCCTGTTGTTATCTTAGGTGAGATGGAAATTGATTATGGTAGCTTTGTCTCTCTACCATCGAGGTTTTCTCTCAGAGATATTAGTCTTCAACTAATTAAGAGTTTAAATATTACAGATGAGGAGTTAAGACATTTAAAGATGCCTGATTTTGTTAGTGTTGAAATTGCAAATTTCTATCAGCTCTCAAATCCATGCTGTGATATCTATATTAAAATGACAAAAACTGGTGTGGATCATTTTGTTAAAAGAATCTATGCCAATGACGTTCTTGATAAAGATATCGTAAGACGTTATGAAAATAATAATCTTTCGCACTTCTTTGTACAAAAAGAAGATTTCGAGAAATTAATGGGACAAATCTTATCTCAGTCTTTAACAAAGGTTGTGAAGGCCTTTAAAGAAGATAAGAAAATTATGGAAATTAGTAGTGATACTTTTGAAATTTCACAAAACCTTCTAAATGAAATTGGAATCACTCCACAAACAGTAAAGCTTGCTAAGACTTCTATTGTAGCTATGACAAAGACTGTAAGCGGCTCTAAGAAACTTTCAACACTTCTTCGCTCTCTTTTAGAGAATGAAACGACTTATGCGTTTAAAAGAAACTATCTAACTAGTTTGTTCTTTTATCAAATCATTCCAAATCTAGGATGGGGGCGAGGAGAACAACTAAAGCAAACGATGGATAAAGTTTGTTATATTTGTTTTTTCCACGACATCCTTCTACGTGAAGAGAAACTTTTAAAGATTCACTCTCTTGATGATATGGCCTTCGTGGATTTAACAAATGAAGAAAAGAAGCTTGTGTTAGAGCACGCTAATATGACGACAACTCTCTTGCAGGAGATTTCAGGGATTCCAACTGGAATTGATGTTATTGTTCGCCAGCACCATGGTTCTCTAAATGGTGTAGGATTTCCTGATGTGTACACATCAAATTTATCTCCTCTAGCGATATGTTTTATAGTCATTGAAAAGTATGTTGTTGAGATCCTCAAGTCTATTGAGGCAAAAGAAAAACTTAAATTGAATTCGATACTCCTAGAGCTTGATGAATTTTTTCATTTGAGCAGTTATCGTAAAATAATTTTCGAACTAAAAAGCCTAATAAATTGAAAAGGCAAATTTATAAAAAGGAAAACTAATGGAACAAAGAAAAGTTTGTATTATCACGGGATCACGTATTCCATTTGCAAGGTCTGGAACGACATATCAAGGTGTATCTAACAAAGAACTTATGACAGCTGCTCTTAAAGGTTTAGTAGATAAGATGAACCTAAAAGGCCAAGAAGTAGGTGAGGTCGTTCTTGGAGCTGTTAGTAAGCATGCTTATGATTTCTCTCTTGCACGTGAGTGTACAATTGAGTCAGGACTTTCTTTTCACACTCCTGCAACTGATATCCAAAAAGCGTGTGGCCTATCACTTGAGGCATCAAATATTATTGCAATGAAAATTGCTACAGGACAAATTGAGTGTGGAATTGCTGGTGGTGTTGATACGAATAGTGATATCCCCGTTGAGTTTTCAAAAAAATTCTCAGATGCTATGAGCCGTGCAAATTATGCTCGCTCAACAGGTGAGCGCGTGAAGGCTTTACTAAGTATTCGCCCGGCCGATCTAAAACCATCTTTCCCTGCGGTTAAGGAGCCTCGCACAGGTCTTTCAATGGGACAAAGTTGTGAGCTTATGGCCCAGCGTTGGCATATTGCTCGTAAGGACCAAGACCAACTTGCGTGGGAGTCTCATCAAAATGCTGAGCGTGCATACAATGAAGGTTTCTATAATGATCTTGTAGTGCCTTTTAAAGGCCTAGAGCGCGATGGAATTCTTAGAGCTAACACTACTGTCGAAAAGATGGGATCTCTTAGGACTGCATTTGAAAAGTCTGAGAAGGCAACTCTTACTGCGGCCAACTCTACTCCTTTAACAGACGGTGCTTCTTGTGTTTTCCTATGTTCAGAAGAATATGCAAAAGAGCATAACCTTGAGGTTTCAGCATACTTTACTACTTGTCAGTCGGCAGCAGTTGATTTCATCGAAGAAGAAGGTCTTTTAATGGCCCCTGTTTATGCAGTTCCTAAGCTCTTAAAGCGTGCAGGACTTACTCTTCAAGATTTTGATTTCTATGAAATTCATGAAGCCTTTGCTGCTCAAGTTCTTTGTACACTGAAAGCTTGGGAAGATGAAGAGTTCTGTAAAACAAAGCTTGGCCTAGATGCAGCGCTTGGGTCAATTGACCGCTCAAAGCTAAACGTTAAAGGTGGCTCTCTTGCTCTTGGACACCCATTTGGTGCAACTGGTGCAAGAATTGTTGCAGGCCTTGCTAAAATGCTTCAAGAAAAAGGCGGCGGACGTGGACTAATCTCAATCTGTACAGCAGGTGGGATGGGCGTTGTTGCTATCGTTGAAAGATAAAATTGAATAAAAAAAGGCACCCATTGGGTGCCTTCTTTATTTATACTTTATTGTATGAATTATTTTTCAGTACAAGTTTCGTAGCAAAGGTTTCTTTGAGCTTCGTCTTGAACAAGAGCACACTCATCAAAACACCATGGCATTGACTTGTTACCTGATTGGTACATGTAGTTATCAATACAGTAGTCACGAACTGAATTGAAACATGTGTAGAAGTCTTCTTTGTTTGTTAACTCTTTACAAGTTTCTTGAGCTTCCATTGCACAAATTTTGATTTGGTTTGCGCTTGCATTTATTGAAATAAAAAGAGTCGCTGCTAGTAATAGTTTTTTCATATTTTTTCCCTCTAATGATTAAAGATCATAAACACATGAAGCTTTATTTCCTGTGATCTTTGCAAGTTCACTAAGGGCCGCTTCATATTGATATGAATTTAGTTTTCCATTTTCTTTTAAAGTATATTTTGATTTGTTATTACCTAGATCTTTCTCAGCTAGAACTTTGAAGTAGTCTGAGTAGATAATATTCTCAAGATCAACTAGGGCGTGATCCGAAATACGGGCCCAGTTGACGATGAGATTATATTGATGAAGCTTAGTATAGCCAGTGGCATAGTAAGCATTTTCGCAAATTTCTCTAATATTACTTGAAGCTTGTGTGTTTGATGTAACTGCAAACAGCATCGCTAGTGTTAAAATCACTGATTTCATTTATCTCTCCAATAGCATTGAGTGCCCACTTATAGCCAAGGGAAAACGAAAATTAAAGTGATTTTATGAGATATGTAATTTCTGCATGCTAGATGGCAAGCATGGATTCCACGAAGTGACGTACGCCCTGCGTTGCAACTTCTGCGATTGTTTCATCAAAGAGCTCAGCATTATTTGTCGGATGTGGATTAATCTCTAAACAATGAGCACCAGCGCTTTTTGCAATAGCAACAAAGTTTGCGGCCGGGTAGACAAGCCCTGAAGTACCTATTGAGACAAATAGATCGCAATTGAGTAGTGCCTGTTGAATTTCATCTAAGAAAAGCGGGACTTCACCAAACCAAACGATATGTGGCCTAAGATTTCCTTTGGTATGACAACATTGGCAGCGATCTTCGATGGTAAGGTCTTTAGTCCATTCATAGATTTTCTTGGTTTTCTTGCAGCGAATTTTTAGAAGTTGGCCATGCATATGAAAGATATTCTTTGAGCCGGCCCTTTCATGAAGATTGTCGACGTTTTGAGTGATAACCGTTGTATGAAAACTTCCTGTCTTTTCAAGTTCCGCAAGTGCTATGTGAGCATCATTTGGGTGAACTTCACCTGACTGTAACTGTCGTCTTCTTTGGTTGTAGAATTCGTTAACTAAATTTGGGTTATTGTTAAAGGCCAAGGGGGAGGCTACCTCGTAGATGTCGTGGTTTTCCCAGAGCCCATTTTGGTCACGAAAAGTCTTTAATCCCGACTCCTTAGAGATGCCAGCGCCTGTTAGTATACAAATATTTTTTATGCCAGCAAGGAGTGCTTGGTCTTTTAAAAATTTCATTAATTTATGGTAACATACTCTTGGTGAATACATAAAGTGAGGATTTTAGTGGACCCATTATCACAGGCAGTGCTCGGTTCGATGGCATCTCTTGGAGCGGCCAAAGTTAAAGCAAAAATGCGTCAAAAAACAAAAGATAGTAGTGACTCTAATGACTCTAATGAATCTAAAGAAACGCCTAGTTTAAAGGTGATAGCTCTATGGGGTGCTCTTGCTGGGATGGCCGCTGACCTAGATGTCTTAATTCGTTCATCCTCTGATCCTCTATTTCATGTTCAGTTTCACAGGCATTTCACTCACTCTCTCTTCTTTATACCAATAGGGGCCTTAATCGTTAGTTTATTTCTTAAACTATTTCGTGTGCCTGTGAAAAGAAGTTATCTTTATACGTTTTGTGCCTATGCAACTCATGGGCTTCTTGATTCATTCACAAATTATGGAACTCAGCTTTTTTGGCCACTTTCTTCAACAAGAGTGGCGCTAAATACCGTTGCTGTCATTGATCCACTTTGTACTATCCCGCTCGTTATTCTTGTTATTCTTTGCCTTCGAACAAAGAATTTAAAATTTAATGATGCCGCCATTATTTATGTCATTGCTTTTATGTCACTTGGTTTTTATCAACGTGAGCGAGTTACTAATTTCCTAACGTCTAAGGGCCTTATTAATGAACAAACACAAAGGCAGATGATTAAGCCGACAATTTTTAATAATGTCATATGGCGAGGAATTGTCGTCGATCAAGATCAAGCAAAGTTTTATGCTGTTAAAAGTATTCCTTTTGGTAAGATTAAGCTTTATCCAAAAAGTGAGAGTGCATCGATTGTTAAAGAAAATGAAATTAAAAACCTTTTAAAGCACTATAAGTCTCAGAAGTTTCCTTATGACTATGAGAGGTTTAGAAGCTTCACTAGCGGTTATCTGCATTGGGGCCAAGATAATACAATTGTGGATTCACGCTACAGTATTCTTCCATATTCATCACAGGCCATGTGGGATATTAAATTTCATAAGGGAGAAGGGCACGTTGTCTTCAATACATCTCGTGCCGTTGATATTAATTCACGAAAAGAGTTCTTAAAGTTACTATTTGATTTCTAATAAGAAGGTCTCAATAGCACTAATATTCTCAGGCGCAATTTCGTGAGAGTTAATTTTAAAGCTTACATATTGAGCATTAGAGATCTTCTTTTTAAGTTCAATAAAGCTATTATGAGAGTTTTGAAATTCAACAACGGGGTCACCTTCATTATGTACTGAAAGATGATTAAAGCTTAAGTTTTCTCCAAGCTTATCAACTCTTGTATTTGCATTAATTGCAATTGAAGCATTTATTCCGGGTAGGTAGCTTGCCATAATTGGCGCAAGGTAGCCTCCCTGAGAGTATCCAATAATTATGACATCCTTAAAGTCAATTGCGTTGGCCTTAAGATAGTTTCCAAGGGCCTGGATTGGTGTACTCATATCAATATAATATTTCTGTCTTGTGTGGTCGTAGAAATACCAACTATAGCGATAAGTAATTTCTTTAGGTCTAATCTTAGGAATTGGAAAAATCCCATTTGGAATAAGAATACGAAAGTTCTGTATAATCTCTGATGAAAATTTATCGACAATATTTTCTTTTATTTGTTCATTGTTTTGGGCAAAACCATGTAGGACTAAAAGAGTTTTTTGCGCTTTAGGATTGCCGACTTCAATAGAATCAATCGGGAGATTTGTACCAACATTTGTTCGACTAGTATTATTTTCCATATGTTTTATAATAGATGGAGCGAGGAGAATTTAAAAGTGAATTCTAAAATGCAGCATACATTCAAGGACGATGAAATCGATTTAGCAAAAGAGATTATTCTGGAGAATATATCATTCTTTGAATGGATGAATATGGAAAATCTTCTCATTTCAATAAAGAGTGAAGATCTAAGCCTTCTTGATGATGTAAATATGGAAGTCCTCGAAGCCTATCTCAATGAGTTTATTAGAGAAGGACTAGTGGAAGTGAAGCACGAGGCTAAGAATGAAGCTTTCTATCGTCGCGTGCAAATAAAGAAGAAGAAATTTTTAAAGTTCTTCTAGTAGTTTTCTACTTATCTTTCTATTTATCTTTCTATTTATCTTTCTAAAGAAAAATTGCCATAAATAACCAAAGCGCTCCAGCTGTTGAAAGTGGAATCGTTAGGTTGTCATCAATTTTAAAATCCATAAAGTCTACTGCTGTTACCACAAGAGAGCTGAAGATTGAAACGAGTGCTATCTTTATATTAAACTCATGGACATTTATAAGTACCATTAGGTGAATGGCAAGTGTGGCAATTAAGAAGGCCAAAGTTCCCTCAAGGGAGCGATTCGCTTTTAATTTAGTTTTACCAAAACGAATTCCAATGATTGCGCTTAATGGGTCACAAACAGCAAGAGTGAAGACGGCCACTAGTGAAATCGTTTTTGGAAAAGTTAAGATTGTAAGAAGTAGGCCCATAAGATACGGCATGGAAGCTGACTCTTTAAGTTGTTCCTCTGCACGTAAAAGGTAGCGGCTACCTAGCTTCATTAATTTATTTTCTGGATAGTTAATTCTTATCTGTTCAAGAATATAGAATACACATGTAGCAATACCAAGGATGTGAACAGCTTGGGCGTGAGTAAGAAAATGCTTATAGATCATTCCCGCAATAAGGCCCATCGAAAAGTGGAAAATCCTACGTGGCATATGTAGGTCTTTTCTCGTTTTCGTTATCTCTTCTTTTGTATCGTTTTCTTCTTGTGAAACTTGTTCAGCTATATCTTTAGTCGATGTTTCCACATCGTTTTTTTCATTATTTGCAATTGTCGTATCCATATGTGCATCTTAACTCAGGTTGTTAATCCTGACAAAACTATTTTTTTAGTCCTGACAGACTGTTCGATATAAAGTCTTTGGTGATTTTGAAGATTGATCGGCGATCCTGTCCATAACTATACTGCCCATCACTCAGGGACTCTAAAGAGACCTCTCCACTGCGTTTAAGGGCCTCTTTGAGGATAAGTGGCCCTGCAATTTCAAAGATGAATATACTGGAAATGATGGTCTGAAAGATTATACCACTTGTGATATGGGGGATTTTTTGAATGGTCATGGCAATAGCTATGGCCGTACCAGCATGTGAATAGAGGCAATGACCTAACATACTGTAATCATTGCTTTTTACTCGCTTTGCAAAGAAGCGATGGGCCACAAAAATAGATAGTGTTCGAATGACGATGTACATGATCACAAAGAGTGCGTCATCAGATATAAGCCCTGCAATATTGATATGGGTGCCAGCAAAGACAAAGAAAATGGCATAGAGTGAACTTCCAATATCTCTAACTGTCGTATGAATGAGGCGACCTTTTGAAGAAGCTTGGGTGACAGTAAAACCTAAAACTAACGATATCAAGAGTACATTCAACTTTAAGAAATAAGCGAGTGTTTGAGCAAAGAGAATCATTGTTATGATGGAAAAGAGAAAGTTACCAATCTTATTCTCAAAATTTTCAAGCCAAGTAAGAAGAAGTCCCAGTACAACTCCTACTGCAATTGATCCGATCACTTCTTTGGCCATGGAAAGTAGTGACTGATAAGCAGAGGCAGAGGAAGGCCACAGGTCTGTTGCTTCAAAAATTGAAGTCAAAAATAAACTCCCAACAATTGTTAGTCCAGTGACTACGGCCAAGTGAATCATGATAGCATCAGTAATTGGGCCATGTGTGTTGTATTCTTTCATTACTAGTACTGTTGTAGGGGGAGCCGCTTCGATACTTATAATTCCAAGCATTGAGGATATTATAAAAATATTTGTAAAGGAGAGTCCGGTAAAGATAGCAAGACAAGTGGCAAAGAGAACACTGCTAATCAAGAACATCAGAAAAACTTTAAGGTGAGTTTCTTTAATTATTTCATTGCTTAAGCGCCTTAAGAGATACTTATTAAATTCCCCGCCAATATTAAAGAGAATAAGGCCTAGAGCAAGGTCAGAAAGATAATTAGTTTTTTCAAGAAATTCGTGAGTGATTAGGCCTGTGACATATGGCCCTAGAATAATCCCTAGCATAATAAAACCACTGACCTTAGGGATTCCTATAAATTTAGTAAAACGTGCTACCACAAGACATAACAGAAGGCACAGGCCTAGAATTGGAATAACGGCCTGGGTATCTGTTAAATCGATGAAGTCGAACACATTTAACCTCGCTCATTGGCTTTGTTGAAATTTAACGCACACAGACGCTAGATCAAACTTAAGAGGTATAAAGATGCGTTAATAATATTAAGTTTTTTACAACTAAGGATGTAAATGGCTACAATAGAGCTATCAATTATTTAACGAGGTTGTTCATTTGAAGAAGAAAATCTATTTCACACTTTTTATTCTCGCAATTATTGCAGGTCTTCTAGGTTGGGGAATTTTAAATTATCCAAAGTCTGATGGGACTCGCTCGGGTAAATTAGTGCGAATCACAAAGAAAGGTGTCTTCTTTAAAACTTATGAAGGAACGCTAGATCTTGGAAGTGGTGATCGACTGACGTGGGGATTTTCTGTTCATGATAAAGCGCTTGGCGAACAATTAATTGCTCAGGCCGGAAAGAATGTAAAACTTGAGTACAAAGAACTCTTTTTTAAATTTTTCTATGAAACAAATAATGTCGTTGATGGCTGGTCAATTGTTGAGAGCCCAGAAGATAATGTCTTTCTATGTCGCTTAGTTCGTATCCTTCAAGAAAACTCTTCAATTGTTGAGTATTTAAGACCTCGAATTCAAGAACAGGATAGTGAACTACTTCAGCGCATGCGAGAGTGTAAGTAGTTTAGCTGGCCTTCGAAGTTGGCAGTTTGGAATTACGCCATGTCAAATCAAGGCCATGGCAAGAATTTCACTTCTCAATAGAGTAGTTTTGTAAGAGCTTAATATTACAGGACTTTATGAATGGCTTCTTGAGTTTATTCTGCTAAATACTAAAAATTGTTAAGAAAATTAACTTTATGTCGATAAACTTGTTTGAGTAAGTAAAATTATTTAACAGGTTTGATATCGATGCACGTTTTTCTCCTTCTATTAGCAATAGCTTTTAGCTCCTGTTCGAAAATTAAGTACTCTATCGTTGGTGATGGAGCAATCACAATTCCGACAGTTTCTTTATTGGATTCAGACTCTAGTAGCCCCGAAATTAGTAATGACTTAACTGTTGGGCTTAATATCACCAACACAAGTGGCGCTACAAAGTATTGTGTTTCAGAATCTCAGACAACTCAGCCTACAGATACACTAACTTGTAACGGAGGAGCGTGGACACCTGCCCCTCCTGCGACTTATACATTTTCTCCTGGAGAAGGTAGTCGCGACCTGTATGTTTGGACAGCAAATAGTGGTGATGAAGTTTCAGAAGATCCTATTATTGGAACCATTGAAGTTGATACCGTAGCACCATCTACTGCAATCACAACTCCTCCCGCTACTGTTATTGATGAAACGAATCAAACGAATTTTACTTTAGCGGGAACTTGTAGTGAAGATGGTGGTGAAGTTCATTTATCAAATGCAATAACAGCAACAACTACTTGTTCTGGTGGGAGTTGGAGCGTTGATGTCGATACATCAGCAATCCCTAATGGCAGTCTCGATTTTGATGTTGTCTATACTGATAGCGCTGGAAACTCCTCTGCTCAAGAAACGATTACTCTGACAAAAAATGTTTCGATGCCAGATCCTACAATCACGATGGCAACGAGTGACTCAAATGATTTATCAGTAGGCCTTAGCATTGGTAATGATACTTATGCAACGATGTGGTGTTTATCTGAATCACAGTCTACAAAGCCAGCGGATACTTCTACTTGTAGTGACGGTAGTTGGGTGACGACTGAGCCTACTGATTTTACCTTTTCAGCAGGAGCAGATGGATCAAGAACTGTTTATATTTGGACCGCTACAACTGGTGAGTATATTAATGATAATCCCATTAGTGCGACAATAAATTATGATACTTCAATTCCAAGTGTGACTATTACAAACACAGCAGGTGAAGTCTTTGGCCCAAGTGCTACATTATCAGGAACGTGTACAGAAGATGGTAGCGTGACTTTAAGTGGAAATGTCGTAACCAAGACAACTGCATGTACAGGAGGCAATTGGAGCGATACCTTTGATTTTAGCTCTCAAGCAGATGGAGCTGTAACCGTAAGTGCAACAGTTACTGATAGTGCCGGAAATACCTCAAGTGCTGAATCTAAAAACTTCTCAAAAACTTCCAGCTACTTACACTCACTAAATCTCGATACAATTAATAGTTATGATATTGCTTTAAGCTACGCTGTTATCAATACAACAAATCTACAAACATATAAGTATCACCTTGTGACGGGAGCAATTGCCCCTAGTGATTGTTCTGCAGGAATTGACTTTGGTAATACAAACTTAACTCAAAATATATCGTCACTTAATCCTTCGACTCAATATAGTTTAACGGTTTGTTATATTGATACTTCAAATAATACGATCGGGCAGCAGGCCCAGACATTCACAACAGCAGCAATCGCTTCATCTGGAACTGGCCTTGTTTGTTCAGGTGGAGGAGATGTAAACACAACTTGTTATGTAAATGATCTACAAACAATGGCGGATTCAACAGTCATTTATATTCCAGGTAATCTCGTTATTCAAAGTGGTGGAGACATCTCTTCAAATGCTCTTGAAAAAATAATTATGCAAGTTGATGGAAATGTCACAATTGAATCTGGTGGAAAAATTTCTGCAAACCTAACTCTTCTAAGTACAACTACTCTTGATATCCAGGCAGGTGCAAGTATTGATGTTTCAAGTAAAGGTTATGCTGGTGGAGCAAGTGGTGCTGCAAATGGAAGTGGGCCTTCAGGTGGTCTAGGACATTCAAATACAAGTGCTGATCCAGGTGGTGCTGGACACGCTGGAGCTGGTGGAGATGGCCGCTCAAGTGGTGGGACAACTGTTTATGGTTCAAGAACTGAACCTGTTGATTTCGGTTCTGGCGGTGGTGCTGGTGATGATCAATCAGGTGGTGCCGGTGGTGGTGTCGTAAAAATAATAACAACAAATTTAAATATTGATGGAAATATACTTGCTCAAGGTGGAGCAGGTGTTCAAACTTGTTGTGACCAAGGAGCTGGTGGCTCTGGTGGGTCGCTATGGATTATTTCTCAAAATACAATTACTGGTGGCGGTAGTGTTTCTGTTAATGGTGGATCTGCTGGTGCAATCGATGGTGCACAAGGGACAGGTGCTGGAGCAGCTGGACGAGTAGCAATTTATCAAAACACTGGTGTTTATACATTTAATGGAACCATTGGTGTTTCTGGCGGAAGTGTCGGTACTCGCGCATCAGATGGTAGCTTCTATTTAGGTCTTACAAGCAATGACCAACTTTGTGATAGTGGAAATTTTTCTTCAACATGTATTATCAATACTTCTAAAGTTATCGGTGGTGACATAAATCTCACAAGCGGAAATTTAACAATTGATACAACCGGAAACGTAAGTGTTAAGGGCCTTGACTCTGACTTCACTTTTAATAATGCTGGCGGAGATTTCACAATTGCTACTGGTGGGCTTTTATCAATGGATGCAATGACGGCCATTAGTAATATTGTTGCTAATAATTTTAATATGGCCGGAACGCTAAACGCTAATATTTCAGATTCAACTATTTCTAATGCAACGATCACTGGTACCATTAATGTAAATAGTAAAGGCTACTTTGGTGGTCGTGCTATGGGCAATGGTGGAGGACCTGCTGGCGGTATTGGAACAGATGATAATGGTGGTGGCGGTGGTCATGCTACAGATGGTTTCAATGGTAACGCAGGGACGGCCGGTGCTCCTGCATATGGTTCAATCAGTGCTCCTGTCGATTATGGTTCAGGTGGAGGTGCTGGTGGTTCACGTATTGGTGGAAGCGGTGGTGGTGCCGTTAAGTTAAGCGTTACAAATACTTTAGAAATTTCTGGAACAATTTCTGCTAATGGTGGCAATGGCCAAGAAAATAGTGATATCTCAGGTGGTGGTGCAGGTGGTTCAATTTGGCTAACTGCTGATAACTTAATTTTAGCTGCAACACTAACGGCAACTGGTGGAACTTCTGGTCATACCAACTCCGCTGCCAATGGTGCTGGAGGACGAATTTCTATTATTGCAAATCAGGCAACTGTTAATGCAAATGTTAGCCACCTTGCTGGACGTGGAGTTGCAGAGGGAACGGCCTATGTAAATATCCCAAATATTTATCCAAATTGTAGTGGTGGCGGTGATGTTCTAACAACGTGTTATATCAATGATACTCAAACACTCATGGCCAATGTAACTTATACGATTTTAGGAAACTTAACTCTTCAAAGTGGTGCTCTTGTTCAAACTCCTGATGCTACAAGTATTGAACTTAATATTGGAAGTAATCTTGTGATTGAATCTGGCGCAACACTTGCGGCCAATATAACAGAACTTACGGCCACATCTATTGATATCCAAACTGGTGGTGCGATTAATCTAGATGGTCGAGGATACACTGGTGGACGTGATGGTGGTGCTGATGGGAAGGGGCCATCTGCAGGTTTAGGCAATGGTACTGACGAATCAGGTGGTGGAGGCCACGCTTCTGTTGGAGAAAACGGAGAGAATGCTTCAACAGCTGGTGGTAGCGTTATCTACGGTGTAGCTAGTGCTCCAATTGAATATGGTTCTAGTGCTGGGGCATCAAATGGTTACGATGGTGGAGATGGTGGTGGTGCCATTAAAATTATTACAGATAATCTAACGGTTAATGGCTCATTAACGGCCAATGGTACAGACGGTGCTTCTGGCTCAATCTATGCGGCAGGTGGTGGAGCTGGTGGTTCAATCTGGCTTCAAGTAAGCAATTCTTTTACTGGATCGGGGATGATTACTGCTGCTGGTGGTGCTGGTAAGGTTTATAGCTTTGGTGCAGGAAGTGGTTCTGGTGGCCGAATTGCCATTGAGTATAATGGTTCTTCTTATGACTTCTCTGGAAATGTTTTTACGTCAGGTGGTATTGGAAAGAAAAGGGCCGCAGATGGAACATTTTATTTAGCTCTAGGAAATCCTTCTTCAATTTGTGATAGTGGTGATCTGGTTTCAACTTGTTATATAAATGAAAATAAGACGATTGGTGCAAACTATACGATTACTGCAAATAACTTAGAGATCGCAGATAGTGTCTCGCTTTCTGTTGATGGCCTTAACCCTGGTATCGCAGTTGATCTAACTGGTAACTTAACTCTTAAGCCAAATTCTCGTATTACATATATTGCCAATGCTCGTGGTATTGAACTGCTTGCAGATGGAAATGTGACATTAGAAGCAAATGCAATGGTTCTAGCTAATCTCACAAATCTTGAGGCCCAAACACTTGAACTTCAAGCAGGATCAAGCCTCAATGCAAAAGGGCTTGGTTATCGTGGTGCCGGTCTTGGTTATCAAGAAGGATTTGGGATCTCTCCTGGACTTTCAAATAATACAGATGAAGCTGGTGGTGGTGCTCACGCCTCTGTTGGTGGAAACGGAGAAGGCGCAGCAACGCTAGGTGGACAATCTCCATATGGTAGTGAAACTAATCCTGTTGACTATGGTTCAGGTGGTGGAGCTTCTAAGAATATTTCTGGTGGTAATGGTGGTGGGGCCATTAAGATTGTGGCCAACGATATTATTCTAAATGGTAATATCCTGGCACAAGGAAATGACGGAGCAACTACTTCTATTTATGCTTCAGGTGGTGGTGCCGGAGGTTCTGTTTGGATTCAAGCGGCCAATTCAATTATTGGTAGTGGAAATATTCTTGTTTCTGGTGGTGAAGGTAAATTGTATTACTACGGAAGTGGTAGTGGTTCTGGTGGAAGGCTTTCAATTGAACTTGCAGGTAGCAACTATAACCTAACAGGTGTTGTTAATACTAATGGTGGCTCTAGTAGTAAGCACGGAGGCCCTGGAACATTTCACTTAGGACTTTCAACTAATGATGCTATTTGTGATAGTGGTAATTTTGCAACTACTTGTACAATTGCTGCAACTAAGCCATTAGGAAATAATATTTCTCTTACTGGTGCGAATCTTATTCTATCTCCAAGTGCAGGGCTTGCAATTCAAGGCCATAATGGAAATTTCTCAATCGATTTAACTGGAAGTCTAAGCCTTCAAGCTGGCTCAAGTATTTCTTATACAGAATATCTTCGATCGATTTCAATTGCGGCCGACACGGCCATAACAATTGCGAATGGATCATCAATTAATGCGAACCTATCTCTTCTTGAAACATCTGCTTTTGATCTTCAATCTGGTGGCCTAATAAGTGCTGTTGGACTCGGTTACTATGGTTCTAGAAATCGCCTTGAAGAAGGTTTTGGGCCATCGCCTGGACTCACAAATAGTAATGATGAAGCTGGGGGCGGGGCGCACGGTGGAAATGGTGGTAATGGTGAAAACGCAACATCAACTGCTGGTGGTAATAGTCCATATGGTAGCTTAACTGCTCCAATCACTTTTGGTTCAGGTGGTGGTTCATCTGGAAATTACCGAGGTGGAAATGGTGGTGGTGCCATCAAAATTATTGCTGATACTGTTAATGTCGATGGTGAGATTAAGGCCGACGGAAATGCTGGTGCAGGTGCAAGTATTTACGCTGGTGGTGGTGGTGCGGGTGGTTCCGTTTGGATTACTGCTAACACAAGCTTTACTGGTACAGGAGATATTCAGGCCAAAGGTGGTAACTCTGGTGGACGTGGTGCTGGTTCAGGATCAGGTGGTCGCTTATCAGTTGATATCACTACTTCAAGTAATACATTTTCTGGAATATTCAACTATGGGCCTGGTACTTCAACTCATCCAGGTGATTTTGGAACTTTATATTTAGCTTATACAACATTAGACCAATTCTGTGATGTTGGAACAAGTGGAACGACTTGTGAAATTAACAATGCCAAATGGCTACCGAGTGATCTCTTTGCAGGTAACTTAACTATAAATAATGATATTTATCTCTATGATAGCGCTACAAATATTAACGTTACTGGAGATCTGCTTGTAAAATCTGGTGCAACGATTCAATCTCAAAATCGTGACAAGTACACTTTTGATATTTCTGGAAATGCAACGATTGAAGCCGGTGCCACGATGAAGGTTAACCTTGCAGATTTTATTGCAACAAATCTCGATCTTGCAGGAACAGTTGATGTTTCACAAAGAGGTTATACGAGTACATCTGGACCTGGTGGAGGTAAAGACTCTAGTGGTGGAAATAATCATGGCGGTGCTGCTAGTTACGGAAGTATTGGTGGCCAAGGTTATAGTGCCAACACTTGGGGTAGTCTTTATGGAGATGAAACTGCACCAACTGATTTCGGTTCTGGTGGTGGACGTCATGCTCATGCTGCCGGTGGTGACGGTGGTGGTGCCGTTAAGTTTTCTATTTCAAACCTAACAAATTTTACGGGCGCTATTTTATCTAATGGTGGGAATGGTACTTATATATCAGGAAACTATGGTTCAGGTGGTTCTGGTGGTTCAATTTGGATCAACACTGGTTCAATTACTGGAAATGGATCAATGGCCGCTCAAGGTGGTTCTGCAAGTGGATCTTCAAGTGGACATGGTGGCGCGGGTCGAATTGCTATTACGATGACAGACATTAGTGGTGTCTATCAATATGGTGGAACAATTGATATGAAAAATAATGATCGTGGAATTGATGAAGGTTCATTCTATGTATCATTAATGGATCAGGACTCAATTTGTACAACAGGTGACTTTGCCTCAACTTGTACCGTTAGTAACGACCTAACTCTAGGTGGTGTACAAAGCTTTACTGGTGCCGGAAACTTTATTCTTGATACAGCGATGACTCTTAGAGTTTATGGAAATAATACTGATGTAGGTTTTGATATTAGTGGGAATTTCTCAACAGCAACTTCTAGTTTAATTTCTGCAAGTAAGGATATTTCTCAAATCCATTCAGGTGGTGTTGTCACTTTTGATGGAGCTGTTGAAGCTGGTCTTCCTGATGTCTACGCTGTTGGTGATATTAATGTGAATGCTTCTATTTCTTCTCTTGGTAAAGGGGAGCTTCCTGGCCGAATTGGTCATAATGGATATGGAGTGGCAGGTGGACTTGCCTGTTCTAGTGGAAATAATCCGGCCGGAGCGGGAGGACACGCTGGTGCCGGTGGTGATGGTTATTGTACCAATAGTGGAATTACATATGGTAGTGCAACTGAGCCAAATACTCCGGGCTCTGGTGGTGGAAGTGATGACTCGGGAGATTACAGTGGTGGTGCTGGTGGTGGTGTCATCTGGTTAGTTTCAGATGCTAATGTAAATATCTCCGCTGCAGTCGATTCAAATGGTGTTAACGGAAATCTCTCTGGTGCAACAGGTGGCTCTGGTGCTGGTGGTTCGGTTTATGTAAAGGGCCTTACTTGTGATGGTAGTGGAAATATATCAACAATTGGTGGATCAAATACGACTGGCTTCCGCGGTTCAGGTGGCGGTGGTGGTCGCATCCATGTAAATTGTGGAACGAATAATTGGCTCGGTTTAGCTGACGCATCAGGTGGTCTTGGTGCCGATGCTAGTCGTAATGGTGGAGTCGGTAGCATTGACTACACAGTCATTCCATAAATATATGTATTGGATACGTTTACTAAGACCAGTA
Organism: Halobacteriovorax sp. DA5; assembly: GCF_002903145.1. Lineage (NCBI taxonomy): Bacteria > Pseudomonadati > Bdellovibrionota > Bacteriovoracia > Bacteriovoracales > Halobacteriovoraceae > Halobacteriovorax > Halobacteriovorax sp. DA5. Next base: position 615,572 of record NZ_PPDJ01000002.1, on the reverse strand, counting down.
TTTAATAGTTAAAGCAACTAGTAGACATGGAAATAAGATGATGACTGTAAAGATCAGAAAGTTAAATGCATAGTATTCTGGGTCTTGAAAGAATTTTGTGATCATTTTTTTTAGTGACATGTTGGCGCTCCTGCCGCTGGACTCCACATCATATACACACGATAGACAATTGTGGCAGTTCCAATAATTAAAAATAAGTAAGGGACTCCAGCTTGAATACGAGTTGGAAATTTTATTTTCCTAATCGCACTTGGCCCAAGGAGAAGTCCTGGTAGTGTTCCTAGCCAAAAGAAGAACACAAAGAGTGCCGCAAGTGTTGGAGAGGCCGCACTTATTGCAAGTGCTAACATCGCCCATAATAGCCCACATGGAAGTAGAACACTAATACCTCCAATTGAAAAATTAAAGAGGTGAGGTTTATTTCCTACTTTCTTTGATATCTTTGGCCAAAGCCTTGCATTTAGATTGTGTAATTTTTGAGAGACTATTTGAGCTAATTTGAAATTTGAAAATTTAAAAAGTCTTTTAAGTCCCATCCAGATTAAGATCAATCCAATACTTAGCCCTGAAAAGAGCATGAGGTATGGATTTGATTTTATATCAAGGATTGTAAAGCCAAGCACCGGAATAACCAGTGCTGTGGCCATGTAGCCCAATAGTCTGCCTACTTGGTAGGACATATTTTGACTAAAGGACTTAGAGACGGCCATAGTAATTCCACCACACATTCCCACACAGTGGAAATTTGCAACAAGTCCCATTGTCAGACCTGCGCTTATGATTACGTAAGGTGAAATTCCCTGCAGACTACTTAGTTGGTCCAACTAAAACCGCCTCTTTTATGATCTCTTCATTTGTGTCGAGATCTTTTATAATGAAATTAAACTTTAAGCTTCCGTTAGTTAGTACATCATTATTAAAAACAATGAAGACAATTTTCCTTTCGTGGTTTGATTTGAAGATGAATGGATTTCTGGGCATCTTCATTTCGTAAGAGCCTTCTTTAATCCCTTCAACTGCAATTTCAATATTTCTTTCAACAATCTCACCACTTTGTTCAATTACAATATGAAAGTGGTTTCTTGTTGTCGTTGGTGAACTTACTGTAAATGGTGTTCCTGGACCTCTAAGGACTGTTGTTGTGATTCCTTGTGACATTGAAACACTATAAACAAATCCAATTAGTAGACCAATTAGAACAACTAGGTAGCTAATATTTCGAATTGAGAAAATATGGCGCCCTTTTCCTTCAATATTACTTTGAGTGTCGTAACGAATGAGTCCTGTCGGGCGATTCGTTTTTAACATGATGTCGTCACATGCATCAATACAGTTTGTACAAGCGATACATTCTAGTTGAACACCTCGTCTGATATCAATTCCTGTTGGACAGGCCTTTACACAAGCATAGCAGTTGATACAATCACCATGCTCTTCAGGTTTCATTCCTGGCTGACGTCTTGGTTCTCCACGTCTTTCATCGTAAAGAATTGCTAGTGAGTTCTCATCCATAATTACAGACTGCATTCTTCCATATGGACAAGCGATAATACAAAATTGCTCTCTAAACCAACCAAAGTCTAGAAGGACAATTGTTGTGATGAGAAGCATGATCGTAAATAGTGTGAAGTTCTCAGCTGGGTTTTGAAAACTTATTGATAGTAGGTGATGAGTACCTACGAAATATCCCAAAAATGTATGTGAGATATGTAGTGAGACTGCAAGAAAAGCAATCCACTTAAGAGATTTTTTAATAAGTTTCTCTTTTGTCCAAGGGCCTTCTGCAAGTTTCTTTCTCGCTCTTGGCTTTCCTTCAATTAGGGCCTCGAGCTTGAGGAAAATTGATGAAATGAAGACTGTTTGTGGACATGCCCAACCACACCAAACGCGCCCAAAAATACTTGTGATAAACCCGATAAAGAAAAGAAAACCGAGTATCACAAATATTAAAATAGGCGCATTGTGGGCATAAAATTTGTATGTAAAGAATGAAAATTCTCTGGCCGGGATATTAAGGAGAATCATTTGTTCTCCTTGAATATATATCCACGGCAAGACTAGATAGACAAAAATAAGAAACCAATAGAATATCTCACGCCTGGTTTTCCAGATCCCTTTAACTTCTTCAGGGAACAGGAAGACTCTGTGTCCACTGTCGTCAGTTGTACCAAGTCTTGATTCGTGTAATTCAAATTGTGATTTCTTTGCCATTTCTTTCTCTTTCAAATTCTAATTTTATTCGCTAAGTAGCTCACCTTGTGGCTCTTTCGCTTTTGCAGGAGTAGTTCCTTGCAGTGCTAATACGTGGTCAGTAACGGCCATGATGTCTTCCTTGCTTAAGATATCTCCCCAAGCAGGCATCCCTTTATCTTCATTACCATGAACAACAAACTTATAGATTTGTTCTGGATCAAGTTTAGTAATATTAATCCAATGTTTATCTGTTAAGTTTGGACCGATGTCCCCACCACCATCATCTAAGTGGCAGGCAGCACAGTTTTCAATAAAAACAGTGTTACCAAGCTCTTTTGCAGCAGGTGTGGCCACGTAGCTGTCGTATGCTTGAATATCGAAGTTGGCAGTGTTTGCTGCTTCTGCATCGATGATCTTTTGCATTTCAGCCATCTCTACCTTGTATGTATCCAACAGTGTTGGTCCATCCATTAGTACGTAGTACATAAAGTAAGGTATCGAGAAAATGAATGATAGGGCCCAAACCCCAGTCCACCAACTTGGAAGCGGGTGGTTGAGCTCTTGAATACCATCGTACTCATGATCCATAACAAGATCTTTCTCATCCTCAAGTACGATATTTTCCTGTTTCGATTTATTATTTTCGTTAGTCATTGTTGCTTCCTTTGTTTTCATTAACGACTGCTTCGCCGTCAGAAAGTGCATTGTTGGCAACTTCTTCATAAAGCTCTTTTGAGCCCGGTCTCATTGACCAGAAGAAGGCCCCTAAGAAGATGGCCGCAAAAATGAATAGCGACACTGCTGGCATCCATTCCCACGGCATATTTTGCATTACTTCAGATTTCATCTCTATTCCTCTGACTTAGTTTCTTTTGTGTCAATTCCAAGTCTTTGTAGATACGCAATAAGTGCGATGATTTCTTTATCTTGCATCTTCATTGGTACACCAAACTCATTTAATCCCTTAGTGATTTGAGTTGCTTGCTCCATTGCAAGATCAATAGCATTCGAAACTTCGTCTTCACTATATGGAGTTCCTAGTGCAACCATAACATCCATTTTCTTTGGAAGCATTTTGAAGTTAACTTTCTTCTTAGTTAGCCAGTCGTAGTTAGGCATGATTGAGCCTGCTGTCACTTCACGTGGATTAATCATGTGACGGTAGTGCCACATATCATTATATTTTCCACCTACACGTGCAAGATCTGGACCGATACGACGTGATCCCCATTGGAATGGTCTATCGTATACAGATTCTGCTGCAGTTGAAGGATTTCCATAACGTAGCTTTTCAGAAACAGTTGGACGAATTTGTTGAGAGTGACAAACGTAACATCCTTCTTTAACAAAGATATCTCGACCAAGAAGCTCTAGTGGAGTGTATGGTTTTACTCTAGGGTCTACTTCGACAAATTTGTTTGAAAGCATTGAAGGAATAATTTCAATTGCTCCACCAACAAGGATTGCAACTAAAGTTAGAACAGTAAAAGTAACAGGAAGCCCTTCAAGCTTTCTGTGAGTTTCAGCATTTGCATCTTCAGGGTGAGCTGAAATAGGTGCCGCTTTAAATACTTCTTCTGATTCTTCTTTGTCTTTGTTTACATACTTTGATTTCTTATAAGTCATCCATAGGTTGAAGATCATTAAGAAGAAACCTAGTAGAACGAATACACCACCAAATGCACGTACCCAGTACATTGGAATAACTTTGATTACAGTTTCAATGAAGTTAGGGTAAACAAGTTTCCCTGTAGCATCAACTGCACGCCACATTAATCCTTGAGTAATACCAGCTACCCACATTGACATCATATAAAGTAGAAGACCAATTGTTGCTAACCAAAATTGAGCGTTAGCAATTTTCTTAGAATATAATTCTGTCTTCCATAGTTTTTCAACACAGTAGTATAGAACACCAACAATTAGCATGTAGTTCCAACCAATTGTACCAGCGTGCACGTGACCAACAACCCAGTCAGTGAAGTGACCGATGTAGTTAACCGATTTAATTGAAAGTAGTGGACCTTCAAAAGTTGCCATACCGTAGAAAGTAACGGCCGTAGCAAAATACTTTAAGATTGGCTCAGTTCTAACTCTATCCCAAACACCTCTTAGTGTTAGAAGGAAGTTGATCATCCCACCCCATGAAGGCATCCATAGGATAATTGAGAAAGTCATACCAAGTGTTTGAACCCAATCTGGAACAGATGAGTAAAGAAGGTGGTGAGGACCTGCCCAAATATAAATAAATACTAGAGACCAGTAGTGAATAATCGAAAGTCTATATGAATAGATTGGACGATTAGCAGTTTTTGGTAAGAAGTAGTAAATGATCCCTAAGAACGGAGTTGTTAGGAAGAAGGCAACAGCGTTGTGCCCATACCACCATTGAACAATCGCATCTTGTACACCAGCATAAATTGGATAAGACTTTAAAAAACTTACTGGAACAGAAAGAGAGTTGAAGATGTGAAGAACAGCAATTGTTACAATTGTTGCTATGTAGAACCAAAGGGCCACATACATATGACGTTCACGTCTTTTAACTAGCGTACCAATGAAGTTAACAGCAAAGACTACCCAAATAACTGCAATGGCAATATCAATTGGCCATTCTAGCTCGGCATACTCTTTCCCTGTTGTAATCCCTAGAGGTAGAGTTAAAGCTGCTGAAACAATAATCAGCTGCCATCCCCAAAAGTGTACCCAAGATAAGAAATCTGAAAAGATTCTTGCCTTACATAATCTTTGAGTTGAATAGTAAACTCCCAGAAACATTCCGTTTCCAACAAATGCAAAAATCGCAGCATTTGTGTGAAGTGGTCTTAGACGGCCAAAAGTTGTCCATTCTATACCTAGGTTAAGTTTCCAATAGGCCAATTGGAAAGCAATAAAGACACCCATAAATAGTGCAATCGCCCCCCAGAAAACTGTCGCCATAAGAAAAGCTTTCGATATCTTATCGTTATACGAGAACTCTTCTAGATTGGCATTTGTACTCATGCTCATAATCATTCTTCCTTTTTTTGGTTGTGAACAATATTATTTTTCTCTTCTTCAAATAAAACTCTAATAGAAGGCGTATCTAAGTCATCATATTGACCCGTTTTAGTCGCCCAAATAAAAAACAACAGAAATCCTACTGCTAAGAATATTGCAATCGGTAGTAGAACGATAATGACTTCCATCAGCTTTTTCCTTTATTTTTTAACATTCTCTTATCAAATCCAATTAACGGAAGTGTACTTGAAAGAAGAACTGTTAATGAACTGATTGGCATTAAAATCGCCGCATGCAGTGGAGTAATGATATGCATTAGCGCCAATGTTATTCCTGCGATATTATAAGTAACTGCAAACATAATATTACGGCGTAAAGTACCTTTCACATTACGTGCAACTTTAAATAAGACCTTTATGAGGTTTAAGTCTTCTTGTGGCATATAAATGTCACAGCTTCTAAGGGCAATGTCTGCTTGTGCACCAATTGCAATTGATACATTAGACTTAATCATGGCAAGAGCATCGTTGTCACCATCACCCACAAAGACAACATTTTCGAGTCTGTTAGCAAGCTCTAGCTTCTGTTCCGGGCTTTGTTCAATATTAAGACTTGCCTCATTGATACCCGCTTCTCTCGCTATCTTTTTTGCCATCTCTGAAGCATCACCAGTAGATAGGTGAATATCAATATTTCTTTGTTGCAAGAAGTTCACAAGCTCTTTTGATTCAGGTCTGATGCTGTCTTCAATTTTAAAAGTGGCAATAATCACTTCATCAGCAAAAAGGGCAATCTCTGCATCAAGTATGCCCTTGCCAATAAAGTAAGTTGTGTCTTCGATTTGTGCCTTAACACCTTTTCCTGTAATCACCTCAGCAACTATATCTTCGTACTTAGAGAGATCAGTATTTGATAGTTTTTGTTTTGAATATTTCTTTAGTGCAAAAGCAATAGGGTGTTGGGCCGCTCTTTCAAGAGTAAATGTTAAAGCAAGGATTTCTTCATCACTTAGATCAGATTGATTTGTAAAACTACTTACTGCAAACTTTCCTTTTGTAAGAGTACCAGTCTTATCAAAGATAATATTCTTTGCATTATTTAACTCTTCTAGGCTTAGCTCGTTTTTAACATAGATACCATACGACTTAAGCTTATTAATTCTAGTCGCAACAACAATTGGTGTGGCCATAGCAAAGGCACAGGGACATCCAACTATTAAAATTGCTAGGATGACTTCAAATGATTTTGAAACGTCTCCAGTATAAAGACCTTGAATAAGTGCCACGATACTTAGAACGATAATTCCAATTGTGAAGTAGCGTGAAATTTTTTGTGCCCATACATTGGCAGGGTTTTTTACGATTGTATTATTCTCAATTGCTGATAGGTTCTTACCTAGTTTTGTTTGCGTTCCAATTGCACTAATTTCAAGTTTGAGGTCATTGCTCAAACTTACAGCACCTGCTGCTATGAAGTCTCCCTTATTAACAACAAGTGGGCGGCTCTCTCCTGTATTAATTGAGTTTAGAATTAGTGCTTTTTCACTTGCAAGCTTTCCGTCGTAGATAATTCTTTCGTCTTCTTCAAAAAGAATTTGATCACCAACCTCAACTTCATTAGAGAAGACATGTTTAATTGTATCGCCAACAATCTTCTTAACTCCAGTGTTTAGAAATAGAGAGGAGATGCCTTTTGTCGACATTGATTTTTGAGTCAACATCTTTACAAAGTAGCGTGACAGTAAAATCAGAAATATAAGTGTTGTGATTGAATCAAAGTATACAGGTCCAGATTCTCTAAAGAAATTAATTGCCGACAGTATGAAGCCAAAGACAATTGCCATTGCTAGTGGGATATCGACATTAGTACTTCTAAGTCTAATAGCACTGACACTATTAACTAAGATTGGCCTAGCACTATAAAGAATCACTGGAAGACAAAATGCAAAGCTTATTCCATCGAATAATTTTACGTAATCTCCAGTTGCCCCGGCATAATTTGAAACAGCGTAGATCATGATATTACTCATGGCCGAAGCTGCAACTCCAATTTGAAGAATATCGCGACGATCACTTAATTTCTTTTCTTGATCTTTTTCAATATTAAACGGGTGAGGAGTGTAGCCAAGTTGCGCAAGAGTTGCAGCAAGCTTTGCAATTGAATACGGTCTTTTTGTATCAATTGTGAAACTACCTAAATTATTTCCAATATTAACCTGGGCCTCAATAACTGAGTTTTCAAGTTTTGAGATTCTTTCAATTAACCAGATACAAGCAAAGCAGTGGACACCTTCAAGTAGAAAGTGAACTTTAAGCTTATCTCCTTCAATTGTAATGTATTCGCGAATAAAAGCTTCGCTATCCATGTATTCAAATTTATTGGCAGATGTCGTAGGGCGCTCTTTTAGGCTATTGGCCTGAGAGCCTTGCTCATTTTGATAGCGATAGAAATCTTCAAGGTTATTACTAAGAAGAAGAGAGTGGACACTCATGCACCCATAGCAACAAAACTTTTCTAATTTGCCATCTCTTTCATTAGTGATGAGCTCACCAGGGGCAATTTCTTCAGAGCAGTGAAGGCACTCTTGTGCCTCGCAAGCCTGTCTCTTGCTTGTGATACTTTGGATATCCATCTCTACATTCTTGTTAGTTATCTTTTTTTTATAAACTTAAAATAGTAAAACTTTAATAAACGCCTTCAGCTCTCTTCTCTAATTCAGCGGCATCCTTGATAATGATTAACTTACCATTTTGATCAATAAGACCGTCTTTTCTGTATTCAGAAATAATACGAATTAGAGTTTCATTGGCCGTTCCAATCATTGTGGCCATCTCTTCTCTTGTAAGCTTTAGCTCGATTTGAATTTCACCATTGATAAGCACGTTACCATGAGTCTTAGCAAGATCGAGTAGAAGTTGAGCTATTCTCTCGCGAACATTTTTTTGATGGAAAGCACTTGAGCGTTCTTCTGCAATTCCCATGTCGCGGCTTAACTTATTAATTAGTTCTAGCGCAATTGCTGGTTTATCATTGATTAGTTTTAATAAACTTGGTTTATCAATAAAACATACGGAAACATTATCAATGGCCGTTGCTGTTCCATTGAAGTCTTGAGCAGTAAATAGTGATCTGTGGCCAATAACATCTCCATGTTGAGCAATTCTCACAATTGTCTCTTTTCCATCGGAGCCTGTTTTTGTCAGCTTGATATTTCCTGATTGTACACAGTAGATACCTGCTGGGCGGTTTCCTTGCGAAAACAGCTTTTCACCACGTTTAAACCTTAATGAAGATGCAGTAAGTGATACTTTAGCAGCTTCTTCATTTGATAACCCACAGAAAATCCCTAACTCTCTTGATGGGCAATCTACACACTGTCTCTTTTCCATAATTTATACCTTTTCTTGGTTAAACCAATCTTATCACTTCATATATCTAAATTAAATAAGTTATAGGGGAAATAATATGACGAATATCATGTTTTAGTGTTAGAAGGTGTTTTTCTTCTTAATATTTTTAGTAATTTACTGTATCGCAGTACAAACTTTAGATTTAGGTTAACAACTTAAGTTAAATAGCTTAAATTAAAGGCTTATTTGACAATATTGGTGGACAAAATGAGCGACAATAAGAAAGACAATAAGAATAATAATTTAGCGACTACTGACGTTATTTCTTTAATTCTTAAAGAGTCTAAGGCCTATACTTCGATGGAGTTAGTTAATAGCTACATCTCTAAAGGGGAAAGCCTTGAAAAGCTACCTGTTCAGCCACTTTATGTCTCAATTAAGGCCCTGCCTGTTGAAGTCAAATCTCACGCTCTTAAGCTTCTGTCTAAAGAGCAAAGAGAAACTTTCTATGATATTGACCTTTGGACAAAAGATGAACTTGATATCAATGAATTCACATCATGGGTAAGTACAGTTGCTAAGTGTCCTGATGAAGAAATTCGTTATGAATTTGTAAAATCAGATCAGTTCATTTTATTTCTTAAGGGACGCTTCAATGTTTGGACTTTCGATGTTGAAGATCCTCTCTATCCAGATGATCACGACAACTACTTTTTAACTGAAGATAATCTTCTTTTATTCGAATTTGATGAAGATAATGAAGTTGTCGATGAAGTACGCCAACTTATCAAAGACCTTTATACTGAAGTTGGTGTTGAAGCTGCTTACCAGCATCTTTTTAAAATGATTTCTGAAGACTATATGATCTACAATGAGAATCAGTATCAAGATAAGAAAGAAAGGCTAAGAGACTTTGGCTTCGTTGATTATTTCGAGGCCCTACAAGTGGTTAATCCATTTCCTTCTGTTGGCCATATTGATTTATTCATTAACAAAAAACAGCCTCTAACTGGTAATATTTCGACAAAAGGTAAACTTCAAACACTTCACCAAAATTCGATTATTGCCTTTGAAAAGAATGCTGCAAGTATTCACGAGGAGCTGAATAAGGTTCAAGATGAGAAGCGCTTTAGCTACCTACATTTCAACTTTATTCGCATGCTTAATGCAAGTATGGAGTACTATGGGGTTTTAAAAGATGGCCCTGTTGCTATGACTCGTATTGGGAATCAGAACCGAGAATTAATCCTTCTTGGAATGTCTTATATTAAAGATATCCGAAACTTTGCTGATGAAAGTATTTTTGAGTACTTTGATTTTACTGATATTTATAAGATTGGAAATTCGCTCATTCGCATTCTGCAAAAGGATGTGAAAAAGGCGCTAAGAAATCATCTCTTTGAAGATACTGAAGAGAATTTTTTAGGTGCTTCTTTTGATTTATTTCTAGATGATTTCTTTAGTGATCTTGTGAAGTATCGTGACAATGACAATAAGATTGTTGTTGTTAACAATGTTGAAGTCTGGAGAAAGTTACAAAGCAAGTGTAAGCTTCTAATTGAGTTGATGCCTTTTATTAAAACACTTAAAGAGACTTATTTATCTCTTAAAGACGATGGCATGCTTTCTGATAACTTCTATTTAAACTACGATATTAACTCAATTGATTTTGAGGCCATCATCCTCTCAACTCTTATTAATTACAGTCTTGATAAGTTTGACAAAGATGACTCTCGCAAAATGGGTGTTTCAATTGAAGAGTTTAGAGAATTTTCTAAGAAATCTAACCTTAGCTCAGGTATTTTTCAAAATGATTACATTACCCAAAAGGTTGCAGGCTTTGCTCAAACCTTTGGACTTGATCAAATTGAGAATATTAATGAGTATATCCTGAAAATATTACACGACCATTTAGCGGGTTATGAATTTGAAAATCTTCGTGATGATGAGTTTAAGCACGTTGGTGGGCCTATTATTTTTAACACCTTAAGTTAGTCTAATACGTGTTATTAGTTATGGCTAATGTTTGAAGAATTGTCTTTCTTACATAGTTGTAAAATTTTCTCTCCCATTAACAAGTGATTAATGGCAATATGCCGTATCAATTTGAGAGGGAGATGAATATGAAATCATTGATGAAATTACTTCTTTTAACAGTTGTCACAACAACATCACTAATGGCCGCTCAGGTTAAGCTTGTTCATATCACAAATGACGAGGATCAGAGCTTCTATCATCTAGGTGTTAACGTTGATGAAGAAATGGGAGAGGTGACATCAGTCTATAAAAAAGAATTTTCTGATAAGGGAAAAATCATTGGAAATGAAACATATTCTCTCGAACAAGTGATGAAAGGTGTTGTTCTTGTAAGAAGAAGCGATCGCGATGTTGTTAAGATCACTGTTAGTAACTTAAACCCTTCTGATGGTGGTGATATCGAAATCGATACTCTTTATAGTGGAGTAAATGATAGTCGTAAAAAGTATTCTGCATCTGTAGAAAGAGTTGGTGAAGATTGGCTCTTTAATTTTGAAAATAGAAGAACTAAAACTCTTCATTTCATCTCAAACAAAGTATTCCTAATTGGTGTTGTTGGAATCAAAGACATCAAAAGAAAATAAAAAAAAGGCGAACTAAATGTTCGCCTTTTTTATTTCGTATTTAAAATCTTAATAAATTCTTTTAGAAATGCCGGTTGATTCTTGTAGCTTAAAGTAGTCATATAGATATTCATATTCTTTAGTCCACTTACTTGCTCTGTCGTAAAATTATCGTGCTTCGATAATGTATGATCTGGTACAACAGCAATCCCCACACCATGCTTTACAAGTGCCTTGATACTCTCTAGAGAGTCCACAACGATCTTCTTTGGTGGCGCCTTTGTTGATAATTTATGAAGGTGGTCAAGTTCACTAAAAACAATCCACGTATACTCGTGAAGCTTCCTCTTATTGATTACTTCATTTGAGATGATCACAAATTTTTCTTCAAATAATTTTAAAGAAGATGTGAGGTCTGATTGGAAATTATCTGTTGAGAAGATAATATCGTATATACCATCCTCAATCCCACGTCTAAGTGCTGGGCTATCGGCTACGTGAATGAAAATATCTCTTTTATAATTCTTTGCATACTTTGCAAGGATAGGGTTAAACCAGTTAACTAGTAGTCCATCAAGAATCCCGATATGTACAGGACGCTCTTGAGTGGTTTCAAAGATATTACCAAGGCTATCTTCAAATTGGTCGATAGACTTTAGAAGTTGCTTGGCCTTCTTTGTTAAAATAACTTTCTTACTTGAGCGAATAATAAGCTCTTCATTCATCGATTCTTCAAGGAGTTTTACTTGTCTTGAAACTGCTGATTGAGCAATCTTCAACTCTGCGGCAGCTTTTGAAAAGCTTAAGTATTTTGCCGTAAGAGTAAACGCCTTTAGGTAACGATAGTCCATTGCTTACAGGGCCTCTGCCTTAGGAGGAATCTTTGTTTTATCTTTACGCCAGAATTTGCCTTGGAATTCTTCTTGTTGCTTATTAGTTACAACAAAACCTTCTTCGTCATTGATATAATTAAATTGGTAATCAATTAAAGTTTCACCAAGATAAAATGCCGTAAATGGATCAATAATAACTTCGATATCCATACAAGGGACAGGAATTAGAAAATCATCATCATTTAAGTTATGGAACCCAATTGAATACTTAAATCCCTCACAACCTTTACCACTAATAAGGATTCTTAAGTACTTTCCTTGTAGTGTGAAATCATTTTCAAGCATAAGATTGAGTTGATCTTGTGCTACTTGAGTAAAAGTAAGTTGTGGTAGTACAACTTGTGAGCGGTCAATATTATAATGCTCAGACTGCTGTGCGTTGTCAGATTGATTTTCCATTAGATTTTCCATTAAATTGTGTTGTTAGAGGGCTTTTAGCAATTAAACGAATCCTTTTCAAGAGGTTTTTCTTGAAATAAATTGGTAGAATACGAAAGCTTATGAAAGGAGCGATAAATGCTTAAATATATAATCGATATTCCAAATCCCCACACTCACTTAGTTAATATTTCTTTAGATGCAGTGCTGGATACAAATTCAAATGAAGTTCGCTTCTTTATGCCTTCTTGGTCGCCAGGCTCTTATTTAATGAGAGAGTACTCTCGTCATATTAAAGAAATCAAGGTTGAAGATTCGAAAGGACAACGTCTTTTCCATGAACAAGTTTCAAAGAATGAGTGGAGAGTTGATCTTACTCACCCAAGTTTTAAATCGACTTCATTTGGTGAAGATGGAAAAATAAGAATTGCCTATAGTATCTATTGTCATGAATTAACTGTGCGTACTTCTCATGTTGATAACACACATGCCTTCTTACATGGGCCAAGTGTTTTTCTTGGCATTGAGGGGCAAAGTGGTAAGTCACATGTAGAAATTAAAATTAATCCACTTTGGTCAAAAGTAACAACGGCCTTAAAAGATATTTCTGAAAAAAGAGATCATTTTATCTATGAAGCGCAAGACTTTGATGAGCTTCTTGATACTCCAATTGAAATTGGATGCCATGAGACTTATGGTTTCATGCACCAAAATAAAGAACACCATATTGCTTTCTATGGAGATTTTGCTCATGCTCAATCTTCACAAGAAGTGATGGATAAGCTTAATGATGATATTAAGACGATCGTTGAAGAGACTGCAAAGATAGTAGGGGACGAGCTTCCTTACGATCACTATTATTTTATCACTCACTTAAGTCCAAGTGGCTTTGGTGGACTTGAGCACTTAGACTCGACGGTACTACAATTTTGTCCATTCCATTTAGCAAAAGAGAAAGGCTATAAAGAGTATATGGAACTTGTTGCTCACGAATACTTTCACCTTTGGAACGTAAAAAGAATTCGTCCAGTTGAGCTTGGGCCATTTGATTATAAAAATGAAAACTACACTCGTATGCACTGGTTAACGGAAGGGATGACTAGCTTTGTTGATCAGCTTATCACTTATCGCAGTGGCTTCTATTCTCTAAAAGAATACTTAGAGTGTATGAAGAAGAATATTAACAATTACCTTGGCACTCCTGGGCGTGGTTATCACTCTCTTGAAGATTCATCATTCAATGCCTGGATTAAACTTTACCGTGCTGGTGAAAACTTTAAAAACTCATCTGTTAGCTATTACCTAAAAGGTGGGCTCGTTTTCTTTATTCTTAATACACTGATGAAGAATGAAGGAAAGGGAATCAACGATCTTGTTCGTGCTCTATGGGCGGATTATAAAGAAAGACCTGCTGTGGGAATTACAAAAGAAGGCTTCTTCGAAATCCTAGAAGGACTTGTTTCTAAAAATATTAGCGATGAATTTAGACTTCTTGTTGAAGGTGTTGAAGAAATTGATTTTGAAGATTACTTAAAGCGCATGGGTGCTAGTGTTGAGTGGACAACTCCTAAGCTAGATATTGGTGCAACAGTGGCCGAAGAAGGTGGAAAGCTTATCATCAAGTCAATTCGCCAAGAAAGTTGTGGATATAAAGCAGGACTAAATGCAGGTGATGAACTTATTGCTCTTAACTCATTAAGACTTGATAAGAAGGCCTACGATACAATGGCCGAGATGTATAAAGAAAATGATCAAGTTGATTTCTTAATTGCTCGCACAGGGAAGTTGATGACTTTAAGAGTTACTCTTGGAAACGGTCTTAGAGAGATTAAAGAAATTAATATCGAAGATGAAAAGAAATTAGAAAGCTTTTTATTTTAATATTCACTCAGGGCAAGCTTAAAGGGCCTGCCCTGATATTTCTCTTCGATGATTTCATAGACAAGCTTATTGTCCTTGGGCCCTTTAAGAACTCCCTTTTCTAAAATCTCAAAGTCAGTTAAGACCAATATCTTCTCATTTTCATCATCATGAAAAGGTGAGTAGGCCTTGAAGGCCGCTTCCTTAATACACCAGATCTCAAGAGGAGAGTGTATATTTAGTTCTCTTTCATGTGAGACAAAATACTTAAAAGTTCCTTCACGCATTTTTCGATCAGACCACTCAATATCAATACCGACTGACTTAACATCTTTATTTGTGCATAGCGCACAAGCCGCAAGCTCTTTCGTGTGACTAATTGAGACTAGCATATTGTCATGATTATCTAAATGTAAGTGATTGATAATAGATATATCTTTAAGGCCAGTTAATGAAGATAAACAATAACGACTCAGTCTAAAGTCATTGCGCTTGTCGGCCATGAAGCCTTCTGGTAGCTCCTCTTGGCCAAGGTATAAAAATGTACTTCGCATGAATTTTTTGTTGCTCATCAGCATTTCTTTTGCCATTATGCTCTAATATTAAGTCAATTAAATTAGCCTAAACTTTTGGAGTTAGCAATGTTACCACCGGATGCATATGAAGCAATCGTAAAAATGATCTTTGTTTTAATGGCAGGATGTGTACTTTGTATGTCCAAAATCAAGGCGGCCGAAATTGATCATAATCAGGTGTTTAAAACGCAAGTTTACTCTCAAGCAATCACAATCAAGAAATAAATTTTCATTGGACACAAATCCTCTTTAGTCCTTATAATATAGGGAGTTATCCATCTATACTGCCACGGAGAGGAAGTAAATGAGTGTCCCAAGTAATCTAATTCAAGGTTTAAATTTTCTACGTCCCAGAGACAAATCAGGTAAGCACCAAAAAGTAACAGACTACTATGGTGAAAATACGTTTGATATTCAAACGGCAGAGGAAATCCCTGATTCAATTAAAGAAGAAATTAACGAGGCGATACATTCAAACTCTCATATCTCTAAGGCCCAGGCCGAGATTGTTGCAAAGGCCGTTACAAAGTGGGCCCTTGATAAAGGTGCAACTCACTTTTGTCACTGGTTTCAACCTTTAACTGGATCAACTGCTGAAAAGCACGACGCTTTCTTAGATTTTGACTACTCAACTGGAAGACCTATTGAAAAGTTATCAGCGTCTCAGCTAACTCAAGGTGAGCCAGATGCATCTTCTTTTCCAAATGGTGGATCTCGCTCTACTTTTGAAGCACGTGGCTATACTGCTTGGGACTTAACATCTCCAATGTTTTTAATTGGTACAGGTGAATCAAAAACTCTTTGTATCCCAACTGCCTTTGTTTCTTATCACGGCGAGGCCCTTGATATGAAGACACCACTTCTTCGTTCAGTTTCGGCCCTGGGTGAAACTGCAAAGAGATTCTTTCACCTATCAGGTGAAACGAATGTTAAACGAGTCATTGCAACTTGTGGTGCAGAACAAGAATATTTTTTAATTGATAAGAATTACTATAATTTAAGAGAAGATCTTGTGATGACAGGACGTACTCTTTTTGGAGCTCCTTCAACAAAGAATCAACAATTAGATGATCACTATTTTGGGGCCATCAATGAGCGTGTGCTCGCTTTTATGGAAGAGCTAGATTATGAACTTCATAAACTAGGAATTCCTGCAAAAACTCGTCATAATGAAGTTGCACCAGGACAATTTGAGCTTGCTCAAATCTTTAGAGATGCTAACGTTTCAGCTGATAATAATCACATGGTAATGGCCATGATTGAAAATGTGGCCATTCGTCATGGCTTTGTTGCGCTTTTACATGAAAAGCCGTTTGCCGGTATCAATGGTTCAGGAAAGCACCTTAACTGGTCACTAGCAAGTGATACGGGAATTAATCTTCTTGACCCAGGAAGTGAACCACATCAAAACTATCGTTTCTTGGCTTTTACTTCTGTTGTTATTGCAGCAGTACATCGCCATGCTAAACTTTTAAGGGCCGCAATTGCTTCTCACAGTAATGATCACCGCCTAGGTGCTAATGAGGCCCCTCCTTCAATTATTTCTGTCTTTACTGGTTCAACAATTGAAAGAATCTTTAAAGCAATTAAAGAAGGTGAGGAATTCTCTCCTGAGTCACAAACGATTCTTGATCTAGGTGCAGGTGCACTTGCTAAGCTTCCAAAGGATAACACTGATAGAAACCGTACTTCACCATTTGCATTTACTGGAAATAAATTTGAATTCCGTGCCTGTGGTTCAGACCAATCAATTGGTTTTCCTCTGACAATTCTAAACGGTGCCGTAACTGCAGTTTTAGAAGAAGCAAATAATCTTCTAGAAGCAAAGATTCGTGATGGTGTTTCTATCGATCAAGCACTCCTTGATATTTGTCACACATTTATCAATGAGTCTTGGGATGTTATTTTTAACGGTGATGGCTACTCTCAAGCGTGGCTTGAAGAAGCCCAAAAAAGAGGACTTCCTAATTTAAAAACAACAGCTGATAGCTTAAATGTTCTTGTCGATAGACAAGAGACAGCATTTCTAACGAAGCATGGTATTTATCGTGAATCAGAACTCGATACTCGCTACAATGTACTTCTGGAAACATATATCACGAAACGTAATATCGAATTTGGTACTCTTTCAAATATGGTTAACCAATTAGTTATCCCTGCGGCACTTAATTACAAGGCCAAGTTAACCGCATCAATTGCTGCTTCAAAGGCCATTAAAGTCGAAGCGTCAGTAGAAACAGAAATTCTAAAAGATCTACAATTCTCTTTAGAAGCTGTTTTTGAGCAAAATAGAAATCTTAAGAATGCCTTGGCAGGTTTAAGTGATGTACATGATGAAGAAAAAGTGGCCCATTCATTAGCTTATGAGTTAATGCCTATTAGTGAGATGATTGCTGATCACTGTGGACGTCTTGAAAGTATTATTCCGGATGATTTATGGCCAGTGCCAACTTATTTTGAAATGTTATTTTTGATTTAATAATGTAGAAGGCCGCCAATAGGCGGCCTTTTTTATTTAAAGCTTTCCTTGCTCATTTAATTCTTCTAATTTATCTCGTCCACCAATTCTTTCTCCATTGATAAAGATTTGTGGAACCTTCGTTTGCCCAGTGATAGCAAATAGTGACTGGTTAGAAGTATGTTGCCCAAGTATGATCTCGTTATACTTATGCCCTTTTTCTGTTAGAAGCTCTTTAGCGCGGTGGCAGTGTGGACAACCTGGACGTGTGATAATAGCAATTGCCTCTGGTGCTTTCGCTTCTGGGTTTAAGTACTTAAGCATTGTATCAGCATCTGACACTTCAAATGGGTCACCTGGTTTATCAGGTTCAATAAATGATTTTTCAACAACACCATCATTTACCACCATCGAGTAGCGCCACGTTCTTGCCCCAAATCCAATATCAGACTTATCTACTAATAGTCCAATTCCCTTAGAGAACTCACCATTGCCATCTGGTAAGACACCAATTTCATCTGCATGTTGATCTTGTATCCAAGCATCCATAACAAATGCATCATTTACAGATAGGACGTAGATAGCATCAACACCTTCTTTTTTTATTGCACCAGCAAGCTCATTGTAACGAGGAAGGTGAGTTGATGAACACGTTGGTGTATATGCACCAGGTAGTGAAAAAACCACAACTCGCTTACCTTTAAATACTTCATCATATGTTAGGTCAACTAGGCCACCATCTTTAAAAATTTTAAAAGAAGTCTTTGGAACCTGCTTTCCATCAATACTTTCAAATGCCATTATAATTCTCCTTGTTTTTGTTTAGTTTACTTAAGTTGACCATAACAATAGGTCATCACTTTTGTCTTGTCTTTATTATCGGCACTATCTCCTAATAATTCTATTAAATTAAAATTAACTTAAGATAAGCAAAATCTATTAAAAATTCTGGGTAACTATTCAAAACTTGATGAATGACAATAAATAATAAGAATTTCTTGCATCGTGTCGAATAATGAACGTAGAATCCCTTTTAGGCTAAAAGAATCTGTATTGCACGTTCGTTCCCGTTTCTTTTCCGCTAGTGAGCCTTGGGTATTGGGTAATCACTAAAGGGGGACGTGGTGAACTTAAAAAGTAATACAGAGGACAGAGTGAAGAAAACACTTATTCTCTTAATTTTCACATTTTTATTTAATACAAAGACGTCGATTGCTCTTGCGCAAGATGATGTCGTTGAACCTGTTACTTTTTCTAATTTTTCGGTTGATAATCATAAATTAGAAACAGAATTTTCAAGTACGGACTTGGCCGATATCTCGCCAATTTACCGACAAATCTATGATAATTACCAGGCCAATTATCAGGCAATAGGTGATCGTCTAAGTCATGATGCCAATGGCTTCTTTGGTGGAGTTAATCTTGTCGGTTGGCGACATGCTGGAGATTTTCATGGTTTTAAAGTTCTCTTTAACCGAAGTGCGGCACCTTCCTTATTTGATGAAGATCGCTACCTCGTTAATGATGAGATGGTTATTGAAATTTCAGCTAGAAACTTCTTAAGTGCACTACAACAAAAGGGGATCATTAATATATCTCCATCTGTCTTAAAGTCTTATAGTAATCTTTCCCTAAAGAGAACAATGAGATTTAATCATTTTGCTGACAATGTTGAAGATGCACTCCAAACAAAATTTGATCGACTTTTCTTTATGTATAAGTATTTAAGGCCGGAGAATTTTTCTAAACTTGGTGATTATGATTTTATCAAAAAGGAAGATGCGCTTACATTTGCTGCTGGTGCAGCCGCCACTGCTTCTTATCAAGGAATTGGTGTCGCTGCTGGTGCTCTTGCAAAGTACGAAAGAAAATCAACTGTTGAGATTCAACGTCTAGGGCCAGCTGATAATGCTAAGGCCAATGAGATGATTCGATTAAGCGCTGAGGATTCAAAGTTAATCTCTGCAGGTGCCAATATTACTTTAATGGCCGATTTCTTAAATCTAATTAGACTTACTTTATTTCGTTATGACTTTAATTATAGCTTTGAGAAGTCATATAAAGCATATATGTCTTTATATGTTGATGATTTAAACAATAGTGAGAAATTAAATGAGCTTAAAGGCGTTGTGCGTTTTGGTAAATTTAATTACTCAACACTTGCGAGTAATATTACTTCTTATGAAAACCGTAAGAAGGAATTAAAAGAATCGAAGTATCTTGCTTTCATCATTGGTGGAGTAAAGAACTCTCAAACTGAGTCAACTGAGGTTGTTAAGGATGGGAGAGTTTATAAATTCTTCTCTCATCGTTATGAAAGACTATCTTATACTCAAAATATTTTCTCTAAATTACTCGGGGCCGTCTTAGGTAAGCTTATTGGTTACGATCAATTAGTTTCTAATGACCGTGTTGAATCGAAGAAAGTGAATATAAATTATCAGTCAGAAGAAGAACTGATTCATGCTAGACGAGACTTTGATATCTTCAGCAGTAACGTATTTACGATGACTTTTGATCAGCAAAGTAAGGTTAATAAGGACTATAGTTGGGCAGTGTCAAAGACAGAAGATAAAATGAAGGATCTTGTTAGGGCCCGTACAAATAGCTATGGAAACTTTGTCTCGATGTTTGATAATTATCAAGTCCGAGCTCCGGCGGAATTTACATCAACTATTACGATGGATAATTCAAATATAGCTAATTTTTTAAATCGTAATTCAGATGAAATCTACAATGTCTTCAAAGAAGCGTGTGGAGGAAAATCGAAAAATATTTTCGTGAAGCTTCGCTCTCTATTTAGTAGCTGTCGTCATAAATTATATGACTCGTATGCAGACTTTTTAAAGGAGTGGTCGACTGGCAATTACACTTCTGAGATTAAAAAGAAGTGTGAGAAGAAGTATCGTTGGAAATATATTTTTAGGCCATCTAAGAGAAGGTCAATGATTGCAGCATGTATGGAAATTGGTTCTAAACAGTTATTTGCAAAATATAAGCATGAACTACCGCTGTGGCGTTTTAAAGATATTGCATATAATGTAAATAATCAGATTAAAAATGATCATCTTTTGACACGTCTATTTGGGTCACATCCTAATAAAGGTAGTGTAAGTGCAAATTTAAATGGGAATATTCCTTATCAAAATTTCTACTCTGAAGGTGTTAATAAAGAGAATATTTTTACGCAGTTTCAAATTAAAGAAAATCTAAGATCACCAGCATCTTTATAAGATGTATAACGTTGTGGACGCCCTTGTTTTGGGCGTCCCAATTTCTTGGCATTTTATGCCACATTTTTAAAAATCGAGAAGATGCCTATTTATTAGAATTCTATTAAGAAGCCAGTTGTTCTATCCCAAGCTATCTATTCATGCTACTATAGCTTTTATGAACACATTTTACTTATTCTTCTATCATCCAAAACTTAAAGATCTTCTTTTAGAAGAAATTAAGCTAAAGCACCCCAAGCTTCACCTAAGCTTTTCTAACAAAGAGTTTGTTAGCATGAAGGGGCCAGATAATTACGAAACACAGCTTATTAAAAAGCCTGTTGCCTTTGCACGTAGACAGGCGACTTTTATCGATAAATATAATGAGATCCCTCTTGATGGTGAGTATATCCGAGTGGGGGAAAATCAATTTTGGCACTTTGATACTATTATCACTCCTGTCGATACCTTCTCTTTAACGGAGAGTGAAATTTCTGATGAGGTTCCTGCTAGGGCCTATCATAAGGCGTGCCAAGCATTTAGGCTTTATAAAGAAGAGATTAGTGCGCAAGATCAGATTGTGGAAATAGGAAGTGCTCCAGGTGGAATCTCATACTATGTCCTCGAAAAAGGGGCCAAGCTTGTCTCAGTTGATCCGGCGCTTATGGATCCAATTATTTCAGAAAAATTTGGAGATCAATTCTCACATATTAAAAAGAGTGTCTTTGATGTGACTAGGGCACAGCTACCAAAGCACTGTGACTGGCTCATTTCAGATTTAAACTTGAATGGAGATTTAAATACGAATCAGTCGCGTCGTATAATGGACTTTTATAAGAATATTAAAGGTGCTTTCTTAACTATTAAGACACCTGTAATTAATGATCTTAAAAAGGTTGATGATTGGATAAAGGTATTTACTGCTGATAAGAAGTATGAAGTCTCTGTCTGTCATCTTCCTTCGCATCGAAGAGAAATCGGAATGTTTATAAGGCCACGCAAATAGCGTGGCCTATGTTTTTTATTGGTTTAAAACTTCAATTGCTTTTTCAATCCAACCTGACATGTAATTAGTTAAGTCTTTCTTTGTCTCAACATAATTAATATCGGCCTGAACTGGAACGTTTTCAGAATTTAACTCATAAGCAGAGTCAATTCCTAAGAGATTACCAAATTGGTGACCTTCAACACCGTATCCAAATAGCATATTTGGGATCTGTGTTGAAAACACGTTATAGCGGTCCTTAAATTGCGTGTTATACACGTCATTTGAGCGGTATCCTGCACCAGTACCGTTTGCATGAGTACCTATTAATTTCGCTCTTTTTGAGCCTTGCAGTAGAATACTTGTAATATCACACGCTGAAATACAATTTGGTGAAACTAGAGCAACGATCTTTCCATCAAATCCACCTACTTGTGGGTCAGCTGTAATATCAATATTCTGAGTTGCACGAGAAAGCATTCTTCCTTCACTTGCAGCTTCAAAGAAAGCATCAGATTGCATTGTCCAATCACTTCCATCAATGTCTTTAAAGATTTCTTCAACACCGTAGTACTCAATTAGTTGTCTCATATAACGAGTAACTGCTGAGGCCCAAGTAGCATTTGGGTATGTTTTATCTGCTTCTGTTAGCATAGAAAGAAGTTGAGCAGGGTAGCCACCATTACCACCACCATTATTTCTAATATCTAAAATAAGGTCTAAGTTTTGTGCTTTAAAGAATTTAATATTTTTTCTAAGTGCTTCGATAAAAGAGAGCTGCTCACCTTTAAAGTATACTGTTGATACTGAAAAAGAGTTTACCTGCATATAAGCATATGCTTTTGCATCTTTAAGAATTAGAGCAGAGTGAACGATAGGGCTTCCACCACCATTTGCTGATGTCCAGTTTTCTAATTCAATAGCACCTTTTGGAAGGCCTTCTGGTAAAGTATCGACTTTTAGACTTGTGTCTTTTACAAAAGTTCTCTGTTGATTATCCCATTTAAAACGAAGCTCTTTTAATTTTAAGAAACCTTTTTGATCAAGGTAGAATGAAATATCTTTCTTTCTTACGATACTAGTATCACCAGAGTAGTATAGAGGTAGGCGAACCTTGTGAGTTTCCTGTGTTTTTGCACTTCTAAATTCAATGTCAAAATATGGCCTTGTTGGAAATAGAAAGTAGCGCTCAATTAACATTGCAGCAGCTCTTGATCTTGCAAAGGCAGGACTTGATGCGTCAATGTAAGGCATAAGTGCATCAATTGCATCACTTACTTTTACACCGTCAACACTGATTAGCTCATCACCTAATTCGATCTTATTAATGTAGTAGTTTTGTGTTTCAATAACTGATTTTTCAATAACCTTGCCGTATTTTGAGGCAATGATTACTTTTCCGCTAGCTTCAACTAACTTTGTATTAAAACCTGATACAATCCATGGAGCTGCAATATGAGTACTTAGTCCAAAGTGTGTATCTTGAAAGTTAGCAATTAACTTTCTTGCACGATCGTAGAACTCCATATTACTTCTTGCTTGTGAAACAGCATCATCAACGTCAGCAATTGTTTGCTCAGCTTCAATTGCTTCTTTAAATATCTTATCTCCGTCAACACCGATGCGCTTCTTCTTTACTTCCCACAGGGCGTATTCAGCTTTTGTTTGCTTGTATAGATCTGTAATAATCTCAACTCGATCGATTTGATCGATGTACCAGAAATTCTTGCCAGAAAAAGCAGATTTATTAATTTGCATTCCATAGCTTGAAACGGCCATGAAACTTAATAGTAGTAGGGACATTATTGTCTTCATTGGGCTCCTTTTGTGAATGGAGAAAAATAGCAATGAGGCCTGCGCAAGTCATGGTACTTGGCATTAATTATTGAAATTATTCACACTTGTACAAATTCGAAAGGTAGCACTATGACACTAATAATTATTGCAAATAATATTTTTTTGACGGAAATGGCCAAAAATGTTGTTAGAAATTGAATAAGATTTCTCTTGGCCCTTTCTAAGCGCGCAATTTTATAGGTATTATTAGTGCGCAGGATGAAATTGGGGAAATTTTAATAATCTTTTGAGATTTTACTGATGCTTAAGCTTATTCCTAAGATGTCCCCATCAACTCTAACAGGAGAGAGTAATGATTAGACAATTAGCTGTTTTGCCAGGTGTTATTGTTGGAACGGGGCGCCGAGTTAAGCGTATTTATCGCTCGGAACTAAGATGCATTAACGAACTTGATGAATTACAAGAGTTTCAACAACTCGCTTACCAAAGAATTGGTGTTAAATTTCCTTTAGATTTTCTTGCTAGAAATAAGACATTTGCTCTGTTTAATAAACACGGGCTAATGTGTGGTGGTTTTACTTTCGCACTAGGTAGTGATTCTCGTGTCGTAAAAAGTTTACCTGATGATGCCCTAGCAAAATTAAAAAAAGATGTTCCAGATTTTGAAAATGATTTATTCGAAGCCACAGCACTTTGGATGTCACGCTATCAACGTTGTCGACTGCTAGGAGTTTACTTCTGGCTTATGATGTATATTGAAGCATCACGCATGGGACGTAACTTTTATATTTATGCATACTCAAGTGCCAAACCAAAACTTGGTGAGATCTATAATACAATACGCCCGTTTAGACTTTATAAAGGCTATACTAAAATGCTACCTGGTATGAGTGAGCCTGATGATGAAGTTATTGAGTATGGAACAATGATGAATGTCCATTTATCATTTGGTCGCATCGTAATGTTCCTTTTAAAGAGACTACTAAAAGCTCGCTCAATTAAAAAAGTTAAATCTTATAGCTAGTCTGGCTAGCAAGGAGCGTTTGTATGTTGACCTTGGAAGAGGTCGTTGCCCCTTACTCACATATTAGGCTGGCGACTAAAGAAGATAACGAAGGGATCTTAAACTTTTATAAAGATATTCATATGGAAACTGGTGATGAAGCATTGTCATTTGATCGTGGCAGTGACTTCTTCAAGTTTTACGAAAGAAAAGGAAACCATTTCTGGACCTTCTTATTTCTAAATGAAGACTTAAGTATTTGTGGTGTTGGTACAATTGTAAGACACTTACGATTTATCGATGGTGACTATCGACCTGTTGCATATTTTTGTGATTTAAGAGTTTCTCCTCAAGGAGGAAGAAGAGCAAAGGTACAGTGGCGTAAATGTTTTGCTGATGTCATTGCTGCTCTTCCTAAATTGGCCGAAGATCTTCGATGTGAAATGGCCTACACCGCGATCTTATCGGATAATGAAAAGGCCATAGCTTCCTTAACAAAAGGAGGGCGAGGTTATAACTACCGCTATATCAATAATTATCACGTCTATTCTGTTGTGATTCCTGCAGTCTTTAATCCAACGTTTTTTGATGTAAGAGAAATCCCTTTTTCTGATTTTTCAACTTTCTATACACAAGAGGCCCATGAGTTAGACCTTATGGAGGAGCTCGATGATCAAGAAGGTAATGCCTATTACGGTGTATTTGATGGCAGTGATTTAGTCTCAATCTTTATGATTGCCAATCGCGATCTTGGACGATCTTACAAGTTATATAACTTAAAGTTTGCAAAGAAGTTTTTAACTAATATTGTTGAAATGATGGGAAGGCCCAAAGTTGATAATGGTATTTTAAAAACCTTAGAGGTTCAATACCTCTGTTTTAAGTCTGCTATGAGTAACGATACAAAAAAAGATATCATATCAGCTATGATTAAATATTTAAAAGATTCACATCTGTTGAGTCATTATCATATCTGTAACTTATATACGGGACAGGATGAGATTCACTTCTCGCCACTAATTGACGGCGTTGTTGTGGAAAGCACAGGACATATGTTTGAAATTCACAGTGATGAGAATCAGGGCCTATGGCCTAAGAGATCTTTTCGTTTTGAAGGAAGTCTTCTGTGATATGGCCTTTTAATATTATTTCTAAACGTTACTTTGGCCGTGACTGGGTAGGTGTTTGGTATGAATTATTAAAAGAAAGGGGAGAGAACGATCAATGTGTGATTGGCCGTGCTAAGTGGCATGACGGTAACCTTCTTTCACCAGAGTACTTTGAATACTCTCATTCTCTGATGGATGGAAGTGCCTCAATTCCTTATTATTTAACTCAGCTTGGAGCAAAGAGAACTCCAGTCTATTCTAATTATCATAAGAAAATATCTTTTTGGAAACATCTGATGCTTGCTTTAAAAGCAAAGGATATTTCACCTGCAAGTGCTCCTGAGTGGAAGGAGAAAAATGATAATAGGCCTAAGGATAATTATGAATTTGAGGTAGGCGTTCTTAACCATGAGGAAACTAAGGCCTTTAATGATTTCTTAAAGGAGAAGAAACTTTCGCAAAATGTTGTTCTTCTAGAATTAATTAATCACCACGTTTTTTCTCTCATAAAAGATGATGCACAAGAGTTAAGATACTCATGGCTTCTGCCAATTAATATTAGAGGGATTGTAAATAAGAAGAGTTCTTACGAGAATCATACTTCTTTTGTTCAACTACGCTTAAATGCGAACTCTGATTATAACGAAATTAGAAATGGCTTTTCGCAAAAAGTAAAAACTCTAAATCACATTGGCCTATGGTGGGTTCATCATATTGGTGTTTTATTTGGCCGTAATTACATGGCAAAACTTTCACGAAACTCAGCGACTAAAAATTTCTGGCTAGGAACATTCTCTAATATTGGCGCCTGGGATGTTAGTGATGAAAGTTATAAATCTCTTGGTCAAGATGAAGTGTGGTTTGCAACGACTCCTGGATCTAAAAATTTTCCAGTAGGAATTGTTGCAATGGAGTTTAATGGCCAATTAAGTCTCAGCTTTAAAATTCATCCTTATATAGCAAAAGATAATAGAGGAGCGGCCAAGGCACTCCTCGCTAAGATTATTGCTGATATTAAATTTAATTACAGTTAAGAACTTGAACAGCTGGTGTTGAGCCTTGTAGCTCAGCAGCCACGTTGGCCGGAAGACAATACACGTGTGCATTCCACTTTAGACCTTCTAGGAAATAATCCACTCGACCTAATTCATTATCATTGTCTGTGTTTTGCATGAATCGCTTAACGTTACCAACACCAGCGGCATCTGCATCTGCCAGTGTCTCTTCTGGAAGTCCATACTGCCCATGAGCAAGACCAAAACCAACATAACCATCAGCACACATGCTCTGCTGACATGCAACGATTGCTAACTTTTCACGATCTTTCATATGTCCTGTTAGTGGTTCAAAATCTGAGTCTGGTAGATTTTGAAGCTCACTTGATACAAAACGATTTGTATATGCTGATACGTTCGAATAATTCTTAAGCTGACACTTGTTGTTTTGCGGATTGATATAACCTGTACAACATAAATTAGCATCATCACCGGCCTGCATCTGTGTTCCCGCTGGCATACAACAAGCAAACTCATCACTTTCAAATACTGGCTTAAATTCGTTAGCTTTTGATAGTGGCTCGTAGTCAAGAGTATCTGCAATCATATAACCGTCAACACCATATTCAGGAGCTGCTGTATCATCGCGGTAAATAGGTTTACTACACTTGTTATCACTCATATCAACTACACCTGAGATATGATCTTTAATAACAATATTTGGAATACCTGTTAGTTCAAAATATCCAAGCCACTTTGTGATATCTTCACCGATTGCGTCTGGAATATCTACTAAAGAACAACTAGATGTATTTTGCGCTTGAGTTGCACTACAGTTTTGCTTTGACTGATCAGCGTAGTTGTAACATTTGAAATCTTCAAGTGAGTCCTGGCCGTGTGCTTGCATTTTATTTGGTCCCCACTCATGGCCACCACCATTAACTTCTTTATTGAAACTACGAACCCAGTTTTCGCTACAGCACATTTTCTTTCCATATGTTGAAAGTGCTTTAAATTGTGAGTAAGCACTAGCTTCTGGAATTCCTGCATCCTTTGTGGCCATCGTCATTGTGTTTAGCCCGTCTGTTTCTCTCTCATACTCTGTTAGAACATTTCCTGAGAAGCGTGTCGAAGTTTTTGCTCCAATTTCTGCTCCAGGTACTCTTGTAAGATCAACACCATCACTATTTGTGATTGTTGAATCATTTGAAATTGGTCTTCCAAAGATATCAAGAGTAGGGACTTTAAATGTATTTCCCATTTGAGTACAGCAACGATTATTTCTTATGTCATAGTCATCATCACCAACACGAGCTGGTTGTGAACATACTTGTTCTGTTTGCCAGAAAGAAAGTTCATACTGACTTGTGGCCGTGATTAGATCATCGATTGATACACCTTTTGTATTATCTGTTACAAATTTAGAAGCTGAACAATCTAAATCTGTAAAACAAGTTGAACCTGGTGCTCTTAGACATGCATTAACAGGTAGTGCCTGTGAGTCAACATATGGTGCATCTTCATCTTCAAGATCTTTCAGTAAATTATTATTTGTCAGTCCATTAAAAATCTCTAAGAAGTAAGTACTTAGGTTTTGAGAACGAGAAAGAAGTTGTAAGTCAGATGTTCTTGTACTCACATTATTAATGCGGTCAAAGGCAACATAGTCTCCTGTCGTATCGAAAGTTGGACAGCTTAGGTAAGTATTAAGATTCACATTATTTTGTAGATCTGTAACAGTGTTCCCCATATTCCCAATAAAGTCTGGTACTAGAACTGATTCGCGATCCATTGAAACGACAACATCTTCTAGATTTGCATCACGTCCAGGAAGGCATAGTCCCTGAACATTATTAAGAAGTAGATTCTTCTTTGCATTAGAATTAGGTGCTTCATTACCAATATAGTTAAATGGACGGCCAAGTGCTGGTGCTTCAAGACCTACTGTTGAAACAAGATCTTCATCTGAATCAACTTGACCATTTTGAAATGCTAGGGAAGTTGCCTTACGAGAAAGACGATTGTTGAATTTTTCATTATTGGCACCTTCTAGTGGCTGACAATGATTGTTGAATGAACAACCGTGAAGTCTCTTCGAACCGACTGTCGTGTAAGATTGAGACGAGTTGTTCACATTATTATATTCTGGTAGACAAGCTGCTCCACGTCCTCTGTATACACATCTTTTAACTCCACCAGAAAAAGTTCCACTTAAAGATAGTAGACGATCAATATCACTTTCTTGTGGGATTTCATTTCCGTTAACGTCAAAATTTGGAAAAGGTGACGATAGAGTTGATATATTTTCACAAGCGTAATCCCAACCTAGAGCTGAGACACATTCATTATCTGTGTTACAGGCATGAACCTGCTGGCAAGTTGCACCATCTGTTGCATAGTCAGTAGTTGGAATATTTGAACTACCATTAATAACTGAATCCTGTACTGTTACAGAGTAGCTGTTTTCAACAGTTTGGTCTGCAAACTTAGCATTAATTGCTAAGAATAGCTTATTACTTGTGGCCTTAATTCTTCTTTTTGAACCAACTGCGAACCACTTGACTCCATCAAATGATCCAATAACAGATCCGTAGTTGAATCCATACCAGTCGCGATCATAGCCATTAGCAACCATAAAGTGCTGTGCCTTCATGCGATTTAATCTTTGATCTTGCTGATCTTCATATGGCTGATGAGTCCAAGCAAGCATTGTTGCTGGTACAAAACAGGCACGTCCAAATAAAAAGTCATCAGAGCGATATTTTGTTGTTTTTGTACGCGATGATGTTGTTAGGTCCGGTTGATATCCAGCTGGGCCATTTATAAATTCATTTGAAAGATACTTTAAACTTGAAGCGTAGTAATCATTTCCACATGATGAACAACTAGAGTAGTTTCCACCTGAAACGAAGATATCATAAGTTATACCTTCATTTACTTGGATTTCTTTTGCTGCTTTGGCAGCTGTACTTGTCAGATCAAAGCTTCCATAAATCTCACTAAAACCAACGTAATCCGTTAGATTGTTTGGCTTTGACTTATCACCGTTAGCATAGGCAAATGCTGTTCCTTCTTGAGCGAGGTTTGGTTCAAGAATAACATCAGTAAGCGTTAGGTCTTTTTTAGAAACACCATTGCTGTCAAAATACCTTTGCGGGGCCGTCTTTGCAGAGAGATAGAATGATTGTTGTAAAGGAGCTTGTGGTTGATTTGAAACTAGGTAACATTGGTAGTTTACAACCACGTCATTTGTATCTCTTACTTCTTCTAGTGCACATTGAGAAAGTGAACATTTACAGTATGTCGCAATCTCTTGTTGAGCAGCTTCTTTTGAAGTTAGAATCGTAGGATAAGTGCTAAGGTCTACATAAAATGTAATCTTAACAGTCTGTGAGTCCTGAACAATATAATTGTCTCCAAAGACAACTTCATTGATTGATCCAATTGAAAGTGTCCATGAAGAATTCTGTGTTCTTGTGACTTCATCAACTTGAACAACTAGCTTATTTCCTAAATTTGCATAATAAGGAATTTGGAATCGCTGTGTACCAGGGTAGTGGTCTGTTGCCATCCCTTCATTTTGTCCCTGCTTATATACTTTATAACATTGTGCTTGGAAGTTATTGATTCGTTTACATGAAACATCAGTATAGGCATCAATCTCTAAGTTCTTGTACTTATTCGTCTCACTATATGGAGTTGTAATTTTAAGTTTTGTTGTATCTGTTAAGTTGTCATTCTCTCCTGATATTGACACTGTTCCTGGAACAATAGCAGCACCTTCTTTATAGATGATTCCATTTTGATAACGTACTTCATGAACAGAGTTTGCAAAAGGCTTTGTTCCTTTATATGTAGAAGCAAAATTTGTATCATCAATATTTGTCTCGTAGTTTTCTTCTAGATCAGTACGAGCACCTTCATAAATTGTTGTACAGATACCTCGCTCACCATCAAATGGAGTGGTACATTGAAATAGTTGCTTTAGGCGATTAAAGCGAATGGCCGCTTCTTCATCTGGCGTATAATCCTCATCTGGGTCAGTTCCAGGTACAGAACCTGTCGTACAGATATTATAGTAATTTGGATAGTTATAGATAGCAGATGGGTTAAGATCAATCTCATTCAAAACAGTACTTGGAATATTCTGTGTTTTTTCCGATAAATCCTGAACACATTGTCCATTAAGACAACAGTAGTCACTACCATTTCCACTACATTGTGAATCTTGTGAACACAAATTTCCTGTGTCAGGTGTTCCTATATAAGTGAAGAATAGTTTGAAAGAAATATTATTTCCAAGGGCCGTTGTAAGGTCATCCCCTGAACTTGTTGTTAATAGAAGTGAACTTGACGTTGTTGTTATATTTGAACAAGTTGGACAAATTTCATCAATATCGTATTTTACTTTCGTTGAATTTAGGGCCTTACCTACAATAAATGACTGAACATCAATATTGTCACAATAGCTCTGAGTAATAGACTTATCAATTGAGCGATAAGTAAATTTTAAGAAGTATTCTTTTGAATTCTCTGAAACGTTAATTGTGTATTGTGGAAAACCAACTGCCACTAGTGGTGTACCACTCTCAATACCAGGGAAGTTAACGACAGCACAGTAAGTCTTATTAAGATTTACTTTCACATAATTATGAATTCCACGGCCCCTTAATGTCAGCTTATCATCAAAGTAATTATCCAATTCAAATACGCCATCATAGACATTACCTGCATATTGAATATAGGCCCTTGAATCAGCGAACGTTGGATCGTTGATCTCTGTTTCCACACCATCGTTTTCACTGCTAGATGTAGAGCGATTATTAGCTGCCTGAGGTACGCATGAACTTGCCATCATAAGCATTAGCGTAAACATCAGAATGAATTTAAACTGTTCCGTGTATTTCTTCATTTACTATCCCAAATAGTTATCGTCTCAATCACGTAACTACTTAAGATTAATATAAAGTAAGGTTAAAATATGCCGCAGTAAAATCATAATAAAATGAGTTATTAGGAGGTTAGAGCTGAAAATCTCTAAAATCCATCTGAGTATTTGACTCAGATACTTGGCAATGGCCAAAATTATTTATGTTGGCCACAATACTTGTCACTTTTGGTGTTCATCTTGCAAGTTGGTTTTTGGCCCCAAAAATGCTCATAGACTAAGCTAAGTTCGTGTAAATATTTAAGATAGACAGAAATTTAAACGGCTTAGAGGCCATTCTCTTTAATAAACTTTAGAAATCGCTATTCTAATAGCTGTTCGAGGGTAGGATTATGAAAAGAGAAGAAAGAAAAGACGACGGGTCAATCTGGAGTTCATACTCAGATATGTTTACAACCGTTGCGGTTGTATTCCTAGTTATGTTCGTTTTCGCCATGATTAAAGTTGGTGTTAAATCTTTGCAGCAAGCGCAGGAAAAGAAGAAACACGAAGAACAACTTGAAGGAATGGTTTCCAAAGAGCAAAAAATCAAAGAAATGAAGGCCAAGAATGAGATTGAGCAATCAATCACTGAGGTTACTGATTATAAGAACGTGATCAATCAAAAAATGGTCGAGCTTTCTAAGTTTGTTGAGAAACTAGAAAAGAATAAAAAGATCATGGAAGAAATGGTTGAGAACCAAACAAAGAAAGAGTCAATTGTTGAAAAAGTTGGACAACAACTTGATAAAGAAAAGTATAAGTCAAAAAAGATCTCTCGTGAAAATACTGAATTAAAGAAAGAAATCAACGAAAAAGCAAAAGAAATGAAGAAGCGTCTTGAAGAAATTCGTAAGAATCAAGATGATCTACGTTCTAAAGAGGCCCAACTTGATAAGCTATCAAAAATGATGGAGCGTCAAAAGAAGGAAGAAAAAGAGCTTGAGAAGAAAATTCAGCAAATCGTTAAAGAGATGAAGCAGAAGTCTCAAGAGAATGAAAAGCTTTCTAAGAATCTTGAGCAAACAAAAGAGAAGATTAAAGAGCAAGAAGAAGAGCAAAAGAGAATTAAAACTGTTTTAGAGTTCAAAGAAAAATCATTAGTTGATCTTGAAGAACAAATTAAAGAACGCGACTCGATGCTTGCAAAAGCAAAAGATAAGAATAATATTCTTTACTCAAAAGTTGGTGAGTTAGATAAGAAAAAGAAACAAGTTGAAGAGCAGAAGAAGAAAATCGAAGAAACTCTTTCAAGTGTAGAGCAAGTTAAAACTCAACAAGAAAAGAAACTTAAAGAGCTTGAACAAGAGATTACTAAGCAAACTGAAGATATTAAGAAGATTACTCAAGTTAAGTCAAAGCTTGAAACAAAGCTAGAAGTTGAACAAAAGAAAGTTCAGGAGCAACAAGCTGAAAACAAACTTGTTAATAATGAGATTGTAAAAGTAAGATCAAAACTAGCAAATACTCTTCAAAAAGTAACAGAAGATACAAAGAAAATTCAAGAGCTTCAACAAGTTAAGCGCAAAAATGAAGAAGCAATTGCTAAGGCCAATCGTGAGATTGAAGGGCGTATTATTGCCCAAGAAAAGCTAGAGAAAGAAATTGTTGAACAGAAAAAGCAACAGCAACAAGAAGTTCAAAAGCTTAATCAAGATCACACGCTTAAGGTTGATAACCTAAATAAGAAGTATGCAAATATCATCTCAACAAAAGAGCATGAAATTAAAACTCTTAATGCTGATCACCAGAATAAGGTTGCAGACTTAACAAAGTCTTATGAGCAACAAAAACAGCAACAAAAAGCAGGTTATGAGAAACAAGTTGCTGATATGAATAGAAAGTTTCAATCAGAACTTGATACAAAGGATAAGCAACTTGCGGGTCAGAAAAAAGACTCTCAAGAGACGATTGCTCGTCTAAACTCGGATCACCAGAAAAAAGTTGCTGACCTTACAAAGACTTATGAAAAGCAGCAGCAAAACACTAAAATGGGTTATGAAACTCAGATTGCCAATCTTAATAAGAAATATCAAGGTGAGCTTGATGTTAAGGAAAAACAATTAGCAGGTCAAAAGAAAGAGTCGCAAGAGACGATTGCAAAGCTAAATTCTGATCATGCAAAGACTGTTAATGACTTAACTAAATCTTATGAAAAGAAGCAACAAGATACGCAAATGGGTTATGAAACTCAAATTGCAAATCTTAATAAGAAACATCAATCAGAGCTTACATCTAAACAACAACAGTTAGATGGTCAGATTAAACAATCAAAAGATACGATTGCTAAGCTTAATTCTGATCACGCTAAAAAAGTAGATACGATTACTAAGTCGTATGAAAAGAAGCAACAAGATACAAAAATGGGTTACGAAACCCAGATCGCTAACCTAAATAAGAAATACCAATCAGAGCTTACTTCTAAAGATCAACAATTAGCAGGACAAAAGAAACAGTCGCAAGAGACAATTGCAAAGCTTAATGCAGATCACGCAAAGAAAGTTACAGATATAACGAAAGCTTATGAGAAGAAAGAACAAGATACGAAGATGGGGTATGAATCTCAAATCGCAAATCTTAATAAGAAGTACCAATCTGAGCTTGATACTAAAGAAGCTCAACTTGCTGGTACAATCAAGAAATCACAAGAGACAATTGCGAAGCTTAACTCGGATCATGCTAAGAAGGTTGATGACTTAACAAAGTCTCACCAGAAGCAACAACAAGACACAAAAATGGGTTATGAGTCTCAGATTGCAAATCTTAATAAAAAGCATCAGTCAGAACTTGATACTAAAGAAGCTCAACTTGCTGGAACAATCAAGAAGTCACAAGAGACAATTGCAAAGCTTAACTCAGATCATGCTAAGAAAATTACTGATCTAGAGAAAATGCATAAGAAATCTGAGGCCAAACAAAAAGCTGGATATGAGTCTAAAATTGCTGATTTAAATAAGAAGTATCAATCGGAACTTGATACAAAAGAAAAGCAATTAGCAGGTGTTAAAAAAGATGCGCAGTCACAGATTGCAAAGCTTAACGCTGATCACAAACGTGAACTTACTGATCTTACAAAACAATTTGAAAAAAGTAAGTCAGATCAGAAGCTTGCATATGACAATCAAATTAAAGATCTAAAGGGTAAGCATGCGCAAGCGATGGATTCACTTACAGCACAAAAAGATACTCAAATCAAAAAACTTAATGCTGATGTTGCCGCTCGTGATGGAAAAATCGCAGGTCTTAACGATGATGTTAATGGACTTAAATCAAACCTTGCTCGTTCTCAGCAGAACAATCAAGGTTTAAAAGGTGATATCAAAAACCTTCAATCAAAACTTGCACAAGGGGACGCTAAGAATAAGGGTCTTGCTGGTGAAGTTGATCGTCTTAAGGCGATGGTTGGTAAACTTGAAGGTGATAATAAATCTCTTATGGCACAAAATGGTGGACTTAAAGATGCTCTAGGGCAGGCCGAGGGTCAACTTAAGGGAATGTCTGAAGAGAATGGTGGACTTAAGAAAGCACTAGGACAAGCTCAAGGTAAACTTGCTGGTATGGCAGAAGAAAACGGAGGGCTTAAGAAAGCTCTTGGTGAGGCCAAAGGTAAGATGAAAGGAATGGGCGAACAAATTGGTGGCCTTAAGAAAGCACTTGGCCAAGCTGAAGGTAAGCTTGCTGGTATGTCTGAGGAAAATGGAGGGCTTAAGAAAGCTCTAGGTCAGGCAAAAGGTAAGATGAAAGGCATGGGTGAAGAAATCGGTGGACTTAAGAAGGCCCTTGGACAAGCTCAAGGTAAGCTTGCTGGTATGGGTAAGGAAATCGGTGGTCTTAAAGAAGCACTTGGACAGGCCAAAGGTAAGATGGCCGGTATGGGTAAAGAGATCGGTGGACTTAAAGACGCTCTTGGAAAAGCTAAGGGTGAGCTTGCTGGTCTTGGTAAAGAAAACGGTGGTTTAAAAGAGGCCCTAGGTCAAGCTAAAGGTAAGATGGCCGGTATGGGTAAAGAGATCGGTGGACTTAAAGAAGCTCTTGGGAAAGCTAAGGGTGAGCTTGCTGGTCTTGGAAAAGAGAACGGTGGCCTAAAAGAAGCTCTTGGCCAGGCACAAGGAAAACTTGCTGGTATGGGTAAAGAGATCGGT
Source organism: Halobacteriovorax sp. DA5 (assembly GCF_002903145.1). Lineage (NCBI taxonomy): Bacteria > Pseudomonadati > Bdellovibrionota > Bacteriovoracia > Bacteriovoracales > Halobacteriovoraceae > Halobacteriovorax > Halobacteriovorax sp. DA5. The sequence continues at coordinate 580,095 of NZ_PPDJ01000002.1, read as the reverse complement.
GGACTAAAAGACGCTCTTGGAAAAGCTAAGGGAGAGCTTGCTGGTCTTGGAAAAGAGAACGGTGGCCTAAAAGAAGCTCTTGGTAAGACCCAAGGTAAACTTGCAGGTCTTGGAAAAGAGAACGGTGGACTTAAAGAGGCCCTTGGTAAAGCAAAAGGTGAGCTTGCTGGACTTAATAACGAAAATAAAGACTTAAAAGGGAAGGTTGCAGGACTTGGAAAAGAAGTTAGTGATCTACAAAATGCCCTTGCTAATAAGAATGATGAAAATGGAAATCTTGGCCGTAAAATCGCATCTCTTGGTGAAGACCTAAATGCTTGTGAGACTGGCTCAAGTGCGCTTAATAAGAAGGTTACTGAACTTGGTAACGGGCTTGATGGTGCTAACAAGAAACTTAACTCATGTCTTGCTGAAGTTAACGATAAGAAAGACTTCATGAAACAAGTTAAGAAAATTGCGAAGAAAGTTGAAGATCAGAAGAAGAATCTACGTGCAAATATTGCGAGAAACCTAGCTGATAAATTTAGAAATAATAATATTGATGCAGCGGTTGATCCTAAAACTGGTAACGTAACACTTCTAATGGATAAGAACCTACTATTTGAAACTGGTTCTTCAAGACTGAGTGTTCATGCGAAGAAGAAGCTAAAAGATCTAATCCCACTGTACTCAGAAGTTTTATTTGCTGATGATACAGTTAGAGAGCAGCTTGATAGTTTCAACGTAGAAGGTCACGCTTCACCACTATTTGCTGGTAAGGCACTAGATCCTATGATGGCAGAAGCTTATTCGTATAACTATAACTTAAACCTGTCGTCACGACGTGCACTAGCAATTTCTAACTATATCTATAGTGATGGAATGAGCTATCCATATAAGTTCTATATGAGAAATGTGACGAAGTCGATTGGTTATGGTTTCTCAAGACCAGTTCTATTAGATACGGTTATTGAGAGACAACGTGAGTCGATTGCAGCTGAACTTATTGAGCCAAAAGGTTTCATCGTCGAAGAGAGAAAACCTGCAAGCTACGCAGTTCCACTTGCAAACGAAGACATGAAGTGTGGTGACTATAGTTGTAAACAGTCACAACGTGTTGAGCTGAGCTTTACACTTAAAGATGATCCAAAAGCGATGGAGAGGTTATTACAATTGTCTCCAGAACTAAAATAGAATACCAATAGTCGAGGATTGGTAGACCTAACAAAGAGGTACGTATGATTGAGATAGTTTTAGGGTTTTTCGGTACATATCTTATCGAATTTATGATGGGGCTTTTAGTTTGTGCCCTAGTATTCCGCTACTTAGCTTATCGCCACAGTAAGGACGATGATGCTTATTACTCTCGTTTTACTCGCGAGCTTGATGCGGCCATTGATGATGATAAGCAAAAAAATATACCAATTGATGATATCGACTCATATATGTCGAATCTTCTAGGACGAGTAAATGCGGCCCTTCCTGATAACGCTCTTCGTTTCAGTAATAATGCCAATATTCAAAATCGTCACTATGATGGAAAAGAGGCCATGCAACAACAGCAAAGAGAAATCGATAAAGAGATCGATAGCTCTGAAGGTTCAAGTATTTCGCTTAACCAGTATATTGGTTCTAAGCACGGTCTAATTGCTTCAATTCATGGGGAGAGTTCGGTTTTTAAATCAACAGTTCCTCCTAATTATACAGAGCTTACTGACCGTATCATGAGTGATGATAGAAATTGGACTAAGCTTTACGGACAGATCCCTATTGATGGTGCTTCACGTATGATCGATATTCTTCCAAACCTTTTTATTGTATTTGGGGTTTTCGGGACGTTCATTGGTATTGCCATGGCCCTTCCTGAGATTGCGGCCATTGACTTTAATAATATTGAAAAATCTTCAGATAACCTTACTCGTTTCGTTATCAACGTTGCCTTCTCGATGAAGACATCGATTGCGGGGATTTTCTTTTCTCTAATTTTAACTTTCCTAAACACTCTTTTCCCACTACCGGAAAAGCGTTACAAGATTTTTAAGAAAGTTGAAACTTCAATGCAGAACCTTTGGTATCACCTTCAACGTGGTAATGCTAAGGAGCAGAGTACAATGCAAGGTGTACTAAAAGTTCTTCAAAGTATCGAGAGATACATGCGTGAAGACGCTCCTATTAAGAAAGTTGATTCTGATAAGAAGAATGTAGCTTAATAAAGCTAAAAAATTTAAGCTGACTTTAAATTTGGAGAAGAGAAATGAGTGTTTTATCAATCGTTAAAGGTTGTCCGCTATTCTTTGACCTATATGACAACGAAATTATGACAATATGTGAGCACTGTAAGGTGCTTACGCTAAAACCTGGCGACTATGTTTTTAAACATGGCGATAGTGGTGAGGAGTTGTTCCTTATCTTAAATGGCTCAGCAAAAGTTTTTAATGCTGACGATAAAGAAATTGCTCGTTGTAAAAAGGGAGACCTCTTCGGTGAGATGGTACTTCTTAAAGAAAATAAACGTTATGGAACTGTTCAATCAGATAATTATACAGATGTTCTCGTCATGAACTACTCGGACATATTCGGCCTGTACAAAACCAATCCTCGAATCTTTTCACTCTTGATACTCAATCTATCAAGGTTACTGGCCGGACGTTTACAGGGCGCAGGTAAACGAATTTCAACCCTAATCATGGAAATGGAAGAAATTAAGAAAGCTGCCTAAAGCTAGCGCTGAGATGGGGGGAGGGGCAGTTCACTGAGCTGCCCCCCTTTTTGTTTTTGGTACGCGCCACCTTTTCGAGATATTAATCACTTAGTTTCTAATTTCTTCTATACTTAACCCTAACTTTATATTTCGTTGCTTTTAATTAGTATTCATTATTGAATGAATCTTTTTATATTAGTAATTTTTATTCTTGTGAGATTTTTGACGAAGATTTCTCCTTTTTAATAGATAACTTTCTAGAATCTCGAAAAGGTGGCGCGTACCAAGTTTCGTAATTGAATTAAAAAATAAAATGTTGTCGTTTTTATTTATTTGTCATGTCTGTTACGTCAGAACGTTTAAATGCCTAGACCTAAATTAATAAGACAAAATGAGTTTCCTTATCACGTAACATCTCGAACTAATAATAAAGTTCCTTTTCCTCTACCAATGTATCATGTTTGGGATTTAGCTAAGCAGGCATTAATTTATGCTCGGAAAAATGTTAATGTTGAAATAAATTGTTTCGTTTTAATGAATAATCATTATCACTTACTCGTTACAACTCCTAATGAGAATCTTGATAGGTTTATGATGTATTTTAATCTCAAACTCTCAAAGCTAATTAGTCGAAATGCTAGGGTAATAAATCATAAATTCAGTAATCGCTATAAGTGGACTATCGTCTCCAATCAGGACTATTTACAAAATGTATATCGTTATATTTATCAAAATCCTCTTCGAGTAAATATTGTAGAAAGATGTATTGATTATCCATATAGTTCTCTACACTTTACAAGTTTTGAAGCTCGCTTGTTAAACTATAGGCCACACTTTATGTATGCAGATGAGGTGTCTTTTTATGAACAAAGGTTTTCAAGTAATTTAACTAATATTATTAGCACTTCTTTAAAAAGGAGTGTTTTTGAAATCCCACTTAGTGTAAGTACTCATGATCGCAAGATGTTGAAATCCTGAAAAGGTGGCGCGTACCTTAAAGGTCGCGTACCTTTGCAAGTAGTAGGATCAAACCTTGCTGACAGAATTTATTTTTCAAACGAGTTCGATCTCCGCGAAACTCATATCTTTGCGCTGATACACCATCTTTTGTGGCAACGCCGATACATACTGTTCCAACAGGTTTGCCAGGAGTCGCACCACCAGGGCCGGCAATTCCAGTATACGAAATTGCAATGTCAACACCTAGGGCCTTGCGAGAACCAGCGGCCATCTCCGTTGCTGTTTCGTTACTAACGGCACCATGATTTTTTAGTGTTTCATTTTTAACGTGAATAATATTTTCTTTTACTGAATTAGCGTAACTTACGACTCCACCTAAAAAGACAGACGATGACCCTGATACATTTGTGATTGTTGAACTGGCCAGTCCACCTGTGCAGCTTTCGGCAAAGCCAATTGTGAGTCCTTTCGCTTTTGCTTCTTCAACAATAACTTCTTCGATTGTACGAAGGCCATAAGTCCAAATATTATTTTTTAACTCTGTTGCTTCAATGATATCTCTAATTCTTTGACGTGATTCTTCATTTTGAAATTGTGGCCTAAGATTAATTGTAATATCAACTCCTGAGACGATTGGAAGTGAGCTAACTTTTCCAAATTCTTCCAAGTCTTCCCAAAGTGTAGGGCATAGCTTAAAGAAGATTGTCTCTTCTGGAATGCTGTGAGTACGGCACACAAAAAGTTCGTGACCACTTTCAGCTCGGTTTTTTAGAAGTGGCACAATACTATCTCTAACCATCGTTTGGCATTCGCGAGGAACACCCGGTGTACAAAAAATCTCACATTTTCCTAACTTTGCATGAATTCCTGGAGCAAGGCCAGATGGATTATAAATAGGAGAGGTATCTTTTGGCAGCATATGATAGTTGCTCACTTCACGTGAAAACGTTCTGCCAAATGTTTCGTATTGCCTAATTGCTATCTTTTCTGCTTCGAGGTTTTCAACGAGTTCAACACCTAGTACATTTGCCACAATGGATTTTGTTAAGTCATCTTTTGTTGGCCCAAGCCCACCTGTGATGATAAGAAAGTCATTCTCAGCGGCCTGTTTCTTAATTTCTTGAGTTACTTGATCGAATTTGTCACCTAGGATTGTGCACTTATTGAAGTCAAAGCCTAGAGGAGCGATCTCTTTTGCAAGTATTTGCAGGTTAAGATCATTAATTTTTGCATTTAGCAGCTCGTCACCAATGATTATTTGGGAAATTTTGGCCATGTTAATCCTTTAATTTGGGCAAGATAGGTTATAATATACGCTGATTATTTTAACACATAACTTTATCATATAGAGAAAGAAAGAGTACGAATGAGTAAAATTACGAATTTTAAATTAGACTACGATCAAGACCTAGAGTTTTATCTAAACAAAAACTTTCCTGGTTTCGCTGATTATCGAATCCATAACAAGGCCCTTGATGCTCGTGGAGCTAATCGCGGTAAAAAACCAATCTATAATTTTAAAGTTGAAATTATTTATCCTGGTGAAGAGTTTGCTGCGTATCGAGAGCAGTTTAACTTTCTTGATAACTTTTCTAAGACACCAATTATTATTGGTGCAGGACCTGCTGGCCTATTTTGTGCACTACGCTTAGCGGAATATGGAATTAAATCGATCATTATCGAAAGAGGAGATCGTGCTCATAATCGTATGAAGCATATTGCTCGTTTTTGGCGATACAATGAATTTGACGATGATAATAATGTTTGTTTTGGTGAAGGTGGAGCGGGACTTTTCTCTGATGGGAAATTAATCACGCGTATTAAGTCACCTTACGTACAATATGTCATGAATCGTTTTGTTGATTTTGGTGCGCCTCCTGAGACGGCCTATGTATCTAACCCGCACTTAGGATCTAATAAGATTCGTGGGCTAATCAAACAAATCACTGATCATCTTAAAGAAAAAGGATGTGAGATTCACTACAATGTGAAGGTGGATGAAATACTTTTTGAGGACGATAAGAAAGTTGCCGGTGTTAAGCTGAGTGATGGAAGAACACTTGAGAGTAATAACGTTGTTCTAGCTACAGGTCACTCTGCTAAAGAAATTTATTATCATTTAAAAGAAAAAGAAGTTGCGATGGAGCCCAAGGACTTTGCTGTTGGTGTGCGTATTGAGCATCGCCGCTCGCAAGTTGACTTTCTTCAGTATGGGCGCTTTGTTCAAGAAGATCTAGGTGCCGCTCGCTATAAACTTACATACCACAACAAGAACGTTGATAAAGGAACATACTCTTTTTGTATGTGTCCAGGTGGCTACGTTTTATCTTCTGGAACTGATGCTGATGGGATTGTTGTAAACGGAATGAGTAACTTTGCAAGAAACTCGCCTTGGTCAAATTCTGCACTTGTTGTTTCTGTAAATGCAGGAAAAGATTTTGGTCTTGATGATGTATTAAATGGTCATTATTTTCAACGTGAAATTGAAAAGAAAGCCTATGAAGCTTCGCTTGCTAATGCATCTGGAAAAGAGATTCCATCACAAAGAGTACAAGACTTTCTTGATGGCCGTGTTTCTAAAGATCTTCCAAAGACATCTTGTCCGTCAGGAATCTTTTCACATAACTTAACAACTATTCTTCCTGAGTTTATTGCTCAAGGTCTTCGTGAAGGACTAGAGTCTTTTGATAAGAAAATGAAGGGGTTTGTAAATAATGATGCCCTTTTATTGGCACCGGAGACTCGTACTTCAGCACCTGTAACTATAAAAAGAAGTCGCGCGACTTTTGAATCAGATTCTCATAAAGGTTTATACCCTTGTGGCGAAGGAGCTGGTTATGCAGGTGGTATTACATCTGCTGCCGTTGATGGTGTTAAAGTTGCAATGGCAATGATTCGTAAAGAAAAAAATATCTAAAGAAAATACTCTGCAACTGCAAATAATCCATTTTGAACGACTAAGAAGTGTACAGAATGATTAGTTGGGTTGTAGAGAATTTTTCTCTGTGATGTATAGCAATCAACTTGCGCATCCCAACTTAATTCAGTTTCGATATCATCCGTAAAATTATATTGCCACATTTTATTACTTGCACAGTAATAGTAGTATTCTTTTGAATTATAGCGAACGTGTGTGAAACCATTAGTTGTTCTTGGTAACATCGTGTAGTCAACGATATTTCCGTCACCACCTTTTATCATAACTCGAGCAGAACTTGTTTGCTTAAACATCCAACCAAGAGTTGAGTCATAATGTGAGTTTACCATACCACCATATGTTGGTACACGTGAGCTTGCTAGAGGAGTAGCTGCACTATAAAAACTTCCACGCTCTGTATCAGGCATACCTGCAAAATGAGATTGACGGTAGCTATCACTCATATCGTATAGCTTAATAAATGCATCAGAAGTCGTTGTTCCATTATAACGTGACTTGTGAAGCATAAGCTCGCCATTTGCCACCCCAAGAATTTGCTCATTATACCAGTCAAATTTAATATCTGTTCCGACTAGTCCATCGGATGCAGCATCAAAGTACCAAGTGGCACCACTTCCAATAACTCGAGTATTGGTTAATGTTGTTCTGCTGTAGCGATTTACACCTGAACCAACATCATCAAAAATATCTCCTGTTGTTCGATCAACTGAGAAGCTATAAGATCTCGCTGAGTAGCCACCAACAATAGTTTCGATGGTTCCACCAATTGTAAATTCTCTGTATGTTCCTGAAACGTAATCACCGACAACTATTGTATTATCTAGGCCATTATCTTTACCCCAATCGATTTGCCAAGAAGCCGAAATACGAGCTGATAGAGCGCTTTCTCCATCACCTGAAGAAGAGAATTGACCTGCTAGGGTAACGATATTACCACTGTCATCTAAAGTTCTAATTAGTCCATGATCATTGAAATAGATTTTACCTTGTTGGTTAACAAAGTAACCTTGAAGGTCTATTGGACATGAAGTCGCTGCCGTTCCATCTGCACATGGTGTGCTCGATGTTGAATCAGTACCAAGAACTCTTGTATACGTATTTGTTACATGATCATAGAGCATTAGGTTGCGGCCATGGTTGTAATCAAAATAGATTTTTCCATCAAGGCCTGTTTTGTAAATTGAGCGATAACCAGTATAGATATCATAAGGTGCTGTGGCATTATATGTCGTTGTTGGTGTACCCGATGCGTAGTCTAGTCTAGCGACACGGTAATGCGTATTTCCTGTGACAGGCTTATGAACACTTACATGCATATGCTCAAGAGCCGAGTTTACCGCATTATAGGCGATGGCCATATTCGTCACTCTTTTTCCTGACCAACTATAAGTGTCCTCATTGTAGATACCGACACCATCGATTTGGATACGATTGACTATATTTTCGCTTGCATCAAAGTGAAACCAATTGCGATCAGTATTACTTGAAGTACTTCTAAAATAGAGGTCGCCATTTGGTAGAGGAACTAGAGTACCTAGAAAGCGATGAAAGCTTGCAATGTCGATAGCACTTGGTGCAAAACTTGTTCCTGGATTAGAGTTCGATCCTCCACCTACTAGAGTCGATATTTGCCAAGGAGTCGTATTCATATCAATTCGTCTAATACTGCCCTTATCGACAATGAGAAGCCCATTGTTATAGTCAAGAGTAATGGCACTTGCAAAGCCAATTGTGGCATTCTCAATTGATCCGCCATCTCCACTTGGTGTACCTGTTGTTGGTAATAATTCTTTGATAATCCCTGTTTCCGGATCAACCCATAAGAGTCCTGCATCAAGGTCACGATAGAAAATATCTCCACGATCAGTGACTACCGTTGAGAATAGATCAATCTCATATGTTGAATTTCCATCTTTAAAAATAACAGAACGCCCACTTCCGCCTATACCTTTTTCTGTACTTCCCGCAATGATTCTAAAATTAGATTCATTTAGAGGTGCAGATGTCATAAAGGTTTCACTACCATCGCTATCAAGGGCAACAACTCTGATCTTATAAACAGAGTCCGTAGGAGAAAGTCCTGTAAGTCTGATACAACCTGTTTCTTGGGCCGTAATTGTACAACCACTTCCTTGAATATTTGCAATATTGTCCATAAGAAGCTGGTACTTTTCTTCTGTTCCATCAAGATATGAGTAGTAGATACTGATAGGGTTAGTTGCTAGTCCTTCATTATCGATGGCCTTCCATTTTACATATATATCGCTATCTTTAGGGGCCTGAAGTTGTGACAGAGTCGCTGGTGAACTCGGCGTATTTGTATTTGTTGCAATGATATTGAAAATCTCTGGAGGTGTACCAGGCAGATAATTAATTGAATCAGTATCAACACCTGCAACTTGTGTATTTGTTGAAATATTTCCTGCCGCATCGGCGGCCCAAGCGTAGACACTATAACTATTTGTAACAAAACCGATTCTCACATATAAATTATCTACACTCGTAATCGTTATATTTTGTGCTCTTTTGGCCTCTGGAAGTGTTGTGAAACATTCATCATTGATACTTGATGGTGCAGTTGTATCATCATATTTAAGGCAAATATATGTAATATCTGATGCAGTATCAGTAGCAACGAGATCGACTTGTATATTATTATTTCCTGTTGTTGTGGCACCACCATTTAATGATATTGAAGAGATTGTAGGAGCGCTCCCATCAATAACAAAATTCTTTTGAATTGTTGTGCTATGTCCGGCCGCATCTGTGAAACTAACTTCAAAGATTGCATTATTGACCTCTGGACCTAAGTTAATATCAGCAGAGTAGCTCTTTGATATATTTTCACTTGTAACAGCTGCTACCGCTGTCAGATTTTGCCAAGCACTACCGTCGTAAAATCTTAGTGAAAAATTATTTGCAACAGAATCAATATGCTTTTCAGTAAGTGTCCATGTGAATGTTTTTGTTGAATTTTGTCCATACGATGTAAATGAGTCATGCGCAATCTGTGGAGCCGTTGAGTCAATCCAAAAGATATTAGATTCGACTGTATTCGTATTACCCGCTAGGTCACTTAGAGAAACTCTTACTTTAGCATCTTCAATATTTAGGTTTGGAACACTCCATGCTTGAGTGAATGTTGTATTTGTAAGTGGGCCTACACTTGCATTTAGTGATGAAGTGATATTCACCCAATTACTTCCATTCCAATAGTCGATTGTATGAGTTTGGGCCGCAGAGATATTATCCTCAGTTACATCCCAAGAAAGTGTTACGCTATTTGATCCAGCTTGATTCGCTATTGTCGCAATTGAGATCGTTGGGGCCTGTGTATCATAAAAAACAGAGATATCAGTTGATGTCGTTGATACATTACCATTCACATCTTTTGACCATGCCTTAAGTGTGTGTAGACCTTGGTTCGTATTGGCCAGTGTGTATGTAATTGCTGAGGCCGTCGTCGTACAAGACTGCCAAGCACTATCTGCTTCAGTAGGCTGAGTTCCTTCATTTATTAGGACAAAGTTAATATCACTACATGAGCTTACTGTTAGATTATTACTTGTAGAAGAAGTATAAAGGGCCGAGCTTAGTGCTATTGAAGGTGGCGCTGAAGGTGTTTTATCTGAAACTGTAATTGATACAGTTGCAGTACTTAGAGCATCCGTAGTTGAGTCATTTGCAATGAATGTGAATGAATCTGTACCATTGAAATTCACATTAGATGTATATGTACAAGTCAGATCAGTTCCATAACTTCCTGTCGTAATACAATCCGAAAGTACTCCATTTGTAGGGAGAGAGACAATCTTATAAGTTAAGCTATCACCATCCACATCTGTCGCATTCGATAAAGTAATACTAAGTGGAGTGTTGTCATCTGTTGAATAGCTCTGGTTGGCCGCCATTACTGGAGCATCATTGATTGAATTCACATCAATTGTTACTGTTGTAGTATTTGAATCTAAACTCGCATCACTTGCTTTATAAGTGAAAGTAGCTTGGCCATTGAAGTTTGTACTTGGTGTATAAGTACATGCTCTTGAGTTACCTTGGTCGCAGACAAGACTTCCGCTAGCAGTCGTTGATACGATTGTATAGGTAAGAGCATCGTTTTCAATATCTGTAGCTGCATTTAGATCAAAGCTAATTGGTGTGTCTTCATTTGTTAAAACGCTTTGAGTTGCTACTAAAACCGGAGCATCATTAACAGCAGTTATATTAATTGTAACTGTTGCCTCTGTAGGTGAGTCAACTAATGTATCGTTTGCTCGATATGTAAATGTGTCAGTACCATTAAAGTTTAAATTTGGTGTATATTCACAAGTTATATCTGTTGTATAGCTTCCAGTTGTTAAGCAATTTGAAAGAGTACCATTTGTTGGTCCTGTAATAAGTTTGTACTGTAGAGTCTGTGTAGGCATATCAATGTCAGTAGCATTGTTTAGTGTGAAGCTTACAAGTGTGTCTTCATTAGTTGAAATCGTTTGATCATTACCTATAAGTGGAGCATCGTTTTCCGATGATATTGTGATTGTTGCGGTCGCTATATTTGAATCAAGATTTCCGTCATTTACTTTATATGTGAAAGAATCAACACCATTGAAATTAGATGCGGGCATATACTGACAATCTCTTGAAATACCACCAGTACAAGTCAAAACACCATTTGATGTTGTTGAGACGATACTATAAGTGAGTGTGTCGGCATCAATATCACTACCTGTATTTAATGTGAAGGCCACTAGTGTGTCTTCAGCTGTTGCTAGGGACTGTGTTGAACTCAGAGTAGGAGCGTCATTTACAGGAGTTGTATTAATTGTAACGGTTGCTTGTCCAACAGAGTCGTATTGACCGTCATTGACAATATAAGTAAATGTATCGCTACCATTGAAATCTGCATTTGGTGTATATGTACAAGTTAAGTCTGCAGTATAGCTGCCCGTCGTGAAGCAGTTTGAAAGGGTACCATTACTTGGTGGTGTGATTAATTTATAACTTAGTTGTGCACTTGTGTTGTCGATATCAGTTGAATCACTTAATGTGAAATTTAAAGCAGTGTCTTCTATTGCAGTAAAAATTTCATTTGCAGCAATTGATGGCCTATCATTAACATTGGCAACATTCAGATTAACTGTCGCAATATTTGAGTCAAGTTCGGAATCATTGGCCTTATAAGTAAAGCTATCTGTTCCAGTGAAGTTTAAGTTAGGCGTATAGGTACAACTTGTTGTGCCTGGATCACAAGTAAGAGTTCCGTTTGTTGGCTGTGACACAATTGTATAAGTTAGCGAGAACGAATCAGGATCAACAGCTTCAGTTAGACTAAAATCGAGGCCTGAATCTTCTGTCGTATTAATTGTTTGAGGCGTTGCTAAAGTTGGCGCATCATTAACTTGATTTATGTCGATCTCGTAACTTTTCTCATGGAATGGTAGAGTTGTATCAACGCGATCGTTACCACTTTGTTTCTTTCCAACTTTTAACGTAATAATTGCTTTAGGAAGTGTATTTGATGGAGGAGTGTAATTCCATACGTTTCCTGTTCCACTTGAAACGCCGTCAACAAACCATTCGTAAGCAATTTGATAAGTCGAATCCCAGTGTTCAGCAAGGGCAGAGAATTCAGAAGAAAGGCCTTCATCCATTAATGTTGCGTATAAAATACTCTTTATTTTAGGCTTAGAGCTTTTTAAAATATCTAAGTTTTCACCCTCTGTTAACTCGTTAAAAGTCGACTGTATTTCAGTATCACTTTCAATCTGCGTGTAGGCATCTTCCAAATTAGTAAGATTATCAGCAAGCGTATTTGCTAGGGCCTCTTCTGCTGCTTCTAGTTTCTTAGTAAAGCTTGCATCAGTTGAATAGTTGATACTCGTTGCAGGTAGTTGTGCCAAAATTGTTGTCGCAGCAGTAATATTTTGATTCTTATAGAAACTTGTTACAATCTTTTCTAGCTCAATATCACACCCTAGTAGTTTGATCTTATAACGAGCAGGAGCAGTCAGGTCTAACTCTAGTTCACTTATATTAAATTCAAATTGAGTCGAAGTTGATATTGTCTCTAGATCAATTGGATTATCTTCTAGAATTGACATCGTTACCGTATCAAATATTGCAACCTTTGGATCCGTACATGTTGTTGCTGCATACGCACTAAATTGTCGTGTAAAGAAAGTCGTATGAGTAATGACTCCATTAAGTGGTGGAACTAGTCCTTGTAGTCTTGGAGTTGGCGGTATGTACGGGTTTGATTTTCCGGAGTTTGTCGTACTAGAGCTTGGCCTTGTTTTTGTTTCTTCGCTTTGGGGCGCTGTTGATGTTTGGTAATAAAAGCTTGTTGAGCTTGAATTTGACTTATCTTCTTCTTTTTTAAACGTGTTGTTATCTGATGCACTTGATTGTGAAGTATTTGAGTAAGAGGCAGCATTATTATTTGATGAGCTAACAGGAGCTGGCGCCGAATTAAGTGATGTATAACCAACAGAAGTATTTGTTTGGTCCTGAGGGCGATTGTTGATGTAAGCGATTTCTGCTTCTTCACTTACATATTCAGGTGTGTTTGGTAATTTTACCTTAGCTGATTCAATATTCTTAATTTGCCCTGTATTTGAAACTTTTGAGCTAGTGGATGCTAATGTGCGTTTTGAATTCTTTTCTTGATCATTTACGATTTTATTTGTTGATGTCGGGTTGTTTGAGCTAATAAGACCTTCGTCTTTGGAATTCTTATTTGTTAATATTAAGACCAACGTTAATATGACGATGGCCGAAATTGCCTTTAGTCTCAAACTTGTTCCTATCCTGTTTACGTTCCGCTTTATTAGCCAAGTTCTTATCGGTTAATTTACATACTTTTTTAGTACTTTTTGATCATAGCAGATCAATTAAATCATAAAGAATTCAGTAGGTTAGGTAGCTCTTTTGGCCACTTCCTATAGAAAATAGCCAAGCTTGTAAGGCAGTGGATTAATATCTAAGACAATAGCTCAAATAGCTCTTCAATTTTTTCATTGAGAACACTCTTTTTTTGGTTAAGGCCTGCAATTAGTTGGTTCTTCTCATCATCCATATTAGAGTAATCAAAACGAGAAAGAAGCTCATCAATTTTAGCAATTTGCTCCTCAATATCCATAATTTCGCTTTCAATTTTATCAGTATCAACATTTGGTTTTATTTCACTGATAACTTGTGTTTCAATTACCTGGTTGGCCTTAGGCCTTGTTTCTTCTTGTTGTTGTTGTTTTTCAAGATTTCTCTCAATTTCTCGTGCCTCAAGATAAGGACGAACAAAAGTAAATCCGCTTGAAAATTTAGTCACTGATTGATTTTCAATTAACCACACTCGATTAGTGATATTTTCTAAGAAAGATCTATCGTGAGATATGATAATTACAGTACCTTGAAATTCAGAAAGTTTTTGCTCGAGAATTTCAATTGATTCAATATCTAAATCATTTGTTGGCTCATCAAAAATCCAAATATCTGCTTCATTTTTTAGATTTAGCGCGAGTTGAAGACGATTCAGCTCACCACCTGAAAAGCTTGAAAGTGGGCGATACAGCTCTCCACGATCAAAAAGGAAGTTTTGAAAATAACTTGCGACGTGGATTGAGCGGCCACTTTTGAAATGAATAAAGTCTTCACCTTCACCAAGTAGATCAAATGGTGATTTCGTTAAATCAAATTCATCTCTTTTTTGTGAAAAAAGACAAACTTTCAAATCATCAGCTCTTTTGATTGTACCTGAAGTATTTGTTAAGCGATCAGCAACAAGCTTCATGAGAGTCGATTTCCCAACTCCATTTTCTCCAAGGACACCAACTTTATCACCTTTAAAAATAGATAGGTTTACGTCTTTAAAGAGTGGTTCATGATTTTCAAAACCAAAAGAGACATCTTTGAATTGGACGAGTTGTTTCGTTTTTCGATTACTATCATTCATTGCAAGATCAAGTTGACTACGTGCCTGATCTTTTAATTTTTGCACTGCTTTTGATAGGTCGTTAAAATTTTCGACACGCTTTTTTGAACGAGTACCACGGGCCTTGATTCCTTGGCGCATCCACGCAGTCTCACGCCTAAGAGAATTTTTTAACTTTGTTAAAGAGTTGACTCTCAACTCTTCCTGGGCCGCTGTGAACTCGAGATATTGAGCATATGTTCCTTTAAATGGAGAAACGATTCCAGCGTGAATATGGAAAATTTTTGTTGTTACTTTTGAAAGTAAGTACCTATCGTGGGAGATGATAACGTGAGTCTTATTTGACTTCATGATTTCATCTTCAAATTGTTCGATTGTTTCAAAATCTAAGTGGTTTGTGGGCTCATCCCAAAGAATGAGGTTCTCTTTTGCTGTTAAGCCTAGACTAAGCTGAATCTTTTTTTGCTCTCCACCTGAGATACCTTTCACTTTGGCATGGAGATCTGTTAGGCCAAAGGCCTTGATATAACTTTCAAAATTATTCTTAAGCTCCCAGTAGTTCCTATGCTCAAGCTCTTCCATTATTTTGTTTTGCTTCGCTAGACCTTCTTCAGTAGCTAAGTCGAGAGAGACTAAGTCATCATTTAGTTTTTTTAGATCACGATATTGAAAATAAAAATAATCAGCAATAGTGATATCATCACTTGGAATTGTGAAGTTTTGATCGACTTTGAAAACATTAAATTCTAAGGTCGGCCCTTGTGCCTGTGTTGCTTTTTCAAATGTGAAGGGTGGAGTGCACGAATCCGGTGCAAGCTCTTCATTGATAATCTTTAGCAACGAAGATTTTCCCATTCCGTTTAGGCCAATAAGACCTATTTTATCACCATGCTCAATATAGAATTGTGCGTTATTGAAAATGACTTTCTGCCCAAAGGCAAGATTGATGTTTTTTAAGTTACAAAGGATTGACATGTGTCAAATCTAACCTATTTTTAGTCATTTGGCCCAAAAAATTCTCGCCCATTTTCTAGCCGAAATGTGGCCTCTTAGGTATGATAATGCCTTTAATAACACACACTTTCACATATCTCGGGGTAAATATTATGAAGAATTTATTTAAAATAGCATTGGCCGCATTTGGAATGTTCAGTGCACAAGCGAATTATCAATTACTAGCAAGTAGTGGTGAGTTAAATCTTAACCTACCTGATCAAACATTTTGGATTAGTACTTCACTAAGACTAGAGAATTCAGGAAAAGTTTGTTTCTCTCTAAGTGGTGCGGATAATGGAATTTCAAAATATGGAATTCTATGTGGTGACAATAGTGACAATGTAAAATTATTTGCAGGAAATGGTGATGAGGCCATTAGCGAATTTTATCTTTTCAATGATGCAGCTTCTGGTCAAGATCATGTCGTGTTTGCACCTAATAATGGTTATGAGCACACAGGAATTTATACGATTAACCTTGAAACAGGTAAAAGACTTGAGCACGAAAACTTTGAAGGAATGTTTACTGGTGTCTCTGGTGTCGCAATGAATAGTGAAGACACACTTATCTACCGTCATTCTTTTGGGACAAGTAAAGCAAAAGTTGTGATTAAAACTTTAGATGAGCAAAAAGATGTGTTTACAAGTTTTACAAATGATATGGGTTATATCTTCTCTCCTGTGACAGCTGGCAATTATGTTTTAACAAAAGTTAGAATGGGGAAGTCTACTGCTGAGTCTCAACCAGATCGCCTTTACTTATACAATATCAAAAAAGGTAGTCGTCAAATTGTTATGCAAGATAGAGATGGACAACCTTCTTCAAAAATTAAAGCGATTCAAAACCAATACACAGTTAATAAAAAAGGTGACATTGCTGTATGGGCGCAAACAAATGAAGGTGTAAAGCTATTTGCTTCTACTAATGGAATCATTAAATCAATTCTATCTCTAGGTGAGATGATTTCTAAATTTGATGGATTTGCACCAGCAATGAACTCTAATGGTGACATCGTTATTCGTGGATATGATAAAGCAGGTGTTGCTGCAATCTTTAAATATGTAAATGGACAGTGGTCTAAGCTTATCGGAGAAGGAGATGCTCTTTCTATCAATGGTGTTGATTACGAAGTTGTTGATGCAACAACATCTCCATTTGTTCATGCTCCACGTATCAATGATAATGGAACTATCGCATTTATTGTTTATGTAATAAATCCAAAAACAAAAAAATTATCAACAATGGTACTAAAAAAATAATTTATTAAAAGAAAGTTAAAATGGCATTACTGAAAAAGAAAGATCCGATTACAAAATTTTATGACGTCATCATCGTGGGCTCAGGGCTTGCGGGGATGACGGCAGCTAATAAACTGGCCAAGGATGGAAGAAAAGTTCTTCTTCTTGAGGCCCATAACAAACTAGGTGGTTTTGCTACTTGGTTTAGACGACCAACGAATGAAGGTGAAAGGCATATTTTTGATATTTCTCTTCACGGATTTCCTGTTGGGATGATTAAGACTTGTCGTCGTTATTGGTCAAAAGATATCGCCGATTGTATTGAGCGTGTTGATAAAATTCGTTTTATCAATCCACAATTTGAAATTGATACAGATTTCACGAAAGAAGACTATATCAACATCATGGTTGAGAAATTCAATCTTGATCGTGAGTACGTTGTAGGATTCTTTGATGAGCTTCGTGCAATGAATTTCTATGATGATGAGGCCATGACAAACGGCCAGTTATTTGAAAAATACTTTCCGGGAAGAAATGATGTTGTTCGCTTCCTGCTTGAGCCCATTGCATACGCGAATGGTTCGACTCTTGAAGATGAGGCCATTACATTCGGGATTGTATTTTCAAATTTCATGAATAAAGGTGCTTATATCTTTAGAGGTGGTACAGATAAGCTTATCGGTATGATGAAAGATGAACTTCTTGCCAATGGAGTGGATATTAAACTTCATGTAAAGGTTGACGAAATCCTAGTCGAAGACAATATTGCAAAAGGTGTTCGTATCGGTGAGGAGAGCGTTCTTTCAAGATCCGTTCTATCTAACTCGGCCCTTTATAATACGATCTTCAAGATGACTCCAAATGCTAAATACTCAGAAAAATTTGCAAAGGACGCGAAGGCCGTAAGAGTTAACTCATCTTCTTGCCAGGTCTTTATGGGACTAAAAGAAGGAGAGTCGATTCCAAATATTGGTGAGCTCATTTTCTATTCAAGCTCTGACAAATTTGACACTGATCTTCTGTTGTCTCCTAAAGCTTACTCTCAGACTTTCTCTATCTATTATCCAGATATGAGAAAACATATGAAGCAGAAGTATGCGGTTGTATCAAGTATCAATGCTCGATATGAAGATTGGATGCATTTAACAGATGATGAATATAAAGAACGCAAAGAATATCTTGCTCAAAATGCTATTAATACAATGGACAAATTAGTCCCAGGTTTTAAAGATAAGATAGAGCATGTGAATGTTTCTTCTCCGCGTACAGTAGAGAAGTATACACATCATCACTTTGGGTCTTCGTTTGGAACAAAGTTTGAAGGACTTGCTGTTTCTAAAGAACTTCCAAATGAAATAAAGGGCCTTTTTCATGCAGGTTCAGTTGGGATTATTATGTCTGGTTGGCTTGGGGCCGCGAACTACGGTGTTATCGTAGGACATGACTTAAATACTTATTTAGATAGTTCAAAAGAATAAAAAGGGAATTATATGTTTGATTTTAAAGATCAGGTTGCAATTGTTACTGGTGGAACACGCGGAATTGGCCGTGGGATCACTGAAGCTTTCTTAAAAAGTGGGGCACGTGTTGTTGCTACTTATGCTGGAAATCATGATGCTGCAAATAACTTCAAAGCAGAGCTTGGAGAGTTAGGAGAAAACCTTTTTCTTGAAGCGTTTGATGTATCTAATGCTACTGATGTTGAAGCTTTCTGGAACCGCATGAACGAGCTATTCGAGCAAATCCATATTCTTGTTAATAACTCTGGTATTAGGAAAGATAATCTTTCTCCAATTATGCCTGATGAAGATTGGGCAAGAGTACTTGATATAAACTTAACTGGAACTTTCTTAATGACAAAGAGAGCAGTTAACCATTTCTTATCTAAGAGATACGGGCGAATCATTAATATGAGCTCTGTTGGTGGTAGTCTTGGTCTTCCTGGACAGGCCAATTACGCTGCATCGAAAGCGGGGCAAATTGCAATGAGTAAATCAATCTCAAAAGAGGTTGGTAAGAAGGGGATTACAATTAATAACGTATGTCCTGGTTTTATCGAAACTGAGCTTATTGCTGACCTTCCTGCTGAACAAGTTAAAGAGTATAAGAAACAAGTGCCTTTAAAGAGATTTGGAAAAGTCTCTGAAGTCGCACATGCAGTTCAATTTTTAGCTTCACGTGAAGCTGCCTATATCACTGGCGCTTCTCTAGAAGTAACGGGTGGACTTTAATGAGTGATTTAAATGTTAAGGACTTAATCCCTCAAAGAGAACCTTTTCTTTTTGTTGATAAGATTATCGAAAAAGAAGGCAGTAAGATCGTAACAAGTTATCAGGTGACTGGTGAAGAGGACTTTTTTAAAGGTCACTTCCCTGGGAATCCAATTATGCCAGGTGTCCTTTTACAAGAGGCAATTTTTCAATCAGGTGCATGTTTAATGGCCGCTGGTGCTGATGGTGGGCTAGGTGTTGTTGCTAAAGTTTCAAATGCAAAATTCAAAAATATGGTTCGTCCTGGTGATGAGCTAGTGATGGAAGTTGAGCTTATTGAACAAATCTCTAATGCTTTCTATTTCAAGGGAAAGACTAAGGTTGCTGGTAAGGCCGTTCTTTCAATCGAATTTACATGTGCAAAAGTATAAAGGTATAAAGTGAGTTTTTTAAATTTTGAAAATAAATTATTTCTAATAACTGGTGTTGCAAATAAGAAAAGTGTTGCTTATTTCAGTGCTAAGACAATAATTGATAATGGAGGAAGTTGCGTATTCACTGTTCAAAGTGAAGAGCATCAAGCAAAGCTTACAAAGCTTTTTCCTGATTCAAAAAGCTATATTGTTGATGTGACTGATAAAGCTCAAATCAAAGAATTAGCAATTAACTTAAAAAATGATGAAGTAAAACTAGATGGAATGCTTCACTCAATTGCTTTTGCAAATCTTACTGAGCCAAGGCCATTTCATGAAACTTCATGGGAAGACTTTGCACAGGCAACACAGATTTCTTCTTTTTCACTAGTGCAACTAGCAAATGAACTATCTGCTCTTTTTGAGCAAGATGCATCGGTGGTAACAATCTCGATTTCTGACACAAAAGCGACTTCATATGGATACATGGGACCAATCAAGTCAATGCTTGAAACAACTTGTTCATATTTAGCTAAGAGCTTTAGTGAGTTTTCGCGTGTACGATTTAATAGCGTTTGTTCAGGTCCATTAAAGACTTCTGCTTCCGCAGGGATTCCAGGCTATATCGATAATTATATCTTTGCTGAAAAGCTAACGATGAGAAAGGAAGCACTTAAGACTCAAGAAGTCGCAAATACAGTTGTTTTCTTACTATCTAATGTATCAAGTGGAATTAATGCTGCAGGGATTTTAGTCGACTGTGGAATGCGCTCTAATCACTTTGATCAATCAGTGGTTTCCGGTAAATAAGTCCATACAATCGATTTAATTTTTTTAAGTTATAATAGGGGAATGAAGTTTTTATTCCCTTTTTTTATTGCTGTAAGTTTATATGCTAACCCAACCTTCAAATCATATTGTAAGAAGGTTAGCTTTGAAAAAGATGAATCTATTTATAATGAAATCGCAAAACTTAAAGTTGATCTTGCTAATTCAAGGCCAATAGCAGCAGTTGCAGATGAGGCCCTTGGTAGTTTAATTGCTAAGAAGAGTCCTGTTGTTACAAGTTGGATCAAACGTCGAAAACTCGATATTAACGATCCTGTAAATGTCGCGAAACAGTGGCGTCTTTATTATATCGAAAATATTGTTCTATCTTCTGGAACATTTAATGAAAGGCCAAAGGCCATTCAAGATCTTTTGGATAAAGAGTTAACTGATGTCTTTTCACAGCTTTATACAAAGAAGAAAATTCTCCTTTTAGAAGATAGCTTTAGAAGAGCTAAAAAGAGTGCACTTTCTGTTTTGAAAATTCAATTGGGTGATACTAAGGCATTCAAAGAAATAAAAGAGAAAGTGGAAAACATTAAGATTTTCATTCCCAAAAAAGTCCTTGGCACTAAAGTAGCCCAAGCTCCTCGCGATTTTTTAGAGTGGGGATTTGCCTATGATCCAAAGAGTAATGAAATTAATATCGGCCTTGAAGGCTTAAATTTTGCTTTTCCCAAGTATCGTGCAAGCTTAGTGAGTTTAATGGCACACGAGATTGCTCATTCTTTTGATAGCTGTCGTTTCTCTGGTTTTTATAAGAGTAAAAATCCTTTTGATTCGATTCAGAAATGCTTAAGAAATTCAACGAGTGCAGGAGCGCTGTTTAGAGATGATTCTCAATTAAATTTCTTAGTTCAAAATAAGGTTCTAACAAAAGAAGTTGGAGACAATCTCTTGGCAAACCCTACATGCAATCGATCTCTTTACCCTCTACCTGGAAAACAGCGCGATCAACTTGATGAAGTATTCGCAGATTGGTTTAGTGCAGAAGTGGTGGCCCATAGTGGTATTGACGTTGATAGTTTAAGAAGTGAATTATGTTTAGATAAAGAATTAAGAAAAGGATCTTCCTATATTTCTAACGAAAGAAGATTAACCTCAATTTATTTAACTCAACCTACAATTGCTAAGAAGTTGAAGATAACAGAGAATGAATACCGTCATTGTTCTCACTAGCTTTTCTAAGGCTTTTGAAGGTACTTTTCAAAAACCTGAATACGTTGAAGAATTTTGTTTGATAGATCTAAGAGTGACTGATCAATATTCTGCTGCAGATTTCTAAAGTCTGCCTGCATCTTCTTTACATCGTCAGCATGTTTTAATTCAAGTTTATTTAGACGCTCTTCAATAACTTTAAGCCCATCCAAATTAGTTTCTTTATTTTTGAGTTCTTCGATCTGGGCCTTAAGAGACTTTAGCTCCTTGCCCATTTTGTCATCCATGCCACTTTCAATGCGAGTGATTTCTTCTCTAATCTTTTTAACGTAATTTTCAAGAGCATCAATTCTAAATATTTTAGCGTTACCTGGGCCAGAGTCGAATTCTGCGAGTTCGGCATAAGTGTTTGCTGTGACAGAAAATATTAAAAATAAAAGAATATGAAATCTCATGTATAAATCATATAATACTTTGCAATGACTATGCATTATAAAATTTGGTTGAATTATTTACGCCGCAAAAAATCAGTTTACTTCCTAGGGATTATTTCGATAGTAGTCTGTAACTTTTGTCAGGTATTTTACTCACGTGCCATGGGGGATGTGGTGGATTTCTTCACCCATAAAACCATGCCTTCTTGGACAATTGATTACTTCATTACAGGTGACGATCTAAAGCATAAATTCTTTTTTATTTTTACAGTTGTTCTATTTTCTAGAATTATGCTCTACTTTGGCCGTGTTGGTTGGCGAATTTTTTTAGGTCGCCAGACTCATCATGCAGGTGGTTTTCTAAAAGACGATATTTGGCAAAATGCTCAATATTTTTCAATGGATACTCTTGTTAATAAATATCCAAAAGGAATTCTAATGAGTGCCGCCAATAGTGATGTTGGTCAAGCGCGCTTTGTTTTTGGGTTTACACTTGTAGGAGCTGCAGATGTGCTCTTTTTAGGTGTATTTACAATTATCTCGTTATTTTTAATTAATGTACAAATCACGATTATCTCTTTCTTAGCACTATTAATCGTTCCAATTCTTGTTCGCTATATTTCGACTATCGAAATGGAGCGCTACGATATTGCACAAGATTATCTTTCATATTTTAATGATGAAACATCAAAGGCCATCTCTACTGTAAGACTACAGAAGCTAGGGAATACGGCCTTCTTTTGGTATAAGAGATTATTTGCTGGTGCACAAAAGTATCGAAAAATGAGACTCGATGCCAATAACACTTCAATGCTCTATATTCCTTCTTCGGGAATGGCCTCGTTGGCAACATACGTTATTCTTTTTACTTATGGTTTTACTATTCTTATGAAAGGCGAGATCACAGTAGGAGAGTTCGTTGCAATCCAAGGACTTGTTCATCTTTTACAAGAGCCATTGATGGAGCTTGGCTACATTATATCTGATTGGAGAAAGTCTTTTACTTCTCTAAGACGACTTGCAGAGATTTATACTCACTTTAAGGAAGAGTATTTACTTGATAAGAAAGTTGAGCCTGAACTTACTGGTGATACGGTATTTAGTTTAAAGAATCTAAGCTTTAGATATGAAGAAGGAAATGACATCCTTTCTAATATTAATCTTGAAGTTAAGCGTGGAATGCGTATTGGAATTATTGGCCAGATTGGGACAGGAAAGACAACTCTGCTCAATATACTTAGTGGACTAGAGAGAGATGTAAGGGGAGATGTCGCCTTTTTTGGACGTCCTTTTACTGAGTATGGCCATAAATTTCTAAGATCACATATTACAATGGTTCATCAGAAGTCATTCCTTTTTGCGGACTCTATTCGTAATAATATTTTAATGGATCAAAATTTTGATGACGAAATTTTATGGCAAGTTTTAGAAATTGCAGGTTTAAAAAGTGATATTGAAAACTTCGATGATGGACTAGATACACAACTTGGAGAGTGGGGTGTAAATCTTTCAGGTGGTCAAAAGCAAAGACTAACTCTTGCTCGAGCACTTGTTAGAAAGCCTGAGATACTTCTTTTGGATGATTGTCTTTCTGCGGTTGATACAGTTACCGAAGAAACTATTCTATCAAATATTAATAAATACCTGCCTGAATCAACTCTCGTATGGGTTGCCCATAGAGAATCGACTCTCAAATATTGCGAGAAGGTGATTAACTTAGATCGTGCAGAAGCAGGGACTAAATAATGAGTGATGCAAAACAATTTTTAGCACAAGATGATCAAGATGAAGCTAAGCATAAGGAACAAGGACATTCGGCCTTAAAGACGACAGCATTTCTTTTCAGATTTGCAAAAGGTTATCGTCTTAAGATCTTTGTCTCAATACTGATGCTAATTACGTTTACTGTTATATCAATGCTCTCTGGTCATGCACTAGGGGTGCTTGTTGGTGAAGGTCTAGCAAAATCAAAGTGGGAACTTGCAAAAAAGTGGGCCCTTTATGTTTTAGCACTTGAGCTAGGTGGTGTCCTTATTCACTATATTGGCCGTCGTTATCTAATCGTGCAAACAAGTTATGTTATTTTAAAGATTAGAGATCGACTATTTCAAAAGCTTTCTCACTTACCACTTAAATTTTTTGATTCTTGGCCTCAGGGAAGAATTGTAACGAGAATGACTCATGATGTGGAAGGGATTGAGAAGTTTTTTACAAGCTCTCTAGGGCGCCTGGCCATCTCGATCTTAATGATTATTTCATCGGCAACAGCGATGCTTATCACTGACTTCAAAATCGGTTTAATGGTTATTTCAGGAATGATTCCTGCAGTTATTTTTCTAATTGTTACGCGAGATAAAATTGGCTCTCTAAATAGGGCCATCAGTAAGTACTCTTCAAATATTAACTCAAAGCTTTCTGAGTATATTGATGGTATTCACGTGATTCGATCGTTTGGTGTCGAGGACTGGTCTTATGACAATTTCAAATCAGCAGTAAATGAACAGCAAGTAGTTCAGCTAAGTGCCAATACATACTATGCTCTTACAATGCCGATGCTATCATTCTTATGTGGACTACCACTTCTTATTCTTGTTTGGTTTGGTGGAAGCGCTTACTTAGATGGAACGCTTTCTCTTGCCCTGTTTATTGCTCTTTTACGTTATTGTGAGCGCTTCTTTTGGCCTGTTCTTTCTCTTTTTAGAGAAATGGCAAATATTATTACAGCGTTTACAAGTGTTAATCGTGTGGCAAACTTTATTGATGTTGAAACAGAGAGAGAGGTCTTTGATCAACGAAACGATAGACATCATACAATAAACGGTGAAGTAGAATTTAAGAACGTGACGATGGGCTATAATGATATTAGTACGGCCCTAAATGATGTTTCATTCAAGATCAATAAAGGTGAAAAAATTGGAATTGTTGGGCCAACTGGCTCAGGGAAAACGACGGCGGTTGCAGTCCTTTCTCGCCTTTATGACTATCAAAAAGGTGATGTTTTAATTGATGGTCAAAATCTTAAAGATTTAGATATCGATCACTACCGTGATCAGATTGGAATTGTTTCTCAAGATGTCATTATCTTCGATGGGACTCTTAGAGAAAATCTTTCGGTAAACCCTGATTTGACAGATAAAGACATTTTTTCAATTTGTGATAAAACAGGAATGAGTAAGGTTATGGATTACTCGAAGCTTTCTCTTGATAGTGTCTTAAAAGATGGTGGATCGAATTTATCAGCGGGTGAGAAACAGGTTATTTCGTTAACTCGTGTATGCCTACAGAATCCAAATATTCTTATTCTTGATGAGGCCACGGCCCATGTTGATCCTTACTTTGAAAAGATTCTACACGATGGAATTCACAATGTAATGGAAGGTAAAACGTCTTTCTTTATCGCTCACAGGCTCGATACAATTAAAGAGTGTGATAGAATTCTTGTTTTCAAAGATGCTAAACTTGCTGAATTTGATACTCCTGAAAATTTAATACTTCAAAGGGGTATATTCTACAATCTCACACAAGCGACAAACTCTAGTAATGGCCACTAATTTTACTTAGGGCCATTATAAAGTTATCATTAAACTAATTTAATTAGCTCATGCTTTGCAACCATGATCGTTTCAGTTAAACACATTGGAGGCAACATGAGAGTTTCTCAGTTAATGTTCTTACATTTATTAAAAGGCAAGAAAGGTGATACGAGTGATTTTACGCCAACTCAATTAGCTGGCCTCTACACTAATTCGGCACTCTTAGTCACCATTATGGACTTTCTTAAAGATGAGCTCTGGCTCAAGAAACAAGAAGATAAGCGAAATGGACAAAAGACTTCTTATAAAGATTTTATCTCTCCATTATTTGAAGATGAACTGGAGGCAGTTTCTTTTTTAAGAGAATTTCTTGTTGAGAGTGGAGCTGAGAAAATAAAAGAAATTAAGAAGCGCTCTAAGTCGATTGAAGCACACGTAATCGAATCAATCATTGATAAAAGAGGCCATGAACAAAAAGAATTTCTGATTCAATCTTTGAATACAATGAGTACACACTTTATTAAAGAAGAAAAAGATCAGGAAGGCCGAATACAGCAGATGGGCCATCAAGGTCCTAATTTATACCGTACTTTTGATAATCTCGATGACATTTTTGAACTAAATTATCAATTGGATCAAGAAATGACCTATGATTCAACCACGAAAGAACGTCTATATCAAAGGGCCGGAGTAGGAGTTCAATCGGGCTATTCTACAATACTCTTAGCACTCGAGGGAATTGATGCTAGTGCTGGAGATACTGTTGTTGATCTTGGTTCAGGCTATGGACGAGTAGGGCTTGTTTGTTCTCTTCTTAGACCTGATCTTGAATTTGTTGGCTATGAGTATGTAGATCACAGAGTAGAGGTTTCAAATAATGCCTGCCAAAATTTAGGTTTAGATGAGAGCTTAACCTTTAAAGTTCAAGATTTGTCTTTAAAGTCTTTTTCTATACCGAAAGCAGATATTTACTATCTGTACGATCCTTTCTCTAAAGAAACTTATGACTATGTATTAAATCAAATCTTAGAAATTAGTTACGAGAAAAAAATTACAATTGTCACAAAAGGTAATGCAAATAAATGGTTGATGGATATTGCTCAAGAGCAGCAATGGCCTTCGCCGATTATTATCGATGAAGGCAATCTATGTATTTTTACAAATCGTTATTAGAGTTATTCCCAGAAAGTAGGGTTGATTAGAAGTCCATGGGCCATGTTTACTTTGATAGGCTTTACTTCATCAACTTTTAGAGTCTGCATAAAACCTAGAACTAGCGCCATATTTGTCACGTCTGTCGATGCATACTTGCTGTCTATCTCTTTATCAGTAAGCTTTGCTCTTTCCAGAAGTTTGGCCAGGAGAGTTGACTGGTTATAGACGCGATTGGCTTTCTTAAATTGGCCACCAATGCTGAAGTAGTGAACACCACCAACTCCATAAACCTGATAGTCTTTTAGGTTTCCAAAGTCAGATAATTGTTCTTTTGCTGTTACTCTGGCCAGATCCATCGCTTTAAGAGCGCGCTCTTCTTTTAGTGGGTTTGGCGTCTTAGTCCCTTTTGGATAAAACTCTTTTAAAACAAGATTTTTAAAAGTAACAGATGCAACTTTTAAAAGGGCCACCTGTGTTTGTTCACCTTTTTTATCAATTGGCTTTGTGATTTGCATGCTTCCACCACCAATGTCCCAGATGGCAATCGGAGGATTTTGTGAAACATTCATTGACTTAAGTTTTGAAAGAGCTGCAGAGTAAGCAAACTTGGCTTCATCTTCTTGAGAGATAATCTCTAAGTCTACACCTGTTTGTTCTTTTAATTGATCTGCAACATCATCACCGTTTGCTGATGTTCGAAATGCTGAAGTCGCAACAGCTCTAATATCTTCGGCGCCTTCATTTTTTGCTAGATATTTAAACTCATCAAAAACATCTCTTAGACGATTTTGCATCTCTTCATTAAACTTATTGTCTTTTGAAGATTGTAGTTGATCCTTAAGAGGTACTGCTCTTTGTGCTTCAAAGAGAATCCCTTCTACCATCGCTCGACAAGTATCCACGAGTCCTACAACTAGTTTTGTCGAACCTGAGCCAAGATCAATTGCGGCCCTTTTGACGTGGCAATTAGATTGGCCTACTTTTGTTGAATCATTGCTTGTCGCACATGATATGGTTAGTAGAATTAAAAGTAGTGTCGAGATTCTAGCGATAGACAAATGCTCCTCCTCGAACATCTTCAATAATTGATTTTACTTTTGTTTTCTTTTTTACTTTTCCATCTTCTGTCGATTTAAGGTGAGCATTGTGCATCTTCTTGATTGCCGTACCAATTGCTTTACCCATTAACGGAGGAACAGCATTTCCAATCTGTCTCCACTGAGCAGAGATTGGCCCACAAAATTCAAAGTCATTTGGAAAACTTTGAATTTTTGCCGCTTCTCTTTGAGTTAGGTAGCGATGCTCTGTAGGGTGGTAATAACTATGACGATGAGTCATGATTGTTGGAGATACACTTCTCGAATCAAGTCTCTGGTACTTTGTTTGTCTAAATCGCCCCTCGCGCATTGTTTTCCAATCAACACCAAGTTTTAGCGATGGAGTAAGATACATTTTTTCGTCTTTTTCGTAACGAATTCCTTTACCTTCTGGAATACGTTTGATGCGCTTTAAATCTAGTTTAGATTTGATCTTAGCACTATCTAGGTCATGATTTAAAACATGGCCAGCTTTCGTTTCAATATCACTTAGGGCCTCACCAACAGTAACTGGTGGGCGATATGTTTTTGCTACAATTGTATCGTGAGTAATTTTTGGAAATTCTACTTTCTCGTTAACTCGACTTCCAATAAAGATTGTACGGCGTCTTTTTTCAGGTACACCATAGTTTTGAGAACTCATAACCTTAACGTCTAGGTTGTATCCAAGGGAATTGAATTTCTTAAAGATTGCCTTTAATGTTGATTCATTCTTCTTAGCAAGTAGTCCTGTCACATTTTCAATTACAACGAATTCTGGATTAGTTAGTTTCACAACTCTTACGAATTCAAGAAAAAGTTTATTTCTAATATCGTCTGGGTTTCCCGGGCCAACAGTTGAAAAACCTTGGCATGGAGGTCCACCAACAACAAGATTAACTTCAGTGTCACCAAGAACTTCTTTAATTTTTTTGTTACTTAGTTTTGAAATGTCGCCGCAATATGGATAGGCCTTTTTGTGATTATGCGCAAATGTATCCATGGCGTGTTTGTTGAAGTCAATTCCCATGACACACTCAAAACCTGCCATTTCAAGTCCACAAGAAAATCCTCCTGCGCCTGAAAAGATATCAATAAATTTTAGCTTCTTGCTTCTTTTACTATTACCCTTACTCGTTTTCATAATTTGTGTTGTGTCCTCGTGTGTTATTGCGTCGTGAATGAATATTATCTGATTTTGCGTTGAGTTATGTCAATGAATATATGAGCCTTTTGGTGGGATAAAGTTTTTGATAAATTTAAATTTACCCTGTTTAAATTTCTAAAATCACTTATAATTTAATTATGCAATTTGCTAAGAAAGATATGAAAAAAGAGAGGATTATCGTCGGGATGGATGGCGGTATTGACTCGGCCGTTACTGCGCTGCTTTTAAAAAAGCAGGGGCATGAGTGTATTGGAGTCAATATTTCTTTTTTTGAAAAAATCACTAGTGAAGATGAAGCTTTACTGGAGCAGTTTAAAACAAAGCTTACTCCTGAAGGGCAATTGCTAGAAGAGCTAAGGGGCGATGAGGAACAGTTAGAGGCCTTTAGACAATATGAGAAAATTTCGTGGAATAAGAAGATCAATAGAATTTTTAGTCCTTGGGCAAGTGAATCAGAAGAGAAAATCAGGGATATCTGTCGACTAATAGGAATTCCTTTTTATGTTACGAGTGCTTCTGGAGCCTTTGAAGAGCGCGTTATTTCTAAATTGTTAGAGAGTCGTGTTGCAGGTATTTGGTGTAATCCAACAATTGATAAAGCAACTCTCGTTCTTGAGACTCTCTATTCAAAATTATCTGTTCTTAAGGCCACAAAGATTGCGACAGGACATTTTAGTAAGGTAATCCCTGTTCAAAATCGATTTGTGCTAAGTGCACCAAACGATACTGTCAAAAATGACTGTCATCTCTTAACTCAGGTTAGTAATGAGGTAATGTCTCATTTAAAACTTCCTTTGGCAGATCTAAAGACTGCAGAGGTTGATAAGATTGGCCAACTTGTGGATTCAAAAACAATTTCACGAGTTGAACTTGAAAAAAGAGCAGTACTTCGCTCACAAGCTTATTCAAATGAAGAAATTATCGAGTTAACTGATCGTTATATTGCTCGAAGTTTTATCAAAGAGAACACTATCTATCTTCACGATGACGATAGTGTTGTTGGTGAGCATAAAGGCCAGCATCAATATTATCTTGGACAAACACAGTATAAAACTTTTGATAACAAACCAAAGCTTCCAGATAGTAAAATTGTTTCTATCAATATGTCTCGTGGTTTTATTTACGTTGCAAAGGCAAAGGAATTAACGTTTGAGCGTATCGTTGGCAATCACTTTGTTAATTATGAAGTCGTTGACACATCTAGGCCTGTGGAATGTTATTGTCGAATTAGCTCGACAGGTAAAGGATATAAAGGAAATCTCTATATTTTAAATAATGGAAATATATATTTTGATCTCGATGACAAGTCAGAAGGCATATTGTTTAGAGGAGATCATTTTATCTTTTTAACAAAAAATGGACCAAGTGCTAAGGTAATTGGTCACGCAAAAATTTTTCAAACTGGACAATTCATCGATGGTGAATTTTACCGTCTACCGCTAAATAAGAAGCAAAAAGAAGAGCTTGAAGAAGCGCAATCTCGTCCGAAAAAAAGAGAACTAGGGTTTTAAATGAAGTATTTTATTATTGCATTATCGATGTCACTTTCTGTGACAGCAAAAGAATTTAAAAATTTTAAAGACACGTATAAACTTTCTAAAAGTAAAAGGTCTCCTAAGAAATTACGCTCTCTTTATTACGCCGTATCTAAAAATTCAGAAAAAGATATCGATACCCTAATTAATAGCTTTGTTAAAGAGACAAGACCTAATCGTTTTGTGGGAACTAGTGGTCATAAAACCGCACAGGATTATATTATTAGCTATATTGAAACTAATGTTCGAAAAACAAATACATCTCTTAAGACAATTAAATTTGTTCCAGATGTTGAATATGCAAAATCCCTATTTAAAAAGGATTTAGAGGCCACAAAAGATAAGCTTAGTCCAAAAGATTTACGAAAGTGGCAAAAGCTTACGAATGAAAGAGTTCAGCAGGTGGATGGCCTTAAGTCTGTTAATGGATACAATATTGTTTGGGAAAAGAAGGGGCTAAAAAATCCTCAAGATGTTATTGTCATCGGGGCCCATTACGATACGGCCGCTTATGATCTAAAAAACTTTGCAGTTGTAAATAAAGGACGTCAACCAGGTGCTGATAATAATGCTTCTGGAGTTGTTGCGGCCTTGAGTTTAATCAATATTCTTGCCGAGCTCGATCTTGAAAAAACAGTTCGAGTGGTTTTCTTCGATTATGGTGAAAATGGATTCTTAGGTTCATATGACTATGTAAAAAACCTAAATCTTGAAAAGGGCATCAGGGTCTATTCTTATGTAGAATTGGTTATGCTTGGTTACGATACTCTCACTCAAGATAAAGAGCAGAAGCTTGGGAATATGAGACTCTATTATTCTCCTGCTAGCTCTGGTCTTCATAAGGCCGAAAAGTCTATTGCTCAAAGATTCTATACGAAGTCTTCCGAGGGGACATTTCGTGTGGATTTTAGCATCACGCCATATGATTTCGTCTACGGTGATAATACGTCATTTCAAAAGTTTAATATCCCAAGTGTGGTCTTTACCCAAAATTGGGAGAGTGATTCAAATGCTTCTCGCATCCATACTCCGGCAGATCATGTGAACGCACTCAATATTAAGACTTTACATCACGCCACTAACAATATTGCTATGGCCATTGCTTCATGGGCACTAGACCTATAACCCCTAAATGTGCTAAATAAGGCACATGGAAAATGTAGGTAACGGTAAAACAGTCATTGTCGGAATGAGCGGAGGAGTCGATTCTTCTGTATGTGCAGCTTTGTTAAAAGAGCAAGGCTATAACGTCATTGGCATGTTCATGAAAAATTGGGAAGAGCAGGATGAAAACGGAAATTGTAAAGCATCTCTAGAGTTTGAAGATGTTGTTGCCGTTTGTGAAAAGCTTGATATTCCATACTACTCTGTGGACTTTGTAAAAGAGTATCGTGACAACGTATTTGCAAACTTTCTTGAGGAATATGAACAGGGCTTTACACCTAATCCTGATATTCTTTGTAACCGTGAGATTAAATTCAAAGTTTTCTTCAATAAGGCCATGGAGCTTGGTGCAGATTTTCTTGCAACTGGGCACTACTGCCAGACAAAGAAGATTGACGGTAAGTCTAAACTTATTAAAGGCCTTGATAATAACAAAGATCAAACTTACTTTCTCTACACAATCAAATCAAAAGTTCTAGATAAGGTTCTTTTCCCAGTTGGTGCCATTGAAAAGCCACAGGTAAGAGAGATTGCAAAGAAGTATGACCTTATTACTCATGATAAGAAAGATTCAACAGGAATCTGTTTTATCGGTGAGAGAAATTTTAAAAACTTCCTTTCAAATTATATCCATATCAAAGAAGGCGACTTCGAACTTCTTGATGGAACTAAAGTTGGCCGCCACAGTGGTAGCGCCTTTTATACAATTGGCCAGAGAAAGGGCCTAGGCCTTGGTGGGCCAGGTGAGCCTTGGTTTGTTGTTGGTAAAGATACTGAGCGCAATGTCGTTATCGTTGAACGCGGCGAAAAACACGGTGCACTTTATGCTGACTATCTTACTGCCACAGATCTATCTTGGGTTGATGAGGAATTTATGCCTGAAGTTGGAATGAAGCTTAAGGCCAAGATTCGCTATCGTCAAAAAGATCAAGAGTGTACGATCACTGAAGTTTCTGAAGACTTTGTTAGAGTTGACTTTGATACTCCTCAGCGTGCTATTGCCAAACGCCAATCAATTGTCTTTTATACGAATTTAGAAGGTGAGGAAGTGTGTCTTGGCGGTGGAATGATTCAAGAGGCCGGGCCAACTTATTATGAGCAAGGTATTGAGCTGCCAGACTCAAATCTCTAAGACAATTTCATAGCTTCGCTTTATTGCTTTTAAGAAACTAAGAAATTTATCTTCTTTGTTCACCTTCCTATCCTCAAGCATTTGGGCCACATGAGAGCGGACACTCGACTGGAAGCATATAGGAAGCTTTCCGTTTTGCATGAGTATGTAATCAGCGCATAGCCTTGAAGTTCGGCCATTTCCGTTATCAAAGAAATGAAGACTTACGATCCATTGATACAGGTGAAAGGCCTTCTCATAAAAGCACATATCGACATCATTTAACAGGTTATCAGTAAGGAGCACTTTTGCTTCCTCTAGATACTGTGGCCTTATAAACTCGATACCACCCCCGTAGATAGGAGTTTCTCTGATTTGTGAATTCTTAGCATTGTAGATGGAGTTAATTTTCGTGATGATCTCAAAGCTAAGCGTCTTTTCATCTTGTATACATTCGCTGATGTAACGATTGGCCTCATCCCATCTTGCTAAGCTATTATCAATTGCTCTTGAAGCAGTGTTTGAAGAGAGCAGACGAGATTTAGCAAGCTTGGCCCAATTAGGATTCATCGATGCAATTAAACGAATCTCTAATTGCTCGATCTCACAAATAACTTCTTTAAAGACATCCCCTTGAGATTGATCAAGGGGAGTTAACAAATATTCTAGAACTTCTTTTGAATTCACAAATTTCTTTCTACTTACTTAGTTTGAACGAAGAAAACGTCTTCATAATTATTTTGTGAAAATACATTCTTAAGATTCTTAATGAGAAGAACTTTCTCACCGCCGATATTCTCAAGAATCATTTCTGTATTGGCGTAATCACTTTGGCAATTAAGTGATGAGTCACAGTTATATAGCTTGAACCTTTTACTTGTTAAACGATCAACACGGTAGTCATTTTCAGAGCTCAGGATATATCCATCTTCAAATACTTGATGGAGAACTAAAAAATACTCCATTTTTAATTCATCTTCAGTATGAGTCATCGTCTCATCGCTATTGTCTCTAATTTCGATTGCCCATTTAAATTTACGATAGTGTTTAGTGGCATCGTTTAGTTCATCGTTATATGTCCAATAATGACCGTCGAAAGACTTATTAGATTCAAATGATAAATTGGCCAGGGTTTCATAATTTGAAAGCATTTGTGTTCTGACTTCAGTAATCTCTTTTGCTTGTAGGTTTGCTACAGGGTTCATCATAATTAATGACGTTAATAGGATCTCTTTTTTCATTTTGCACCTCACATACTTGATTGATGAGGCTTATATATGATGTTTTTGTTTATATTAGAAATAATATTATGGAATAGTTGTTATACTAATTTGATATATGTCGATTACCACAGGCTTGGGTCATTAAGATCGTCTAATTTACTCTTTTTCTTCTTCAAGTGTTCTTTTTGTTCAAAGAAGCTGCAATCCGAGCCACTCGATTGGCGAACGAGGATGTAAGGCATATTTGTGGATTTCATATTAAATTTACGACATCCACGAGGAGCGTCCTTGTCCCAAGTACTAAAATAATATTTGCATTGCATACAGTTGATTCTTTTCACTCCAATATTGTACCACGCTCATGATATCTCGCAAGTTGGGGACTAAATAAAATATGACTAAGTGTTTGATATTGCGAGAGAAATTTGTCTAATGAACACCTTGCCTGACCAAATAATTGACGTTCATTTTTTATAACCTGCCAAATTTACATAGCTTATCCCAATTATTCTTGGCCTAGGTTATGCTTTATAAATAGCGACGGCAATTGAACGCTATAAATGCTTATTATGAGGAATTAAATTTAATGAAACTAATTGATACAAATCCACAATCAGAAAACGATGTTCTAGTGATGTTCCCTGCTGCTAAAAATTTTCCAGTAGAAGAGGAGCGCACAGCTAAAGCACCAACGCCTCTAAATAAGCTTATCGAAGAATTCGAAGAACAGGTCGCTTTACAAAAAGAACAAGAAAAAAGACCAGTTATGAATATCCCATCTAAGGAGGGGATTGAATCTATCAAAACTCGCCGCTCATGTAATACGGCCATTGAAATTCGCCTTGCTGCCCTTGAGGAAATTGAGCAAAGACTAAAGTTCTATCTTGAAGATATTGGGACTGCTAAAAGAAAAGTTTAAATAGAGAAGGCGCGGCTTTCGGTTAGTTGGCAAGTACGCGCTGGACTTGGCCGACTCTCGGCTCATGCCTTTGTAGCTCTCTTTGTGGTATGCTCTGGCCTTGTTCTTCGGGGTCTCCTGACCCCTCGAATTTGTTCGGCATCAATTTGCCATCGTGGCAATTGACGCCTCCAAAACCATCAAGCTACGCTTGCTTTTAACTAAGCAAGTTATGTATTAAAAAATGATATTTGGATTTGTCTTGGAAATGGTGCCTAGAACTGGACTTGAACCAGCAAGCTCGAAAGCACACGGCCCTCAACCGTGCGTGTTTACCAATTTCACCACCTAGGCACATTGAAATCACTTGAATTCTTTAGATATATTAATCACTTAGAATTTGATTGGCAATGAAAAATCTTGCTCGATATTGACCCGCTGTGGCATCGTCCAGTAAACTAGTTCAGTGAGGATTATTCTAATATTTGTGCTCTTTGCACTATCATTTACCCTGAATGCTAAAGAGTATACGAGGCCTATTGATTACGCTGAGTATACAGTTGAGATTAACGCTCCAATTGAAGCTGTGTGGGACTATAACTCAAAAAATGAGCACGCACGTCAGTGGTCGACCTACTTCTATAAGATTGTCTCTTGCCCAAATTCGCAGTGTCCGTGGAATGAGAAGTTAAAGCAAAGTGATATTGGTTTCACTCGACGCTGTTATCGAAGAGAGAGTGAGCAGGGGACTTTTTGGGACGAAACGACAACAATGGTTTCAAAAAGTGAAAACGAATACTACAAGCAGATCAGGGCCTATAACTTCAACGAATTTATGGATTTTATGAATTACAACGAGAAGGGAGAGTTTCTTGTTGAACAATTTTACAAGAAGCTTGGTGACAATAAGACGTCATTAACTTTTCGCTCTGGCTATATTCGTCGCCATGAACTTGCAAGTGCTCCGTCAAAATTTGAGTTTTTTTTATGGGAACAAATCTTTCACTTCATCACTAAGCGAAGTGTAACGAATACTTTTAAATGGAATCTTGAAAATATTAAGGCGCATATTGAGCAGGGTGAAAACTATAAGAGAATCCACCCGTATAGCTCAAATGATGCTGATTTTTATTAATTAGATTACTTTGAATACTTCATCAAAAGAGAAACGTACTTTTTCAAGATCCTTGTACTTGTCTTCATCTGATCTATAACCAAGCGCTACTGTTCCAAGAGTTTTATACTTTGTCCCTTCAAGCCCTAAGATCTTATCGTATTCTTCTGGAACGATCCCTTCGATTGCACATGTATCAATACCTTGAATGGCCGCTGTCATTAGAAGCTGTCCCATAGCAATATATGTTTGGCGTTGTGACCACTCTGGAATCGTTTTTGAACGTGGCCCATCAATTAATGCCGCCTTCATAACATCAAAATATCCTTGTAGACTTTCACGTTCTACATTTCTTTGCTCAGCAATTGATTGCACAAACTTTTCAACATATTCTTCATCTAGCTCTGTAAGGTAAGCAAGAACAACGTAGTGAGAGGCATCAGTTACTTGAGATTGGCCCCAAGAGTGCTCTCTAAGCTTTTGGCGTGTAGCCTCATCATTTACTAAAATGAACTTCCAAGGTTGTAGTCCAAATGAACTGGCCGCAAGTCTTAAAGATTCATTTAAAACGTGTAAGTCCTCATCTGTAATTTTTTTTGTTTTATCAAAAACTTTTGTGGCATAACGCCAATTAAGTGCTTTTATAATTTCTTCATTTTTCATGTGTACTCCACTGGTTATATATTTTATCTGCTTCAGCCTTTAGCTTCTGTATTTCTTTTAGATCAACATTATTTGAACAAAGAAGCTTTTGCGGAATTGATTTTGCTTTTTTCTTTAGTTTCTTTCCACTTGTCGTTGTTGTGATATAGACAATCCTTTCATCTTCAATACATCTCTTTTTCTCAACTAGGCCCTTTTCAATGAGGCGCTTAATCAGGGGAGTTAGAGTCCCGTTATCAAGAGAAAGCTTTTCTCCAAGCTGAGACATATTCACTTTGTCAGTTTCCCATAAGGCAAGCATGACAAGGTACTGTGGATAGGTGAGGTTTATCTCATCGAGATATGGCCTATATTGACTAGTAATGAGTTTACTTAGTCGATAGAGGCTGAAACAAATCTGATTGTCGATTAATAGAACTTCATCATTCATTATTTAAAGCTCTTTTCGATATCTTTTTCTAAACTTTCTGGTTTATCAATTGGTGCATATCTCTTAACAGGATGGCCTTCACTATCTACTAAGAATTTTGTGAAATTCCATTTTATTTTCTTGCTACCAAGTAGTCCTGGTAATTCATCTTTAAGATATTGATATAGTGGGTGTGTGTTATCTCCATTAACATCAATTTTTTCAAAAAGCGGAAATGAAGTTTTAAAAGTTAAGTCACAAAATGATTGAATATCCTCTGAGTTTCCTGGCTCTTGTTTGCCAAATTGATTACATGGGAAGGCCAAGATCTCCAGTTTTCCTTGATACTTATCGTATAGCTTTTGAAGTCCTTCATACTGAGGAGTAAAGCCACACTTACTTGCTGTATTTACGATCAATAAGCTTTTTCCCTTAAATTCAGATAGTGATCTTTCATTACCTCTAATATCAATAGCTTTGTAATCATAAATACTCATTTCAATCTCCTTTGATTTATTTGATAAGTAATATGTATCACAAAACTATATTGTGCACAACCTAATTGTAAAAAATAAGATATTGAAAAGATTTCAATATCTTATTTATATTGACGATCATATAGAGGAGGTCTGGCATGGCGCTCCATGTATTCATTTCCTCTGTAATCATCATCATTCATTTCTTGTATTTCTTGCTCAGACGCTGGATTTCTCTGTTTCTTCTCTTCACGAGATTGTTTTCGGTCCTGAGTTGCATTTTGCTCCTCTCCGTGAATCAATCGCTGAACTGAAGGATCATTTTCATCAACAATGGCAGTATAGCGCTCTCCATAAACTTCAAAGCCGAAAGCAAGAATTGCAAGTGTGATTATAATGTATGTGAGTGTCTTCATCTTATAACTCTTTTTGCCTCTCTTTTAACCTTGCTCTTACTCGTAGATTAAGTAGTGCATGTTGTTTAGAGAAGCATCTGCTTTTGCATCGCTTGAGGCAGGTGTACGCTCCATACGATGCTTCATTTTGGATTTCTTATCCTTTTTCATTTCTTTACTCATTTGATGACTTTCTGTCTTTTTTGACTTTCTCTCGCCCTTATCTCTCGCTGCAAATGTAGACGTGCTAAGCAGTAGAACGATTAAAGTCATAGGAATCAATTTCATATCATACCTCTTGTTTGTGTTTAGGCTTTTCTAAGCTCTTTGGTTGATTATGAAACTGTACTTTGGATTTTTTATGTAATTATTGTGGAGATTGTTTGATATTTTTTTTACTTGAATGGACGCTTATATTTTCCATCACTATCATGAGTATGACCATTTTCATCATCGCTTGGAATGCTTGCTGGATAGCGACTTCGTTCATATTCTTTTGGGATTATTGGGCCCATTCCGTCATCATCAATTTCAAAGATTTTTGCCTTCAAATCCTGTGTCTGAGTCTTATTAGGCGACTGTCCCTCTATAGCTAAGGTGTCGTAGGCACTTACTTTTACGGCCATTAATATAGAGAACAAAACGAGTAAGGATATTGCTTTCATTGGCCTTGTTACCTTTCTTTGATTAAAATGCTGATTATAGTTTTACTAATTTTAACTATCGGAATTTTATTTATATACTTTATTTAATAAATACTTTTCCTTGTAAATGTAATGGGTTAGACCTTGTCCAAATCAATAGCTGAATTCATTCATCAAAAACGACTCTCATCAATGCAATCATTCTTTGATGTGGGAATTAAACGCTTCTCTCGCATTACGCTGGATGAGCTTCGTCGGGCCATGGATCTTATTGAAGGCGAGTATAAGAATCTTGTCAATTGCTCTATTCAAAAGCTCAATGACCATACTTGCTTAGTTTGGGGCGAGCCTAAAGCTCATTGTATTATTCATCTACACTCAGGAGGCTATGTTACTGGCCATGAGTATACTAGTGCTCAATTTTGTCAGGCCCTTTTCGATTTCCACGAACACTCTTCCTATATCGTTTGTCCTGATTACCCTTTATCTCCAGAATCAAGTATTCCTGAAATCACAAATTGGTGCCTCGCTCTTTTAAATGATCTTCATCTTAAAGGTATAAAGAGTTTTACGTTAACTGGTACTTCTGCTGGTGCAAATCTTGCGACATTAGTTACATTGGCCAATAATCATTTAGGTAGTAAAGCATTTAAAATCTCTGATTTACATCTCTTAACAGGTCATTATCAAAGTGATTTTGAAACGACGTCGGCAAATCGATATGAGAGTGGCGAAGAAAGTGGTTTATCTAAATCTATGCTTTTAAAGCTATTGGATTATGCAATCTCAAATCGTGAAGTGCATATGAAAGACCCTGCGATTTTTCCTCTTTATAGTGATGAGCTTGAGGCCCTTCCTAAAACAATTATCTATGCCGCTAAGTATGATGTTCTCTACGATGACAGTTTAATGTTTTATGAGAAGTTATTGAGAGAAGGAGTTGATGTAACTTTCAAGGAGTTCTCACATGGATTTCATGCTTGGTCGAATCATATCCTTGAGAATGAAGAACTTCTAAATTATGCAAAAGCAAAAATCTTCACTGAAATCAAAGATTCGTAGATTCCTGAATTATCTAATCTTTCTCAAATAAGCTCTATCGAGATGGCCACTTTAATGGCCATAATTTTGACTTATAAGGATTCAAAAGCACGATAAATAGGTGTATTTAGAACATTTGTTGAGTAGCGATAAACTCTTATTAGAGAGGATTTTATGAAAGCTCAATTGGGTTTCTACAGACGTCACTTAGCATTAGGAGAGTTGGTTTCTTTCGAGGGCCTGCTTATGTTGGTTACGTTAATTTCTCTTTTCTTTTTTATTAGTCTTGCGCTTCTAATTACTATCGTCTTACTTGATTATATTCCTTACTCACCAAATGTAAGCATTGTGCTTGTTGTTTCACTATTAGTATATCAGCTTCGATTTACTGGCGATTCGCGAGAGCTCTTTGGTGATTTTCTATTTCCTACTAAAGCACTAAAAAAGTGGTTTGAAAGAAGCTTTATGATCTGCTGTCTTTCACTCATTATTTCCTTCTTCTGTCTTTCTATGCTCAGGTACTTTCGTTATTCATCAATGAATACGCAGCAGCTCCTTTCGTATTTTCATATGGCAAAACCTGTCTATGCTTTTGTTTTTATCAAGCATCGTCCAAATGATTTTTTAGCTTATTATGATAAAGGAATGCCTCTGGATAGAGACTTCCGTTGGCTTAATGACCAAGTGCTTATTAAGGCAATGGTCGTTAATAATAGGCATGAGCTTTTGGCAAAATTCCTCTCTAAAAAAGAAGGATATAATATTTCTTCGGCCCAATAGTGAATTCTTATATCTTGTGTGAGTAAGTTTAATTAGTTAAAATTTATCCATGGCACGTATAAAATTATCGACACCTCAAAGAGAAGCTGATTTTAAAACTAAAATTGAGCTAACAATTAACTTCGTCAATTATGGAAATCATATGGGAAATGATGCTGTGGCAACACTTTGTCATGAAGGGCGTCTGCGCTTTCTTAAATCCCTTGGTCATGATGAACTAAATTGCTTTGGTAAGTCACTAATTCAAGCTGATGCTGCTTATATGTACCGTGGAGAGGCTTTCCATGGGGACGTTTTAGAGGTTGAAATGTTTGTCGAAGATATTAGTGAGTACGGCTTTGACCTTCTATATAAATTCACATGCGGTGATCGTCTTATCGCTTATGCTAAAAATGGCCTAGTCTTCTTTGACTATGAAGAGCGCAAGCTTGCCAAGGCCCCACAGGAATTTTTAAATCATTTTAAGAAATAAAAAAGGCCTCTATTGAGGCCTTTTCTTTTATTTGATTTAATCAATTTTTTGAATTTGTTGAATATATTCTCTGTACTCTTGAATATTATCATTTTGAGCTTGGATATTATCTAGCTCTGGAAGTTCAACGTTATCGAAGATATTTTTAACTTTCTTATCGATCTCGTGCTTAACACCAATTGATAGAAGGAAGTCATAACACTTAAGTGCTTCTTCGATCTTCTTATTCGCTTCGTGCATCGTTGCTGCATTTGAAGTTTCAAAAGTTGAAGGAAGTTCTAACTTACCAAGTTTTCCACCTGAGATAACGTGAAGAAGTCCTGGCCAAAAAGATGCTTCGTCAGCATCCATAGAGTCATTGATTGCAAGAGCAAGAATGATATCAATACGTGCTTTTAAAAGCGCGATTGAAATTTCACGGTTGTGACCTGCTACGATATATTCTTCTGACTTACTTAGTGTTGCACCTTGAGAGTCTTTAATAAGTGCATCTTTCATAAGTGTGTACATCGACATTTCAGCAAAACCATTATTTTTTGCATTGAAAGTTTGACGGTGGTGAACCTTGTGAAGGGCCGCAGCTACAGCATAGAAAGATTGCTCGTAGTTACGTTTTTTAAGTGACCACTTTCCTGTGTGGATAGGAGTCATCTTACCTTTCTTCATTGCTTTTTTAACGTTGAATTCACCTTTAATATCTGTTTCATAAACAGAGGCCATATTCTTGTAAAACTCTTCTACTGCATCATAGAAAAGCATGTCACGAATTTCTAAATTATCGTAAGGCTTAATTCCTGTATAAAGGTTATATTCAAATGCCATAAAGAATTTTGCAGCATTTGTAAGCTTTTGACCCATTTCAATATTGTCATTTAAGATAAGTGCGAAAGCATCACGTCTTTCAACTGAAGACTGTGCCGAACGAAGCTGTGAGTATAGTTGTGATGTTGTATCACTCATACCATCAGTCGTCT
Organism: Halobacteriovorax sp. DA5; assembly: GCF_002903145.1. Classification (NCBI taxonomy): domain Bacteria; kingdom Pseudomonadati; phylum Bdellovibrionota; class Bacteriovoracia; order Bacteriovoracales; family Halobacteriovoraceae; genus Halobacteriovorax; species Halobacteriovorax sp. DA5. The sequence continues at coordinate 538,482 of NZ_PPDJ01000002.1, read as the reverse complement.
CACCAAGCTTATCCATTTTTTCTGGCATTTTGATGGCCTCTTTAACTTCCTTACAACCTGTAAACAGTGTAAGTAGCATAAGAGGAATTAAGAATTTTTTCATGACTCTCTCCCTAATTTTCTATATAAAAGTAGGTCTTTGTATGATGAGGGTCACTAAAATGAAAGTGTTTATCTTGACGTGTGAAAGAAGTAACCTGTCTAACTAGCTGAATTAACACTCAGTGACGTTAACAGCAAGGCCTCCACGGCTTGTTTCTTTATACTTCGTTTGCATATCAGCACCAGTTTCTTTCATGGTTTTGATAACTTTATCAAGACTCACAAAATGACTTCCGTCCCCACGCATGGCCATTCTGGCCGCATTAATTGCTTTTACTGCACCCATCGCATTTCGCTCAATACATGGAATTTGCACAAGGCCACCGATTGGATCGCAAGTTAGTCCTAGGTTATGTTCCATTGCAATTTCTGCGGCGTTTTCGATTTGTTCGTTTGTTCCACCAAGTACTTGTGTAAGCCCTGCTGCCGCCATTGAGCAAGCAACACCAACTTCGCCCTGACAACCAACTTCTGCACCTGAAATCGAAGCATTCTTTTTATAGAGAATCCCGACACAACCGGCGACTAAAAGGAAGTCCACAACTTTATCAATTGAAGCGTCCTTAACAAATTTAAGATAGTATTTAATAACTGCTGGAATAATTCCAGCCGCTCCATTTGTTGGTGCTGTCACAACTTTTCCACCAGAAGCATTTTCTTCGTTAACAGAAATAGCAAAGAGATTTACCCAATCCATAATCGTTAGGGGATCAAGGTTCTTCTCACAGTCTTTTTTCGAAAGAGCTTCGTATAACTTCTTTGCTCGTTTATTTACTTTAAGGCCACCTGGAAGTTGTCCTTCTGCTTTAAGGCCTCTACTTATGCAATTATCCATTGCCTGCCAAATTTCTAAAAGGCCTTTATTAATCTCTTCTTCACTTCGCCATGATGTTTCGTTTGTCTTAATTAAATCACAAATTGAAATATCATTTTCATTAGCGATTGCTAGAAGTTCATCTCCACATGTGAATGGGTATTTAACCTTGCTTGTGTGTTGAGAGAAAATATCGCCTTCGTTATTTTCGCCTTCAGCTACGATGAAGCCACCACCAATTGAGAAGTAGACTTTCTTATATAACTCACGTCCATCTTTATCGATGGCCTGGAAGCACATTCCATTCGAGTGGAAGTCGAGAGTTTGTTTGCGATGGAATAAGATATGTTCACGTGGAATATAAGAGATCACTTTTGCGTTATCTTTACCTTCAAAGAAAGTAAGCTTTTCTTGGTCGTGAGCTAGATTTAAGATGCGATCAATTTGATCTGGGCAGATATCTTCAGGAGTGTAACCACTAAGTCCTAGAATGACGGCCTTGTCTGTGCCATGTCCTTTACCTGTTAAGGCAAGAGATCCATAGAGTGCTGTCGAAACGACTTGCGTCTCATCAAATAAACCCATTGAAACGAGTTTATCCATAAATTCTTTAGCGGCCCTCATAGGCCCTACTGTATGCGAGCTACTAGGCCCAATTCCGATTGAGTAGATATCAAAAACACTTAAATTCATGAGGAATTTATATCAGATGATTATGATTTGAGCTAGCCTAGTTCCACTTATCTTCAAGATATGTATGAATTGTGTTCACTGTTGCTGCATCAGGTGGATCATTAAAGAGCATAAATTCCATAACATCACCGTTAAAATAGCCACCATTTCCACTAAGAGATCCTGTATGGGTGTAGCTATCACTAAGGTATGAACCTAAAGAGATTGCCCCCGAGTGAGCATATAGGAGTGAAGTTGAAGTTGTAGAGCCGATTGAGCTTCCATTTATATAACAAGTGAGATCACCATCAGGCCCGGCCGCTCCCGTATAATTTGTGTAATCAAAAACCCAAGTAATATGATAAATGGTATTTATTGCTATCGGCTCGCTGACAGAAATGAATGGCTGGCTACCGTCTCCGTCATCGTTTATATTCCAGAATCCACAGTACAGATTTCCGCCTTGAATATAGATATTCATTCCACGACTGGCCCCGCCTTCCTCGTAGATAATTTGCAGACTTGTGATATCGGCAGAGGTCTCAATAGACGCTGTGATATTTCTTTGATTAGTCGTGGCCGTATTTAGCTCTGCATGGTTTGCAACAGTTAGATACTGATTAGTTCCATTAAAAACAACATGATTATCGACGCCATCAAAAGTTGGAGCGCCTCCATTTTGATAAAAATTATGTGTATTGGCACTACCGGAAATATCAAGCCAATCTTCGACAACTCCATTGAATGCACCATTGCTCGCAATTTTTCCCGTGTTGTCTAGGATGGAGCTTAAGTCGCTAGCATCTAGTCTTGCAACCATATTAGGGAGGGATGTTGCTGGATTGAAAACCTGAAAGGCCACTGAGTTTTGTGTGATACTTAGACCTGCACCATCAACTGCCCTCAATGAGATATAGTAATTAGTTGCTTCATTAAGTGAGAAGCTAGCGCCATCAACACCACTAACTAGCTTATAACTTGTAACATTGCCGATGTTGATCCAGCTCTGAATATTTGTGAAGCCCGGATTGGTTCCGATTGCAATTTCATAATGATCGATTTGGCAGTTATCTGTTGCTGCTACCCAAGTTGTTGTCGTAGAGGATGCGGCCGTGGCGTCATCTGCTGAAACGTCTGGTGTACCAACAGCACTTGGTGCCGTGTTGTCCCAATAGAAGCTAGTGCTTGCTAGTGTCGTCGAGGTTTGTGCTGTTGCACTTACTGCACGCACCGAAGGGTAGTAAGCTTGGCACTCTGTTAGTCCAACAAGACCTGTGTGCGTGTAATTTGTTACTGTGCCAATATTTGTCCAGGCCGTATGCTCGGAGCCAGCCGATGTTGTTCCTAGAGTGTAGTCGATATGATCGAAACTTGCTGGATTAGTCCATGAGACTGCTGGAGCGTTTTGCGGTAAGGCGCCCGTAATCACGGCCTGGGCCGTTGAAATTGCGCTGGGAGCCGCCTGACCAACAGGAGCTGCCTGGATACCATCTGCACCTTCTGCTCCACCTGAGCAAGAAGTTAGGATGAGGCCAAGAGATGTTAATATTATTGCGGACTTAACAAGTTTCATTCTAAATAAATTATAGAATGAATGATCTTTAATTAATTTAGGAAATAATTTACCTAGTTTAAGTTGTTGAAATTACTTACCACGAGAGTCCGGATAGATGCAACGGTCTCCACAATGTTCTTCGATGTCCTGCCATTTGGGATTTTGCTCTAATTCGTATTTATATTTATAGATCTCTTCAGATGATGGCCTTCGAAGCTTTCGTTCATCTTGATTGGCCGCTTCTTCATAAGGGTTTGTTGTTCCAAAGCTATCCATACGGTATGGGCCGCTTTGATTATCTGAGTCTTCTTGTGCATAAGCACCAGAGAATAATAGTGATATAATCAATATCCTTAGAAGTTTCATACAGTCTATCATTACCAAAGAAGATGAATCTTTAATGAAAGACTGTGAATAGAAATTCTTATTTATTTTAGTCTTTCTTATCAAGGGCCTGATAGAGCTTTAATGAAATCCAAGCATCAGTTGCAGCGTAGCGAATTTGGGCATCTGTTAATTTGTTATTTTCCCAATTTGTTAGCTTTGCCTTCTTAGAGATTTTCTTCTCTAAGAGAATTCCCGTTAAGGACTGTAGACCAAGAGTAATATAGCCTTGCGCTTTTGCAAGGTCTTGAACATCGACAACGCCTTTTGCGTTGATATGGTATTGCTTCTTAAGATCACGACAATCGTCTTTAACCGCAACCCCTGTTTTAATTAGATTCTCGTCTTCTAAATATTCGACTAGATAGTCAGGGCATTGAATCTTATTTAAACGAAAAAGGAAGCATTCATCTTCAAATGAAACTTGAATAAGACTTATGCGAAAATTGTCGGTCTTTTTAAAAGAAGGCCTTGATTCAGTATCAAGGCCCGTGCAATTGTATTTTTGATTTAATTCTTGAAATCTTTTAGAAATATCTTGGGCCTTTTGTTCAGTATCAATTAAATGAATCTGGCCCGTGTAATCAATCATCTCGAAAGAGTTGATTTCTTCTTTAGTAATTCTAGCTTTAATATTATTCGTATTCTTCTTCGTATTCTTCAATGACTTCTTCCACTTCTTCTTCGCTCTTAGCGCCTTCTTCAAAGATATAAGGCCCTAAAGCTTCTTTTAATTTGTAATCAGTGTAAGCAGAGACAACTTTTGTAACAGTTTCGCCACTGCCTCCAAGTGGAGATGATTGACGTTCACACTTTCCACCTTGCTTCTTACATACGTTTACTTTATAGCAACCTTTGTCAAAATCAAAGGCATAATCGATTTCACCAGCTACTAATATACCAATAACCTCATCTTTCTTATTTAAAACAGGAGATCCTGAGTTACCTGCAAAAGTATCGAGGTCTGTGATGATCTCTTTGCTGTAAATTGGGTTTGAGATAACCTTGGCTCCGTCTGCAACTTTAAGAGGGAGTCCCGTAGGGTAGCCCGCCACATAAATATCTGTACCTTTTGCTGTTGCATTCGTTGACATGTTTAGAGTTAGTGGCTTCTTATCTGTCGCTTCTCGTTCAAGTTCAACAACTGCATAATCTAGTGTACCTGTGTAAGATGCCGCTACAACGCGCTTACAACCATAGACGTCATTCTTTTTAATTTCTAATTGCCCATCTTTATTTACTGATGTTGAGTTATAATTGAATACCCATTTATTATCTCTACACTTTGATGTTACTTGGTCAGAAACTTCTGTTCCACCTGAGATCATACAGTGTCCGGCCGTCATAAGAAGATTCTTTCCTATTAAGAATCCACTACAACTTGCAATCGTAGGCTGATCTCTAAATCTCATGTCACCACAAGTAGGGTAACCTCTATGGTATTTTAATGTAGGAAATCTAAGAAGTTTTGTATCTGCAACCTTTCCTTTTTCATCTTTCAAAAAAGCATAGCTTGGAACCATTGCTGCAACACTATCAACTAGGAATTCTTTATTTGATTCGTGAACATCAACTCTGTTATCGTTTCCATAAATAACTTTATTAATGGCCATCGAATTTGTTGAAAGTAGCGCTGAAAATAATGCGATTTGCGTAAGATTTAACTTCAAATTTCCCTCTCTTTTGCTTTTTGTAAGTTTTTGCAGTTTTCTTTACATTTGAATATAAGAAAGTTGTGATTTGAAAAACTTACATGATGACGATTACCTAATTTCACGCTACTATCGGGACCTATGAATCAAGTAAATAAAGTAAATAGAGACGATTTGCAGCTGTCATCTTACGACTACGATCTGCCTAAAGAACAGATTGCTGAGCGCCCAATTGAGGGACGTCATCACTCAAGATTATTAGTTTACAATTGTAAAACAGATACAATTTCTCATCATAAGTTCAATGAATTAATTAACTTTCTACCGAAAGAAACAACTTTGGTTTTAAATCAAAGCAAGGTCTTCCCTTGTCGTCTAAAAGGTCACAAGGAAAGTGGTGGTAACGCTGAAGTTTTCTTTCTAAGTGTTGAGGCCGATGAAAATGGCCACTACCGTGCACTTGTGAAAGCGCGTGGCAAGAAGAAGGCCGATGACAAGTATATTTTCGCTAACGGTCTGACGATTTCAATTGTCGATAATATTGAAGGTGAGTTCTTGATCGCTCCTTCAATTGTTGGCAATGATCTTATTGACTACTTAAATGCAAATGCACTTGTTCCAATTCCTCCTTATATTCGTGGGGGAGAGTCAGACGAACAAGATAAGAAAGATTATCAAACGGTCTTTGCCAATGAATTAGGAAGTGTTGCTGCTCCAACGGCCGGACTGCATTTTTCTGATGAGCTATTAGAGCAGATTAAAAGTCAAGGCCATGACATTGCCAAAGTTACTTTACATGTTGGTCTTGGTACTTTTGCTCCAGTTAAAGTTGATAATTTAGAAGATCACAAAATGCACTCTGAAAATTACTTTGTTGATAAAGTTAATTTTGAAAAAATAAAAAATGCTAATAAGCGCATTGCCGTTGGGACGACGAGTTTAAGAACTCTTGAAACAATTTGGCAAAATGGAGTCGATAATTATACTCCGGGAGAGATGAAGGATACTTCAATCTTTTTACACCCTGGAGTTGATGTGAAGAGTATTGATGGTTTGGTAACTAACTTTCACCTTCCTAAATCAACGCTACTTATGCTTGTGAGTGCGCTAATTGGCCGAGAGAAAACATTAGAGATTTATAATATTGCAGTTAAAGAGGGATATCGTTTCTTTTCATATGGTGATGCGATGTTAATTTTAAGGTAAGTGAATATGATTAAAGTTGAAGGTTATAGCGGTAAGGCCCGCGCAACAACAATAACAACAGAGCACGGTGAGATTAAAACACCAATTTTTATGCCTGTTGGAACTCGTGCATCTGTTAAGTGTATGTGGCAAGAAGATCTTTACGAGATGAATGCTCAAATCATTCTTGGTAACACTTATCACTTATACCTAAGACCTGGGCATGAGCTAATTGAAAAAGTAGGTGGCGGCCTTCATGGTTTTATGAATTGGGATCGTCCAATTCTTACAGACTCAGGTGGGTTTCAAGTATTTTCCCTTTCAGACATTAATAAGATCACAGAAGAAGGAGTAACTTTTTCTTCACATATTGATGGGTCAAAACATCTAATCTCTCCAGAAAAAAGTATGGAGATTCAAAAGGGCCTTGGCTCAGATATCGTCATGGCATTTGATGAGTGCCCTAAACTTCCAGCAACGAAAGAAACTCTTCGCGAGAGTATGGAGTTAACTCTTAGATGGGCCAAGCGTTGTATTGATTATAAGCTTCGCGACTACCAAAAACTTTTTGGTATTGTTCAAGGTGGCCTACATCATGATCTTCGTACTGAGTGTATGCAGCGCCTTGAAGAAATGGACTTTCCTGGTCTTGCTCTAGGTGGACTTTCGGTTGGTGAAAAGAACGAAGAGATGGTTGATTTCCTAAATGGATTTGTTCACACTATGCCTGATCAAAAACCAAGATACTTAATGGGTGTTGGAAAGCCTCTTGATATTCTTAATGGGATTCGCGCCGGTATTGATATGTTTGACTGTGTTCTTCCAACAAGGAATGCACGTAACGGACAATTTCTAACACACGATGGACCTCTTAATATTAAGAATCTTCGTTTTAGAGAGGATACACTTCCGCCTGATCCAAGTTGTGATTGCAAAGTTTGTAAAACGTATTCACGTTCATACATTAGACACCTATACACAACTGGAGAGTTTCTTTCTGGTAACCTGATCACTTATCACAATCTTTATTTCATGATTAAGATGACTCAAGATGCACGAGAAGCAATTCTAGCGGATAGGTTTGACGATTATTATAAAGAATTTTATAACAGATACACTTCACGAAAATGGGCCTCAGGCCAATAAAGAAAAAATAAAAGTTAGGAGAAACAAATGTTACAACTTTTTATATCAAATGCTTATGCTCAAGGTGGCGCAGCTGCTGCTCCAGCTAACTCAGCGATGAACTTTGTTCCAATTATTGCTGTTGTTGCTATTTTTTATTTCCTTGTTTTCAGACCACAAAAGAAACAAATGGAAGAAGAAAAGAAAATGCTTGATACACTTGAAAAAGGTAATCGTGTTTACACAAAATCAGGAATCTTTGGTACAATCGTAGGGATGACTGAAAAAGTTGTGGACCTTGAAGTTGCTGAAGGTACACGTATTAAAATCCTACGTTCACAACTTGGTGGACTTGAAGAAAGTATCCTTTCTAATAAAAAAGAGGCGTAATTATGTTTGGTGGCTTTGGAGCTGGTGAGTTACTTATTATTTTAGTTTTTGCCCTGATTTTTATCGGGCCTAAAAAACTTCCTGAACTTGCAAAAGGTTTAGGTAAGGGACTACGCGAATTTCAAAAGGCCAAAGATGATTTAATGGATCACGTCAACGATGCTGCAGAGACCAATTCTCACAAAGAGGAATCTGTGGCATCACAAATCACAGAGTCACCAGAAGCTAGCGTTGCAGCGCAAGGTGATGCCGAAATTAAGAATTCTAATAATTCTGAAGAAGAAAAAGACCAAGTAATTGAGTCGGAAAAATCAAAGCAATCGTAAGTTTTTGAAATTAATATTCTCTTAATATTGTTTTTAAGTAGTTAATCTCATATAATTTTTGTAGTTTATTTAACTCAATTATTCGAGAAAACCAAAAGAAACCCAAGGATTAGGAGAATCTAATGAGAAGAGGCTGGTGGTATCGCTTCGTATTTCTACTTATCGTAGCGATCATTTCAGGTATTTCGATTGTACCTACTGCATTCAATTTTAAAGAAACGGACAATTTTCCAGTTAAGTCTAAGATCAACTTAGGACTAGACCTTCAAGGTGGTCTATACATGATCTTAGGAATTGACTTCAAAAAGGTCTACAAAGACGAGGTTAAAGGATACGCGCGCCGTTTAGAATTTAGCTTCAAAGACAAAACTGGTAACGGTTTTGAGATTGGTGACCTAGATTCATCTGATGAACTGGATCCACGCCAAGAGATTATCCTAGGATCAGCTACTGATGTTGAGACACTAAAGGATATTATTCATGAGCAATACAATGGATTCCTAAGAGTAACTAAGGATACTGGAAATTCAATCTCTGTTGCCTTAACGAAAAAAGTTAAGACTGATATCGAAGATCAATCAGTAAAAAGATCAATCGAAGTTATTCGTAACCGTATTGATGAATTCGGTGTTACTGAGCCAGAGATTATCTCTCAAGGTAAAGACCGTATCGTTGTTCAGCTTCCAGGTGTTAAAGATATCGAAAGAGCAAAAGAGCTAATCGGTAAAACAGCTAAGCTTGAATTTAAAATGGTAAACTCTGAAGTTGCTCCTATTACAATTCAAGGTTGGGTATCAAAAGCTAAAGAGCAAGGTGTTGATTATAAGAAAGGTGACAGGTTCTCTGACTACGTTTCTAAAGTTAACGAAATCGTCGCTTCTGATCTTCCAAAAGGTCACGTTCTAGCATTTGAAAGAGTTACAAACGCTAAAGGTGATATCCTTCAGCTTGTTCCATACTTAATCGAATCTGTTGCTCGTCTTACAGGTGAAGACCTTGAAGATGCAAGAGTTCAATTTAACCCACAAAATAACAACAACCCAGAAGTAGGACTTAACTTTAAGTCTCGTGGTGCAAAGATCTTTGCAGATGTTACTGGTGAAAACGTTGGACGCTTAATGGCGATTACTCTAGATGGTAACGTTTATTCTGCTCCACGTATCAATGGTAAAATTGCTGGTGGCCGTGCAACGATCTCTCTTGGTGGTAAGAGTTACAATGAGCAACTTAAAGAAGCAAAAGACTTAGCTCTTGTTCTTCGTGCTGGTGCTCTTCCTGTTCAGCTTGACTTCCTTGAGCAAAGAACTGTTGGTCCATCACTTGGTGCTGACTCAATTGATAAAGCAAGATTTGCTGCAATCATTGGTTGTGTTTTAGTATTTGGTTTCATTCTTGTTTACTACAGAATCTCTGGTGTTTTCGCTGTTACAACACTTGCGCTAAACGTTCTTATTATTCTAGCTATGCTTGTTGGGCTTGGGGCAACTCTGACTCTTCCAGGTATTGCAGGGATCGCTCTTACTGTTGGTATGGCCATTGATGCCAATATCATTATTTACGAACGTATTCGAGAAGAAATTCGAAATAACGTTGGTTTCTATAAAGCTGTTGAAAACGGATTTAACTCTGCTTTCTGGACAATTATTGATGCAAACATCACGACAGCTCTTGCTGGTATCTGTCTACTAAACTTTGGTACAGGTCCAATTAGAGGTTTCGCTGTTACATTATTAATTGGTATTTTTGCAACTGTTTACACTTCTTACTTTGTTTCAAAGCTTTTCTTTGAATTCTATATGAATAAAGTTGAAGGTCAGGACTTAAGCATTTAAGGATTGGAGTTTAAGATGTTTGAAATTATAAAAAGTAATACAAAATTCAATTTTGTTAATAAATTCGGAGTTGCAGGGGTTATTTCTGCACTTCTAGTTATTGGTTCTCTTGTTTTAATCGGTACTAAAATGAAATACGGGGTAGACTTCCGTGGTGGTGCTGAGATCCAAGTTAAGTTCCAAAAAACTGAAAACCTAGACGAGCTTCGTCGTGAAATGAAAGCCGCTGGTTTCAACGGGGTTACAATCCAAACGATTGGTGAGCCTCAAATGAATGAATATCTACTTAAAGTTAGTGCAAACGAAGGTAACCTTAATGAAGTTACTGAAAAAGTTTCTCAAACTCTAACAACTAAGTACGAAAAAGATGGTGTTGAAATCAGAAAAGTTGATATCGTTGGTCCAAAGGCCGGTGCTGAACTTAGAAAATCTGGTTTCCTAGCAATGCTTTGGGCACTTCTTGCAATCATGATCTACGTTGGTCTACGCTTTGACTTCAAATACTCACCAGGTGCAATTGTTGCTCTTTTCCACGACGTAACTATCATTCTAGGTGTATTTGCTCTAACTGGAACAGAGTTTACTCTTCAGACAGTTGCTGCAATCCTTGCGGTTATCGGTTACTCGGTGAACGATACAGTTATCGTTTATGACCGTGTACGTGAGCATGAGCAGAAGTTTGTTGGACGTGATATTAAAGAACACATCAATAATGCAATTAACGAAACACTATCAAGAACAATCCTTACTTCTGGTACGACACTTTTCGTATCGGCAACGATGTTTTTTGTAGGTGGTCTTGCAATTCGTGATTTCTTTATGGCAATCACTCTTGGTGTTGTTGTTGGTACTTACTCATCTAACTTCGTTGCTGCACCAGTTGTACTTCTATTTGATAAATTTAGAGGGGAGCAGGCGAAAACTGCAGATGCAAACGCTTAATTCAAAGTTTAGTTTTATTAAATACTTAATTGCCCTGTGTGTACTTCTTAGTACACATGGGGTTTTTGCGTATGGAGATGAAGATTACGATAGTCGTGATAAAACATCTTCATCTCAAGACGTCGAAAATCTTCAAGAGTCAATTGAGACTCTTAATCAAGAAATTGAAAAAAATGGCGGGCAAGGGGTTAATATTGTCTCGATGCCAACACAAGGCCTTACTCTTAAAAATGGAAAGGCCGACCCCGAAATGATGAGACGTGCAATTAAGATGATTAATGCACAATTTAAGAATGTTCCTGATGCACAAGTGGCACAAATGATTCGTGACAGTGCCTCTCAAAACCAAATGATGCAATTTTTTACTAATAGCGATAGGTTTGTAAACTTTGCTGTTGGTCTTGTAAAAGATGATAAGGCACTGCTTTACTTATTTGAGTTAACTCAAGATAAGGATGTGCTAAAGCTTGCTTTAGGCGCTGTGATCTTTCTTTTCATTCTAAGCTTCTTTCTTAAGAGGGCCTTTATCAAAAAAGATGAATTCTTTGTCTTTCGCTATGTAAAGTCGCTCATCTTCTTTGTTTTTTCGACTGGATTCAAAGCAGGTGTTCTTTACTTTATTTATAAAGATTACTTAGATCCAAGTGTTGATGTATTCATAAAAAGAGTTCTCTAGTTTCTAATTACTACTTGTTACTGGAATACAGCCCATCTTACGATCAAGTGGTTTGATCGTCGTAGGAATTGATGTCGTGTAACCACTACTTGCTAACTCACTTGAGTGCATTACCTGATAAAGCTTCTGGTACCCACGTTTTTGAACGTATGGTGCATCTTCATCCGCTGGCCAGTAGAAGTAAGTTGGTTGCGACTGAGTATCACTTGTAGGCTTGTAGTGAATTCCATCATTAGTTAAATGAAACCAGATTTTTTTCAGCTGTCCTTCTCTAATAAACATAACGTCAGCTGGCTTAATCTCTTGCTTATTACCATCACCAAGATCTATTACTTCACGAGGGCCTTTGGCAAAGTAGAGGCCTTCTGTTGGCGTTCCAATAATTTCACCAAGGGCCTTAAATTCAATATTTGTTGAATTGTATTCAGTATATCCTGGACAAATTGCGCGTCCACTATTGTCAGTAAAGAATGGAATCATAGCAAGCCCAGATTGAATTAGCCCTGACTCAGCTCCTGAACAGGCTTCAGGGAAGCCTCCGTCTTCAACGCTAACATTTGGTGCCACACATGTCTCAAGAGGTGCAAAGTATGATTTAGTCCCGCTAACGTTGGCGCCCATTTCAATCATGCGATCTTTAATTAGGAAATCAACCTTGCGGTTTTCACCATCTGCAATAAAGCGCACATCATTTATATCCCACAGAGAAAAGTGATCAGGCACTAGCTCTAAACGTGGAAATTGTGGAGCATCATCGTTTTGCCCTGTTTTAATATAGTCGTGACAAAAGATTGTATCTGAAACACCTGGTGGAAGATATGGAGTCGGGTAGTCAACAGGCATGTAGAAGTGTTTTCTAACAGTATCTAAGTAGATTTGATCTCTTGGATCGTAGTTAGAGCTTGTGGCCGTCGCACGAATCATACAAGTGTATTGTGAGATAAGTTTTATCTTAAGATTACCTTCGTATTCGTCATCATCACCTGGCTCAAATAATTTGAACTGCTCGTAATCACTTTTTGCATTCTCAACACCACTTCCAGTTTCTTCAATATGAAAAGTATAAGCTTCACCAAAGTTTACTGTTGTGGCCTCAAGATTTGCTTCAAAAATATTTGTTCCTTGATAAGTCTTAAGATCGGCCGTGTAACGGCGTCCATCAATATCTGTTGCAACTAATTTACATGAAGGTGGATTTTGAGCACCATTTTCAATTGAGTTGTTACAAAAACCAAAGAGGTTTTGTAGTTTAGAGTCGTCTTTAATTTTTGGCCCAACTGTCACTGTTCCGTATAGGGTAGCAACTGTGGCCGTCTTTTCCTGGCAAGTAGCTGCACATGAAGCACCACTTGTTACCGAGGCAACTTTTTGATTCTTACAAATACAAAAGTCGTCATCAATGAATACAGAGTCACTTGGACGAGCAATCACTTCTGGTGCTGTAATACAAACACCTGCAGAGGCTTCAATATTTTCTCGAGTAAAGTCATCAAGGGTTTCATCGGCCAGAATTTCTTCTAATTGCGCTTCGTCTGCAACGACTTCTCCTTCACCACATGAACTTGCACATACATTTCCTTCGTTCAAAAGAAAGAATAGATCTTCACAAGTATCGATATTATTGACGTCGTCAAAGAATCCATCTGGACGCGCAACCTGTGGAACACAGGAAGATGTGATAAATAAGAATACAATTAAATATATTACCTTCATTGGCCTATTTCCTTAATTTTCTACTTACTTAATCGCCAGTTTTCGTTGACTTCTTTAATTTTAGGTTAATTTCTTACATTTCATTGAAATTCTGTAAAAATAAACGTAATTTTAAGTAGTTATACTGTTAGGAAATAAAATCTAGTGTATAATGATAGTAAAGTTTTTGTGGCACAATAAATATTCCTAATGTTTTTAGCGACTTGGACGATAAGTGAGGTAACTAAAAATCATAGGATTGAGTTTGTGCTCGAAAGAGTTCTCATATCGAGAGGAGATTAAAATGACAAAAGCAGATTTAATTGCAGCAATCGAAAAGCAAGCAAATGTAACGCACAAGCAGGCCGAGACTGTTGTTAATATTTGTTTTGATGACATGATCAATGCTTTATTCAATGATGAAAGAATCGAAATCAGAGGTTTTGGATCTTTCGCCAATCGTAATTATAAAGCGTACGAAGGTCGTAACCCAAAGACTGGTAAGGTAGTAAAAGTACCACCAAAAAAGGTTCCATTTTTCAAAGTTGGTAAAGAGCTAAGAGAAATGGTTGATGAGGGTAAAGACAAGTACGTTATCCGCGAAGCTTAACGGCCACGCATCCTGTTTTTTTAATACTTAAGTATAGGCCTGCCGCATCAGCGGCAGGTCAATATTTTTAAGCATTTAAATTGACTTATTAAAAAATATCCATATTATAGGAAATCTAAAATCATTCTGCGGACGGGTGCTAGAGTGGTCTAATAGGGCAGTTTGCAAAACTGTTTTTCACCGGTTCAAATCCGGTCTCGTCCTCCAAATTCAAAAAGAAAAACCCAGGCTTGTCCTGGGTTTTCTTTTTTAACCTGAAGATAAGCTCGATTTAAACATGTATTCTCCCGGTTTGGGAGGCGTTAAATACCACGACGGTATTTAATGCCGAACTATCCAGCGACGACCAGGATGGGAGGAGTCGGGCAAATCTTATGCATAGAAACTAACCCATACCTATCTCTATTGATCAAAATAAAATTTAGTGAACAAGTTCAGTTCTACGTTATAATTAAATAATGCGTTTGATTATTCTCTCTTTACTTTCTCAAATACTTTTAAGTTGTGCGACTATCTATACTGGTGATGAATATAAGTCTGTTGATTTATCAGACATCGAACAAGTTAAAAGTTCAGTAACATTTCGTTTTGTTAAATTACATGATGTTAGTGATCAAAGCTCCTGGGATAATAAGAACTGGTTTATTAAGAGTACTGTAAAAAATAGTTACGAATGTGATGTAGTTAAAAAGATCAATTTATTCAATATTGTAAAATGTGATATAGAGGAAAATTTTGATAAAGTAGCTGCAAGATATACGTCGATAGAGGAATTTGATAGAGAGCATCCTATAGAATTTGATACAGATTATTATGTAGATGTCAGGGTTCTCTCGCCATTTTATTACCATGGCAGTGGGACTGGAATGTATGGTCTTGTATTTAGCGCTTTAACTCTCGGAATTATTCCATCATATTGGACATATGAAGGTGATTACGACATTCGAATCTACTCTAAAAAAGATCAAATCAATTTTAAAAAAATTCAATATACAGAAAACTACGGAGCAATCTCATCTTCGTTATTTTGGCTTTTTCCATCGAGTCGATATGAAGGTGTTAACCTTAGAGAGAATTATATGATTAGAAATAAGTGGGAGTATATTCTCAAAGAGGTCATATTAAAAATAAAAGATAAATAAGATAACAAGTGCTTCTTCATTGGTCATGCGTAAAGACACCTGGAACTGAAAGTTCGTTTTGCAAGAACAGGTAGTGCGGATGACACTTTAAAACTATAGATGAAGGCTTTTTAGGAAGATATTTATATGAGAATTTATTATAAAAAATCTATAATGTTAAAGTGGCTCATATACTTCGTCTTTGTGTTACCGATGTGCATGACATTGCTACTCTTTTGTTTTCTTATTGTAGATGATGAGAGCTTAAGTATAATTCAACAAGCTGGTGTCATTAGCTTAGCGCTTCTTTCTTTAATTACAATGCTAGGAACAGCTTTTCATATTTTTTTATATGGAAAAAAAGAAATTTATATCGAAGTGGATGATCTTCGTATTACATTTTTTAATGGAACATTTTTTAAAAAACACACTTTCTTACTAGAGGAGCTAGACTCTATTTTTATCAAAAGTATTTACGGTAATAAAGTCTTAGTATTTCAAACTTATACAAATCGAAAATATGATTTTCCATTGGGCCATATTGATAGTTGTGATGAAAAAAAATTGCTAGATTCTTTATATCAATATGTGTGAGAGGAAATGATGGAGTAGGAATTTTATAAAGAAGAGTATTTTACCGCGTTGATTCTATATAAATATTCAATAAACTTCCTTCTTGTCCAACGTTGTATTTTTTTCGTTCAAACACTCAGCTATATAACATTTGTAAAGATTATTAGTTATGTGCCATTTTCTTTCTAGTGTGATTTTAGAGGCATATCAATCGAGTCTCAGTATTTTATTAAGATCATTTTATTTTTCTATGAAATTGTAACAGGCTCATCAATTTTATCTCATCTATTAATTTAATTGTTAATAAAGTTTATTGGTTACTTGTCGATAAGTGGCTATAAACTAAGGAGATCTTAATGAAGTTTAATTCGCTGTTAACTATTACAAGTCTGTGTGCTTTACTTATATCATGTAACGGAAGTTCTATTAATGGACGTTCTCTAAGTTCAGTTTCTAATAATGTCGAAGTTTTTTCTGTCGGCGATATTAAAACAAGTATTTTTTCTCCAGAAGAATTCCGATCGATACATGGGCCAGCATGGGTACTTATGGACGGCGGAAAAGACTTTCAAAGATTAAGAGAATCATTTCCGGAATTATCTCTAAATCAATTATTGGGACATGGAATCCCTGATGCTAGAGGAAAATTTTTAAGAATGCATAATAACGGAGCAAAGTGTACTGAAGAAAATGAAGCTTGCTCTTTTGATGCTCAAGAGGGGCGTGTTCTTGGCTCATATCAAGAAGATGCTTTTCAAAATATTACAGGTACTCTAATACAGATTGCGCACGGTAGAGATGTAGGTAGTTCTGGTTCAGGTGTATTTCAACATATTGGTCAAGGAAACCGAGGAAATGCACAAGGTGGTGGTCGAGCTCAAAGTTATAAGTTTGATGCATCATTGGTGGCAAGAACTTCTACTGAAACTAGACCTAAGAATATTGCAGTTAATTTCTATGTAAAAGTTATTGGTTGTAATGCTTTCGATAATGTAGAAAATTGCAAATAAGAGGAGTCTAAATGAAGAAGTCTCTTATATTTATCATTTCTTATGCATTATTCTTTCAACAGATCCATGCTTCTCAAAAGCTTATGCAGGTTGTTGCAAGTGAAGATACTGTATCTTTCAAAGATCTAATTGGTAAATTTAATCATCAGATTTCAGTAAATAGTAAAGCTGAAAATGGTTTTAAGACAGTTAGTGGCGGTTTATCTAAGGCAGGTGCTTTCTTTGGCCTCGTTCAAGTTGTACCGTTGTCTTTAGCGGCGACGGGTTTGAGTTTTGCTGTCGATGGTGCAAACCAACTTAGAAAATTAAATAACCATATTAGGGGGCTCGACTCTGAAACGATGTTTGAAGCAATTGAGTTGTCTTTATCTAAACTTGCTGTTGTTAATGAAGAGCGCTTAAGTAAAGTTTTTCTAATTGAAAATGATGAAAAGAGAACAAAGGAGCTTTGGAATTTAATTAAAAATGATGACCTTTTTAGTTCCTTAAAACAGGATCTAGAGCCTGAGGTATTCATAAAAATTGCACAGCCAGCTATTGTTAAGCTACATGATTATACGGTTGAGCTTGCTTCTGAAATTAATAATAATGCAGCAGATATTGGCGATCTTAAAGACAAATACACTAATTTGGAAGATCGTGTAGGAAAAATTGAAAGTAATCTTAAAAGCTTTGCAAAGGCCCTACATAAAAGAGACAAGAAAATTGATGAATTAGTTGAGTCTCTATCTGATTTAGCAAGTAAAACAAAATCGAGATCAATCGCCTCCGTTGAAGAGGATCTTAAGTCATCATCTAATGGTGATAATAGTGGCGCTGTTGTCGTTGTTTCTCAATCTTCATATCAGGCGTCAGTTGAGAAATGGAAAAATATTGCAGTAGAGGCTTATCAATATGCTGAGGTATCATTAACAATTGCTACAAACCTTGGTCTTAAGGGAAAAGATCTCGAAAGAGCAAATAATGTTTTAAAATATTCTCAAGCGACAGTTAGTGTTATTGCTGCCTTCTCAGGTGATCCAATGTCTATTATGAATGCTACTGCTGCAATCACTGGACTACTTGGTGGGGGAGGAATGGATCCTGATGCTCAAAGACATGCCGAGATAATGGAAGCATTTGGAAAGGTATTTCAAAACCAAAAACTAATGATTGAAAACCAAGAGAAAATATTCAAACAAGTTATTGCTATACGAGATGACTTGGCAAAGTATTATAAGAAACATGAGAGTTGGTATCAAAATTTTGATACAAAGCTTGATAAGGTTTTAGGAAATCAGGCCGTAGCGTTAGATATTCTTAGAGATAATAATCCTCAAGTTCAAAAAATGATCTCATGTCAAAACTTTCTAAATTCAAGGCTAAGCTCTTGTCTTGCTGATGATTTTCGCTACCGTCATAGTAATCTTCAAAACTGTGTTGATGATATTAGAAGAAACGAAGAAGCATTTAAGCCAAATGATGTAGGTAGCTTTGATGTTGTAATTGGTGGTAGTTATGACAGTTATGAGGGGATTGTTGAAAACCTCTACTATGGTGGAGCAAAGGAAGAACTGGCACCTTGTCTAGCTGGGCTAAGAAGTATCCTCGTTCCAAATAATAAATACATTCTTTCTAAAACAAATATTGATAGAAATGATGACTTTAAAACTGCTTATGATTCCGTAATTAATAGTGAGTATATTCCTTTGTTACAACTGTATAATAAGTTCTTTAGCTCGGCATCAACGAACGGAAAAGATGAGGATAGAGCATTTAGTTCTCTATACTACTCATTAGATGTAACTGATGTGGGTGCTAAGAACGCATTACCAACAAAACAAATTAACATTTTTGATACAAACAAAAAGTTTGATTTTTCAAAGAGTCGAAATTTTTTAAATGAAAAACTTTTAAATCTCTATCATACTAAAGCTCTCAATCAGTATATCTCTTACTTTTTAGAGACTTATTATTACTACTACATTTATGATCAAATCAATGAAAAACCATATCCTAAGCAAAAGGTTATGGAATTTCTAACGAGCAGTAAGAAGCGTGAAAATAATTATGTGAAGTCAATATTTCTAAATGTTTTAGAGGTTATTGATACGGCCTTAAGACAGCAGGCATTGTTATCTGGTACTCAGTTACTCCCTTATATCAAGAACTATCTTTATGGTAATAACGTGTCTAATGATGAAACATGGCCTGCAATAGATAAGTTCATTTCAAGTAATGGACATGCCTCTAAGAATCTTTCAGTGTATATCCTTCATGAAATACTTAAGTATAAGCGAGGTGATTCACAGGAAATTGGTTATAGTGAAACTTTGAATGAGAACCTCCAAGTTTATAATGAATATATTTCAGAAGAATTTCAAAGTTGTCTTTACGATTTCAAAGAGAAAAAATATCCAACAAGTTGTAAGTCTAAGTTTATCAAAAATTTTGATTTCCCATTTATTATTGATGGAAGAGAAATTGTATTCGTGAGTGTAGATAAACAAGAAATTCGTCTACCTCTTGCAGAAATTGATGAAGTCTCTAATAATAAATTCTTCTGGTCAAATCAGAGTCGTGAACTATTAATTCTTAGACAGAAAGTCATTTCTGAGCTTAAGTCTAATCCTTATGTCTATAAAGAAGTGCTAAATACACTATCTCGATAGACAAATGTTAGATATCTAATTGTCCAGGTATTTTTTCTTCATTTACTAATGAAGAGAAGATATTTGGGCATTAATATCAGTTAAATACTCAGGTTTATGTTTTATTAATAAAGATTAAGATCTTCTTATCTATAATGTGACGTATGTCATATTCGAGTACTATTGTATAAAGAGATAATATCGATATCAGAACAAAGGGAGGTTCCATGAGTAAGCTAATGATTTGTGTTGATATAACTGATGAGTCTATCAATGCCTATAAGAATCAATTAAAGGATTTCGACTGGAATCGCTGGGATGAAGTTCATCTAGTGCACGGTTTTGAAACACTAGTCTATGCAGATACTTTCTATTTTGCTTCTTATCCGCTTGAAGGACAGATGGGTGATATTGAAAAGTCTGTTTCAGATCTCTTACTGGGTCTTTCTAATCAAATTGTTTCTGAAGATTATAAGGGAAAGGTCTTTGGTAAATGTCTCTTTGCTAGTTCTGCAAAGGTTGCACTAAAGGAATATGCTGAAGATAATAAAATTGATGAAATGATCATTGAAACTAGAGGGAAGCACGGAATCTCAGCACTATTTTCCAGCTCGTTTGCGGAATACATGGTAGGCCATGCCCCTTGTCGTCTCATGATTTTACGTGAAGTTAAATAAGAGGTGATTGTGAGGAATTTTATATTACTTTTTATTCTATTTTTAGCTTACTCATCATGCTCTAGCGTTAACACTGAATCACGTCAGTATTATGAAGATAAGAGCATGAGGCATGGAGTTGTTCCAGTGGCAGAGAGTGAAAATAAAACACCTGTGACTCGTATTTATAGTGCCGAATCAGTTCTTAGGGGCAGGCGTATTTATATGAATAAGTGTTCTCAGTGTCATGGTGAAAATGGAAGGGGTGTTGATAAAGTTGATCTTCAAAAATTATCTAAAGAAATCCCTAACTTTAATTTCTACTTATTGGTTTCTAGTTATAAACAGAAGATGCCTGGTTGGAAGAATGTCTTAACTGAAAAAGAAATTAAAGATCTTGAGAATTATATCTATTCGCTTGCTAAGAAATAAGAAAGGCCCCAGTTTAAACAGGGGCCAATATATTAGTTTAATTATCTATTTGAGTGACCTTGGTGTCTAGGACGATAACCTAGGTCCTTAAATTCTTCTTTTAATGCTTTTTTTAGTTTCTTCTTATCGATTACTTGTCCAAAAGTCGTATAATCAAAGTAAGTGTAACGGTATAAAAACCATTCTTTGTATTCTTGTGTTAAAACTGAATCAACACCATCAATTGTTAGAAGATCCATCCAATTAAGCTTAACTCCTACCTCGACACTTTTTCTTTCAAGTTCTCTAAGTCCTGCTTCTGATATTTTGTGAACTCTATCTCTAAAGCCTTGCTCATTACAAAGACTTCCATCTTCATCCATCTTAGTAAGAATAGACATTAAGTCTTCATTTGAAACATGCTTATAGGCCGGAAGATAATTCTTAATTAACCATAGATCTCTTGTGTTACCTGAAAGTACACTGTAGAGACGACTACTTAATTTAAGTTGGCGCTTGTGATCAATACCTGAAATCCCATTCTTATCTTTATTTCCATTTTCCATCACGAGTACAATTCCCGCAAATATTGGAGCAAGAATTGGTAATCCTGCACCTATTGCTACACCAATAATTGAACCCGGGATATAGGCAGCAAATCCACAATAAATAAGATTCTCTTTTAAGTTCTTCTGCTTTGAGAAGCACTCTTTAATCATCTCTCCAGGTATTTTTGATGGGAGATAGCTTGTAGACTTTGTTCTAATTTGAATATCTCTTGCGAGTTCATTTTTACAGTTAAAGGCAAAAGTTTGAGTTGCCAGTAGTAGTGATAAAGTAAGTGCTAATTTTTTCATTTCTCGTCTCCATTTTTATTTTTTTGTTATGGAGGCAAGGTAATGGATATAAGAATTTATCTCATTTACATGAGGTGACGTTTTTAAAAATCATGAATTTATTTCTTACTTAATGGTGGTGGTAAGAGCTAAGTTGTTAGAAATACATTTGTTACAATTAACTCATTCAACACGATGGCGCTTTCTCTTCTTGTTTCTGTCTGTCATTTCAAAATCAAGCTGTATCCATTTAGTAATTGTATCGAATAGGCTGATTGTCTCTTTTACATCCAGATTATTTGGGAAGTGAAAAGGATATTTTTTCTCTAATGAAACTTCATTTCCTAGGGGCATTTTTGAATCATTCAAATATTGCCATGTAAGGTACTCTAGAATCTCTGCATCTCCATCAAAATAGATATGCTCCCATGTCGTCTTTATTTCTTGATTGGCAACTTGAGCAATGTCCAGATCAGATAGAGTAAGGCCTGCTTTATTAAAGTAGAACTCTAGCTTTTTGTCTTTGAGCCAGTATTTCTTGGATTGGATTATTGAAAAGAGCTTCTTAAGCTCTTCTTGTGTTAGGGCCTTTTTTAGATCATTAAAAAGAGAAAGGGCATGATGTCTGGCAAATAATTGTCCAAGGCGCATATTTGGCCTGTGATCGGCCTGCGAGTGTTCTCTGTGGTCAAAGTATTCTTTTGTGGCAACTCTATATGGAAATGGTGCACCTTCGCGCTTTATCTTTCTTCTTACTGCCTCGCCGCGAGGCTCTGAGCTCTTTAAAAAGTTACTCAGATATTTACGATCTCTGATATTCATTAAGTCATTTCGTTGGCCAACAAAACCGTTCCATGTTGGATATTCTCCCCACAATGGCCTTGGACGCTGCCCGTGGCACTCAAGGCACTTGGCTTGATTTATGAGCCACTTTTTGTTTTTAAGGTCTAAGACAAGAAGCTCATAGCGGAGCTCTTCTTGATTCCAAGCGATGGCCTCAATTGAATCTTCTTCGTGTTGATCTGCTTCAAATGTTGAAAAGGTAATAACAAATGAATTTTTCTCATTCCAAATCACAGGCCTTAGCTTATTTGGTGCTGCTGGTAGAAGCGCTCCTGACTTATAGGCCAATGTCATATTTTGATAGTCTTCCTCCGGGATACTTTCAATAATTTGTGTAAGTGTTTGAAAGTCATTTGATTTGACCCAGTTGAGAAAAGCATCTTTGTCGAGGACCGTGGCCCTCGACATTGATGTGATAAATATCGTTAGAATGATATATTTAAGCATTGTGACTACTATCTTCTGTCATTGTAAGAATCGTAATCAAAGTTTTCAAAAAGTACGTCAATTTCTTCTGGTGTCCCGTAACGAACTTCAGATTTAATACTACAACGAACATCGTAGCTTGTTTCGTTATTGTATACTGAAGCAATTTTTAGCGTTCCTCTTAGGTCATAGTTTTCCCAAGTTGGGTTGTAGAGGTGAGCATCTAAGCTTGAAGCAATTAGACTCAGTGTCGAAGAATTGTCGACCGACTGATGTCTTAGTTCTAGAAGATATCCTGTTTTTGTTAGATTAGTTAATGGATCGACAAAGTTCTTACTTTCGAATTTGTAGTCAATTTTTTCAAGTGCTTTACCATCAATTGAAATTTCGTTAAATAGAGCTTCTCCAGATATATCTGAGTACACTTTTTTAACGATAAGTTTTTTGTTGAAATTTCTGTCGTGACAAGAAGTTATCGTTTCGACAACTGTGTTAATGTCTTCGCCATAGTAATCATCGTATCCGTCATAAGATGCGAATGAAGTGTTAGAAGTAAATACAAGTGAAATAAGTAGAAGTAGGGAATTCTTCATTAGGTTCTCCAAGAAAAAAGTTTTGCTTGGAGAATTGTTTAGTACGGATTTCTAAGCAGTCTGTCAAATTTAAAATGAGAAAGAAAGCTATTTATTATCTTCGTTTTATATAATTATAAATATTTAGATTAGAATTTAATATTTATAGATCAATAATTTTAGACCGATATAGTGTTTGCATTACAATTTCAATAGAGGTCATCATAAAAGTAATTCTTTTTGTCACTTTTATTTTTTGTCTATCATGTCAATTTGGTCAGGAGTCTAATATTAATACTGAAAAATTAGATAAGTTTTTTGCTGTTTTAGAAAATAAGAAAGTAGTTTCAGGAAGTGCTATATTAGTAAAAGATGGTAAGTCCATTTATAATAAAAATTATAATTTTGATAAAAATAATAAGAATCCTATTTATCGCATAGGTTCTGTTTCGAAAATATATACTGCTACAATTATTCTAAAGTTAGAAGAAGAGGGGAAATTAAAGCTTTCAGATAAGCTTGCTCTCTATTATCCAAAGATAGATAAGGCAGATAAGATCACTATTGAGGACTTGCTTCGCCATCGTAGCGGTATTCCAAATATGACAGATCTTGCTGATTACAAGGAATACTCTCAAACTCCCCAATCTGAAAGTCAGATGATGGAGCGTTTCTATCGCTATCAGTTGGAGTTTATGCCTGGTGAAAAGTATGAGTATTCAAATACTGGTTATGTCATCTTAAGCTATATTGCTCAAAAGGCAGGAAATGATACTTATGCAAACTTACTAACTAGTTATATTGTTAATCCTCTTTCTTTGCAGGAGACCTTTGTCTATGATGCTAAAAGTCGTCGATCTAATGAAGTCACTAGTTACTTCAAAAGAGCTAACTGGGAAGAAGCAACCAATACTCATCAGAATGTTCCTCTTGGTGCTGGTGCCATTGCTTCCACACCACTAGAAGTTGCAACATTTCTTAGAGGATTATTTAAAGAAAAAATAATCAATTCAAGCTCTCTTAAGAAAATGAAAGAATTTATCGGCGAGGGAGAGTATGGATTAGGTTTAATGAAGTTTCCATATGCTGACAAATACTTCTTTGGACATACAGGTGGAGTCGATGGTTATGCATCTATCGCCGCCTATAATATTGAAGATGATATTGCTATAGTAAGCCTTACAAACGCTCTGGCATTTAACTTTAACGATATGTCTCTTGCTCTTTTGGCCGGATTTTATGGCGACGATTTTGATATTCCTGTCATTCAAGAGTCAATCTTAGTTAAGAAAGAAATACTTGATCTGTATAATGGAACATACGGAAGTAATGATTTTCCAATTAAGCTTACTTTTAGAAATGAAGATGGAGTTCTTCTAGGGGAAGCATCAAGTGATGCTCAAAATGAGATCCCTTTTGAAGCATTTTCTAATACGATATTTAAGTTTCAGCGTGCTCATATCAAACTTGAATTCAAAGATAATGGAGAGATCCTTATCTTTACACAAGGAGAGGAATTCACTTTAAAGAAGCTTAATTAGTTAGAAATTTTTCTGCTTCATAGATTCCAAGAAAGCTTATACCTGTTGAGAAGGACTTAACTATTCCTTTATCTAAGAAAACTGTTGTTGGTGTAACCTGTATTCCTAAATCATAACCTAGATCATTATCTTCAATAAAAGTGAAAGGATATGGACTTTTCTTTAGGTATTTTCTTATTTTTTCAGTACTTTCAAATGGGTTGATAGCATAGATCGAATCCTTTGCAATTTTACCATTTTCGACAGATTTTTTTAATCGTAGCATTTCAAGCTTACATGGAGCACATGTTGTCATCCAATAAAACGCTACTACTTTACTCTGTGGAGGAAATTCTAAAGCCTTCGAATTAAGCTCAATTGTCTTTACAGTTCTTGTTTGGATCTTTCTTTCTTTAATTTTAAAACTATTCGCAATTATCGGGGCCTGCTTTACGATAAACACTCCCAAAGCAATGACAAGTGCGATATTTTGGAGGGAAAAGTACTTCTTCATTCAAATCATTCCTAACTCTAGATTCCATCTATTGTATCATTTAAGCGCTCAGTCATACAATACTGCACAAGTAGGTAAGTGATAGAGCGATAAATAATATGCCTTTATTAGCAACAAAAATTCTGTGCAGTAACCATTTGTTTGATGATTCAAATCTAAGTGAATTATTTTACATGGATTGATTCTTAATCTATCATTTAGATGATTAATTTATAAAGGTAGTGGATTTGTTAGTTAACGCTAATATATTTAAAAAGAAGTTGTTTCTAGCGTCAGTTCTGATGTTTATTCTTCTTGGTATTAGCTGTGCTTATTACTTCTCTAGTAAAAACCGTAAGGCCGTAGTTGAGTTAAATCAGAGAATTGACCTCTTCGTTTCTGTCGTCGGCAATTTTGGATATAATGGCCTTATTCATAATTTTAAAAACTATGTAAATCGATCTAATGAAGCATATTACAAAAAAGCTGTCATAAAATTTAATGAAATCGAAGAAGCTTATCTTCGTTCAAAAGATTATAAACTATCCGATACAGAAAGAGAGTCTCTCGAAAATTTATTTTCAACAGCACAAGAATATCGTAACAATCTTGAAATTTTAAAAAATAGTGACAAGAACCTTTCTGCCGAAGAAAGGGATTATCTGGTACGTGTTGATGACACACAGGCCGATTTAGCGGCCAAGGAAGTTATTCGCATATTGGAGAGTAAAGAGGTTCAGCTTAATAATATTTCACAGGATATCTCTCGATTTAGTGTTGTTGCGATTGTACTTCTTATTTTTGCAATGGCGTCGATGTACTATTTCGATTTATTGGCACTGGATCGAACAAATAAGAAACTTACTCAAACAAATGAAGAGCTTCTTCAGTTCTCTTACCGTACATCTCATGACCTGAGATCACCTTTGACAACAATAAGTATTCTTTGTGATCTTATTGTTAGAAGTATCGAAACTAATCGTTTCAATGAAAATGACTTGAGAGTTAAAGTTGAAAAAATTAAAAGTCGCGTTAATCATTTGGCCGAGCTTATCTCAAGTCTTCTTGAACTTGCGCGTTTAGATGTTTCGACACATTCAAATGAAGAACTTGATTTTGAGGCAATGATCTCAGATATCGTTATTTCAAATGAGTATCTGATTGAAAAGAACAAGATTCAGTTTGCAACAGATGTTGATCTCTCCCGAGCGCACTCTTCTCAAAGAGTTAGAGTCTTCCAGATTTTAAGTAATATCATTATCAATGCTGTTAAGTATTATGATGTAAAAAAAGACAGTCCATTTGTGAATGTTGAAATACATGATGATATTAATAATCTTTATATTACTATTGCTGATAATGGGGTTGGGATACCATGTGAAAGTAAGTCACAAGTGTATGAACAATTTGTTCGTTTTAACGAAGATAAATCAATTGGTACAGGGATTGGAATGTATATCGTTAAAAAATCTGTTGACTACCTAAATGGAACAATAGACTTTTCTTCATCTGATGAAGGAACAACTTTTAACGTTGTTATTCCAACTTCTTTAGTGACTTCTACCGATAATTACGTTGCTCAAAACTCTTCAAAATCAATACTGCATTAGAAGTGTACTTACTTTTTCTCTATACCGATATTGAGTAAACGCCTTCGACAGAGACAATGATTTCTCCTTTGATCTTCTTTTTGAATCGGTACAGAAGTGATTTAAAGCTAGTTTCTGCCTTAAGATAATCGCAGTTATCACCATAGATAATAATTATTAATTGCTGTCTATCATATTTTGCTTCTTTTAAAGCGTCTAAAAGAAGACTTTCTTTCTTGCTTAATTTGCCATTGATCTCAATCTGGCGTTGTTCATTGCTATTTATTATTAGACTAGAGATTAGTCCGTGGTAGGGATCTTGTGATGAAGAGTTTATATCGACTTCAATTTCTTTAGAGAAATCCTCACCATGAAGTTTTGCCGATAAAAGATAGAAGAAAGTACGATTTAATAAATTGTTATTCTCACCTTGTATTAATGAATGAAGAGTAGAAAGTTGTTTCTGTGAAAGTGACTTAATATCTACGACTTTTAATATTTTTTCATCAAGATTGCTCATAAGGACGTCTAACATGATAAAGACTCCTGAGTTGCAAATACGATCTTCTCATTATTTGATAGAGTAAAATGTTGACTGTTTTGGTTGAAAATAATCAGCCCATCTACTTTCTTATTTATTCTTGATACTAAGGTCGTTAAACGATTTCTTGCATCAAGTTCATCTATGTTTGGATAAAGCTCTTGTAAAATCTCTTCAAATTCACTAGGCCCATTAGCTAGAAGGTGAATTAGCTGATCACTTACTTCTCCTAATAAGGCAGGAGGATCTTTTTTTTCTAATCTAATTTTCCAGGCCATTGTGAGGTGATCTTCATTTATTGTATTTTTTTTATAAAGGTATACATTTTCAATTGCCTTTGTCGCTTCTTTGATTTCGATGAAGTCATAAGAATGAAGCTCATCTAGGATCTTGTTTGCATTAATATTTTGGCCAAGGCAAAACATTGACTCACAAAGATGAGTTAATGCCTGTGCGTATTGAAGTGTATTTTTTTGATCTTTTAAAATCTTTAAAGCTTTTTCATTGTAGAGGTAAGCTGAGCGTTGCGCTCCCACCTTGTGAAATTCATCAGCTATGTTAACACAAATATTTGCAGCACTTGTGATTGAGTTATGTTCAATTAACTTCTCAACCGATTCGATATAATTTGCAAGTAGTCTTTTCTCTAGATGAATATTGCCTTCGGCCGTTATTGTATTCATTTGGGCAGTTAATGCTTTTTTAGTTGCTCCAATTTTTGTGTAGAAGTTGTAAGCATTAAGAAAGTTATTCTTGACCTGTATATGATTACCTTGTTGCGCAGCTATTAGGGCCATTGCAAAATAGAGATCTCCTATATATGGTGAGCTCATATAGATATCAATATTCTCTATTTCATAGTTCTTGTTTTCTAATATAGCGATTCGGCTTAGGCAAAAGACATTTAAAAATGAGCTCGCTTTTACAGTGTCATTAAGACGCTTAAGCTTTTTTGTATCATTGAGATAATATGCCATCATTATCTGAGTATATAAAGAGTCCTCTGAATTATATTCTAGCTCAAAAAACAACTTCGTCAGTTGTGTAATGTCAGCATCAATCAAATGTGAAGGGAGGACTTTGTTTTTCATTATTTCCAAGTATTTATAAGAG
Organism: Halobacteriovorax sp. DA5; assembly: GCF_002903145.1. Taxonomy (NCBI): domain Bacteria; kingdom Pseudomonadati; phylum Bdellovibrionota; class Bacteriovoracia; order Bacteriovoracales; family Halobacteriovoraceae; genus Halobacteriovorax; species Halobacteriovorax sp. DA5. The sequence goes on along the minus strand of NZ_PPDJ01000002.1, from coordinate 510,191 downwards.
GTATACTACCTTTGTTACTACCTTTCTTTTTCAAGCTATAAAAGACCCTCGCTTTACTATCTTTTTGTATTGCATCTTCAATCCTTTGGTTTTTACTTGTTCGAGATATGTTAAGCATATCGATAAAGAAAAGCTCCTTGATGTCTGCAATGATAATATGTTCTTCGTCCAAGTTTATTTCAACTCTCGGTCTAAAGCTTTTTATATCATTGTTAATTACCACAGATTTTTTAAATTTCTTCTTATTCTTTTTTCCTGTAACAGTCAGTATTACTTTGTCATTTTTCAGTTTTATGACTGATCCAATTGAGAACGTTTCTTCTGTGTTTTGGTCCTTATCACTTTTTAGATTCTTAACTCTATTTTTCAATAATTTTGTTAAGTCGATTTTCTCATTGGTGTTAATTTCTCTACATTGATTGTTTTCACTATATGAAAGGCCTTCCCAATTTGCAAAGATGTAGTTGTCTTCGTTCTTTTTATTTGGGTTTAGGCATTTGAATCCAATGACCAAATCTCCTTCGACTGAGATTCCTGTTGGTATAATTATTCTCTCTCTAAATTCTAGTGAGTTGTCTGCAAGTGGACCGCCACCATTTCCGTAACCATTTCCACCTCTTATAATGGTTTGGTCTATATTCTTACCTTTAAAGTTTTGTAAAATCTCAATCGTTTGTAGATTTGATCTATTATCTTCTGTAACATTTAATTCTTTTTTCTTTTCTAAGTATAGATCATATAATTCTTTTATTTTTGTCTCTGTTAGATCTCCATTGGCCTTACCATGTGTATTTGGGATTTCTTCAATTAATCTCTCAGATTTCTTTTGTCGATATGTAGACTTGTACTTTTTAGAATACTTGAATCTTACTGAATCCAAATGTCCTCTTTTTTCATTTAAGTAATTTTTAAGACAATATTTTATATTTGAGTGAGAAGCGAATATTGATTTCTGCATGATACGATCATATGAAGTCGCGATACCTGCAATTTGATACTTACTTTGAGTTAAGTTATTATTTTGTAAAAGTGGAGAACCACTCATTCCTGGAACAATGCTTGAAGGTGTTATAATTGATCTGCTCAAGAATGATTGGCGACTTTTCTCATGTTCTTTTTCTTTAGAATCAAGATTTATTCTACATTCATTATGTGCAATCAGATCCAAAATAGAATTCATCTTACCAATTTGGTTATGATGGTTTTGTTTATAAGGAATTGCCTCTGTTGTTATTGCCTTTATTGCCTCTGAAATTGGAACAAATAGGGCGTTTCCTTTGTATGCTTCAGGTGAACTTGGATAGAAGTTACATGAAAGGTCATACATATTTCCAATCTGTACATATGAGAGGATTTCTCCAGTTAGTGAGTTCTCAAAAAGAGGCCTATTATTATTGTTTCTCTTTCTCTTTTCCCCAAAATCAAACTCACTCTTTTGTTGTCCTCTTGGAGAGTTATTCTTTCCATAAGTATAAAGTGAGTCTTTATTTTGATCATATTTACCAAAGGTTTCTTTTATTTCATCATTTACTTCAATAACCGCAACATCATGATTTGCACAGGATAGTGTGTTAGCTTCTTGTATCGGATATAGCTGTCCTTGATAAATATAGAATTTGTTATCACCGTCAATCAAATGTGAATTAGTGATAATAAATTTTCTATCGTTACTTTCTATTGTAAATCCGGTACCAGCAATTGGCATCTCACTTTTTTTGTAATGAGAGCCAATAACAACAAGAGATTCCTTATCTTCAATATAATGTTTCTTATAATATTCATTTATGGTGAAGTTATCGACATCTTTTCCAAGCAAGATATCTGTATATGGATCTGCCTGCGTGAGAAAAGACAGGCCAAATAATGAGATAAATAGAGCTTTAAATCCAAATTGCATATCCAGTATATACAGCAAAGCAGGTGCCATATTTATGGATGCTAAAGTGTAATCTTAGCTTCATATTTGTTTATATTAACAGACGGCCGTCTAATATTTGTTCAATTATTAGGCGAATATAAGCTTTTTATGTGTATTTTATTGGCATTTCATTTGCTTTATAAATCATATGATGAAATCTCTTAAAAACTTATCTGTTATAGGTACACTTCTTATGTGTTCTAATACGACAACTCTTGCGGCCAATAATTTATATGGAGCCGAGGCCGGTGTTAAGACTAATCTTGGCAATTGGTATAAAGACTCAAGCCTTGATGAAGGGCCAGTCACTCTCACTTTTAGGGCCGATAGTAACGGTAATTTAGAACTTGCTGAATTAGACTGGATGCAATTTGAAAAAAGGTATCAAAGAGAAGAATTTGGTGGGGTTGAGATCGCGTTAAGGGCCCTTGGGGCAAAATATGAAAAGATCCATGACTCTATCGGGCAACACGGTAGCATACAATACGCGCACTTAGTAATTAGAAAAGCATTTGTCTTAGATGATGAAGCCACTATTATTCTTTCAGGAGTTGCAAAAGCAAGTGATACCTGGAGTATTCATCAGTTTAATGAAGAAGATAGCCGAAATCTTGGCCGCTCTTATAAAAGAATCTATAATCAAGATTCGATCAATTTAGATATTGAAGCAACTGGTGAAATCCATTTCAAAATTGGTGATGGTAGGGCCCGTGCTTATGCCTACTACAAACAAGGTGATGAAAGAAATTTTGAAACTGAAGATAAGAAATTTAATTATACTTACGAGAAAAATGAGTATGGTGCTGGAATTGAATATAGGCCAAGTGAAAAATCTAAGCATACTTTTGGTCTCAAGGTAAAGCGTAATGAATTTAATGAGAACTTTGGACGTGGCCAAAATAATATTGATGAAACCCAGTTTATGCTTACGTACCAATATCGATTTGATATGGAAGAGTTCTTTTTTGGGAAATCATATGAGGTAGACACAAAAAAAGGTAATAAAGATTACGATGAATATGTTGAAGAAGAATTAGATTTACCGGAATTTTATTAATACAAAACTAAGGCGTTAAATGAAAAAAATTCTCTTATCTATACTATTATTTGTCCCTCAGGTTTTTGGTGACAATTTAAATATTAACCATGCGCACTTAAATGAGTTAACTGGTGATAACGAGGCCATCTTTGAGCCTATTGAGATCAAGGAGCTAAAAGTTGATGAAGAGTCTCTTTTAGATGGAATTAGAAAAAGATTCGTTATTACATATTCAAAGATAAACCGTTCTGAGATGGATACATCATATAATGTTTCAAATGACGGAGATTCAATATATGATTTCTATGATGAAGAATTTGATCGTATTCTAGATGAAAATTTAAAATTTAAAGAAGGACATAAGGTATCGATAGAGTATCTTGTGACACGAAACTTTAGTATTGAATTGGCCGATACATATCGACGCTACAATATGTCTGGTAGGCACGTTGGTGTAACTGAAGGTGGGTTTTTAGAAGAAGATCGCTATGATGTATATGAAGCCAAAAATGTTACGATCTTAAATGATATTCAAATTGGAATGAAATACGCCATTCGATTAGTCGATACACCTAGCTTCAAATTCGAATTAAGCCCTGGTGTTAGTGCTGGATTAGTCCACGTTAAGTCTGATACAAAGACTTATTATAACGAAAAACAGTATGATGAAAGTCACTTTAATGATATTGGAGGCTATTCATATGGAGTTTCTCTAGAGGCCAAGGCGATCTTTTGGGACAATTTCTTTGTCCAAGTTGGAGTTGAACAAAGAGATTACGTTCTTGCACCTATGGCCCATGAAAGTGGAGTCTCACAACAAATTGATCAAAGTGGGTTTAACTTTTATATTGGAGCAGGAATCAGGTTCTAGTCTTCTATTAAGTGAAAATTATCCAAGTTTAATTGATAGATGTCCTCTTGATCATGCTTGAGGACATCCTTAAATTTCCTTGCCTTAACTAAATCCTTTGCAACATAGATATGATTTGTGTGAACAGTTTGAGTTAGAACTTTGTCAATTCCTGTAAAAGAAGTAGAGAAAGAAATACTTTTCTCTTTGATCTCTTCTATTGTTAGGCCATAAAGTGGGCTTTCAGTATCGATAGGATGCATTACCGTCCATGTTAATAGAAATGTAGGGTTTTCTGTATTCATTAAGTTTAAGTTACAAGTACGTCTTATATGATGTCCTTCTTTTGAAATATAAGGAATCAAGGCAGCGAGTTTAACAGATGCATCAATAATATGAGTATCTCTACTATTTGCAATCCTAAACATAAGAGTCGGTACGCCATCAAATGGAGCGATAATGATATTATTTGTAAAAATAATTTTAGCAGATGGCCTTGCAAATTTTGAAAATGCCAACCCCGTTATTATAGCTGCATAGAAAATCCCCGTCATTGCATCAAGTATTACTAGAAAATGGACGAGTTATTTTTAGGTAGATAGTATCCATATCCAATTGTTGTACTTGTTTGAAAACTAAAAATAAATGCATCCCAAAGGGAATTACTATTGGTATTTAAAATTTCAGCGGGAGAGTAGAAGTATAATAAGGCGAATAGAAAATTAATGATTAAATATATTAAACTCACAAATAGAAAAAATCGGGTCCATGATGTCCTAATCATTCGATAGTATAAATCATGAAAGAGATTATACTTAACACCTTCTATTGATACATTCAGTTTTGCCATATCAAAATTATATCCGAAGAATAAAATTTAAGAAAATTATTAATCTGTTAGGTAGCACTTACCTTGTAAAATGCCATCACACAAAACAAGGAGATTAAAATGATCAAATCAAAAGGGATTGCGGCCAAAAGTCCTAAGGCAGCGCTTGAACCATATAATTTTGAAAGAAGAGAAGCAGGTAACAACGATGTTGTAATTGATATTAAGTATTGTGGAATCTGCCACTCAGATATTCATATGGTGAGAGATGAGTGGGGATTAGATACACCTTTTCCTCTTGTTCCTGGTCACGAGATTGCTGGGGTTGTGAGTGAAGTTGGTGCTAATGTTAAAAAATATAAAGTAGGGGATCGCGTAGGTGTTGGCTGCCTTGTTGATTCTTGTCGAAAGTGTTCACCTTGTGAAAATCATCTTGAGCAATATTGTGAGCAGGGGGCCACTCAAACATACGGCTCTGAGATAGATGATGGAACAGGCCATACACAAGGTGGTTATTCTGATGTTATCGTTGTTGATCAAGACTTCGTTTTAAAGATTCCTGACAATATTGATTTACAAAAAGCTGGCCCACTGATGTGTGCCGGAATTACGTTATATTCTCCCTTAACTCATTGGCAGGCCGGACCTGGAAAAAAGGTTGCAATAATGGGGCTTGGAGGGCTCGGGCATATGGGTGTAAAAATAGCTGCCGCAAAAGGAGCAGAAGTTACAGTCCTCAGCCATACTAAGAGTAAGAAGGATGATGCTACAAAGCTTGGGGCCCATAATTTTCTCTATACTGGAGATGAGAAGGTATTTGAAGAGAATGCCGAAAAGTTTGATCTAATTATTAATACAGTATCTAGTAATAAGCTTGATATGGGTAATTACTTTAATCTTTTAAAACTTGATGGCACTCTTGTTTCTGTGGGGGTGCCGGAGGAACCTTTAGCGATTCATCCATTCCCACTTATTATGAAGAGAAGGAGTTATGCCGGTTCTGTTATTGGTGGAATTAAAGAAACTCAAGAAATGTTAGACTTCTGTGGGAAACATAATATTACCCCCGATATTGAAATGATTGAGCCTAAACAAGTTAATGAAGCCTATGAGAGGGTGCTTAAAAGCGATGTCCGTTATCGCTTTGTCATTGATATGAGTAAACTTGGTTAGCATTAAAAAAGGGATCCAGTAGGATCCCTTTATTATAATTACTTTCTTAGGTCACTTAAATGACATTTATAAGATTTAAATACTAGCCTAGATTTTTCTTCGCAAGTTACATTGTAGAAGTGAATTCCACAGGCATCTTTGTCTGATGAACAAGTGGCTTCGCTAATATCGTATAAAGCGTCCGAGATATCTTGTGCCTCGTCACCCTTTACTGTCTTAACAAGAATGTCACCATTTGAGAAAGCACCTACTGTACATTTTGTCTTTTTAAATAATTGAGTACAAAAGATTTGATCGAGATCAATTGTGCACTTATTTCCACTACAATCTGGTGTAACTGTTGACTCTAGTGAAAGAAATAGATTCTTTGCAAGATCTTTTTCTACTTTAAAGTCTGAGGCGCCAGCAGTCGCAAGAAGAGTGATTAGAGCTATAATTATTTTTTTCATGGATTACTCCTCTGATTCTTCTAGGTTGTGATAAACAGTAACAACATCGTCATCTTCCTCAAGAAGATCGATTAACCTTTCGAATTGCTTTAAAGTATCTTCATCATCAATTGCTTTATGATTTAAAGGTACTCTTTCTAGTCTGGCCTCTTCTGGAGTAATTCCAATTTCTTGTAGTTTCTTTTGAATATCACCAAAAGATTCAACTGGAGCGATGATTTCAAAAACACCATCTTCAAGAGTGATATCTTCAGCACCTGCATCAATAATCTCAAGTTCAAATTCGTCTTTATCAGAAACATTCTCTTCGTTTACGAGAAAGTTCGCTTCTCTTTTAAATACGAATTCAAGAGAACCAGTTTGCCCAAGAGATCCTTGAACCTTGTTAAAGTAGCTTCTTACACTTGCTACAGTTCTTGTATTATTATCTGTTGAAGCTTCAACAAAAACGGCCACACCGCCAGGGCCGTAGCCTTCATAATTAATATCAACGTAACCTGCACCATCTCCACCTTGACCTTTTTTAATCGCACGGTCGATATTGTCTTTTGGTACGTTAAACTTCTTACAGCGATCAATAGCAACTTTCAAAAGAAAGTTAGTATCTGGATCACCACTACCACTTTTTGATGCTAAGAATACATCTTTAAGAGCTCTCGTAAATACTTGCCCACGGGCCTTGTCTGCTGCGCCTTTTTTGGCCGCAATTTTTGCTGATTTTCTTCCCATAAATCTCTCTTACGTTAAATTAGTATCCTATAGTTTTAGTCAAATCATCATAAATCGTCTAGTTCTGGGCGTATTTTATTAAGCTAAGTTACTGAAATATGTATATAAAATAGTCAAATATGAAGTATATTCAAATTATGACCACAGGCGTCTTATGAGTGGTATCTTCTGCTTAAAGGATAATTACTATGGGAAAATCTCTAGCGTTAATGCTAATAAATTTAAATATTTTAGCTTCATTTGGTGGTCTTGGAGGCTTTGGTGGACTAGGTACTGATATTGACCATAACCCAACATATCGTCGTCGTACACAAGATCATAGGGCCGAAGTCCCTCGTTGTGTAATTAATCGTGCGGCCCAAAAATTTCATTTGAATAAGACAAGTTATAAATTAGATGAGCTCTTTTCTTTGGTCTCAACGACTGCTATGGGACAAGAGGTTGTTGAAAGAATTACTGCACTTTTAGATAGTGGAAAGCTTGCAATTAAAAACCTTTCTCAATTTGAAAGAGAGCGTAGGGGACTAACTCATAGAACTTCAGCTCTTTTTGATTTCACGATGCAAACTCCTACTATTTTCATTGGCCTTGAAGATGAATTAGGTCTTGTCGCGCATTTCTTTGTTCATGAAGCGACACATGCTCTTGATGAACTCATTCCACAAGAGTATGAAGTCGATATGATTTATTACAATACTTTCAAAGATTTTCAAAAGCTGTTTGGACTCGATCTTGAACCTATGAAAGAGCTTACTGAATACGAAACGGCCAAAATGTATGAGATCTATGAAATAAAAGAGAAAAACCGCGCCCAACATGCGTATCGTGCTGAGCGCTTTGCTTTTGATCAACAGGGCGTATTCACGAATCAAGTTTTAGAAGCTAATGATTGTTACGAAGAATATATTTCGCAACATCGAGAGAGAAATAAGCTTAAACTTTATCGTCATACTCCTGATGATCATATTTTTAATGCCTATGGCATAAATAAAGACTATCTTTAGAACTCATAGCTTGCACTAATACCATAGCTACGTGGTGCCTCTTTTTGTGTATAGAGGTCGTCTTGCCACGCTGGAGGCATATTGGCGAAATAGTAACCACGAAGTGAGTATATTTCATCAAAGATATTCTTGCACCAAATTGAGACATCTAAAGACTTATAACGATAACCAACCTTCGTATCTACTAATTGATAGGCCGTTGACCTTAAGTCGTGAGAGTTTGAAAAATAAAAATCATCAGAGGCATAGAAGTTAACATCCCAATACATACCGTTCTTGTACTTGTAATTTAAATTAAGGTTAACTTGGTAATTTGGAGCATGAGGCATCTGCCTACCATCGAGATCTCTTGTTCCAATATTATATTCACCATAACGAGTTCCAAGTAGACCAAGACCTGAAGAAAGATTTAGGCCATATGGTTTCTCAAGACTTGCTTCAATTTCTGCTCCGTAATTAAATCCACTTGCGGCGTTATCTGTATAGAAAGTAAATGAGCTAGGATCCATTGGATCATCCTGAAATGACGTTTTTACTTGAGCATTATTTCGGTACATGAAAAAAAGAGAACTACTTAGTGAAATTCCTTTTTCTTTTAAATGATATTTTTGACCAAGTTCAAATGAGTAAAGATCCTCAGGTCTAAATTCTTTACGTGTATCAGGGACTGCTGACTGTGTATTGATTCCACCAGGTTTATACCCCTTAGATAGTTTTAAGTATGCAAGATCTCCAAGGAGGCCTTTCTTAGATAGTGTGATATTTAGGCCATACATTAAATCTTCTGGTGAAAGTTTTGTTTCTGTTCCACTTTCTTGCGCTTCAAATTCGACATTGCGATATTCGATACGGCCACCATAATTTATTTCAACTGTTTTACTTAGGTCTTTCGTTTGCTCGGCATAGATTGAGACTAGTTTAGTGTCAACTTCTCCATCGATACTTTTTCTAACCGCTGAATCTTCGTAGCCAATTTCTTTGAAGTCTTCGTTAGATGATTTTAGATAAACACCGATAGTACTTCTTTTTGATGATAGTCGTTGATCAATAGTAAAGTCTTCGCGCTTTCTTGGGAATTCAATATTGTAGTCGTAATCAGCATTCCAACCTGGGATTGTATTCCAGTAAGGGTTGTTACCCCAGTCTTCATCATAGCTATAGTATGAGTTATTTTTAAAGTGGGTAAGAATTGTTGTGCTTGCTAAGTTTGCACTAAGATCCTTTTCGTATTTTAGGTACTGGCCAAGAGTTTCACTCTTATCCTTTCCTGGTTTGTCTGAACGAGTTGTGTAGCTATTATCTTGCACAAAAGCATCATAACCGTTTGCCTTATCAAAGTAGTGAAGTCCAAAAGTAAGAGTTGAATCGATAAAGTCTTTAACTAGACTTGTACGAATATTTAATTCATCTTGTCCATTTGTATCATTGCGTTTGAGGTATTCATTTTTCATGAAGCCATCACTGTCTCTCTTCGTTAGGCTTAGTGTCATCCCTGTTGAAGAATTAAGCATACCTGAGTAGCTAATGCTCTCTTCCCATGTATTAAATGATTCATATGAAAGATATGTTTTAAACTTCGATTCCTGAGTCGGGTCTTGAGACTTTAGATGAATCATTCCGGCCATTGCACTTGGACCAAAACGTGTGGCCTGAGGCCCTTTGTATACTTCTAATTGCTTAATACCATTCAGGTTTGTTGTTCCTGAAACTCCAGTATAGTCGATTTCATCAACCATCAGTCCTACCGAGTAGTTTGATATACCTTCGTAAGCTGACCTCTCGCCAATTCCTCTAATTTGAAAGAAGTTAGAACGTGAGCTCCCATTTGCCATATTCAGGTTAGGAACGGACTTAAATGATTCACTCAAATCTGTTGATTGTTGCTGTGAAAAGTCATTGGCCGTCTTTAGTGATGTACTATTAGCGTCGCTATAATATTCTTTCTTCTCAAAAAGGCCGTAAATATAAATAGCATCGTCACTATTGGCCGAAGTTGTTTGTGCGAATGTTAGTTGGGAAATAAATACTAATATCAGTATTTTCATCTGAGTCTCCTTACGCCAGCATTACCTGGATCAAGTTAAAAGGTTTGACGGCCAAATCCGTTATTCTCAGCCACATTATGGTGCAGCTCCCTTGGGTAAATTTTCGTATTAATTACATTAATATAATTAAAAGGGCAAATAAAAAGGCCAGCTTAGCTGGCCTTTGTTTTTCTATTCTTTAGAACTTAACTTTATAGTTTTTTACTTTTACAACGCCTTTTCTCTTCTTTGCTGCGATCACAAGTTTAAGATCTGTAGTACCTTCACATTTATAACGAAGATAAAAATTCGAAAGAGCAGATGTTGTTTTTTCAGGTTGTACAAGACAAGTTGTAAGATAGCTTTCTTCAACTGTTGCTACAATTAAATTAACTTCTTCGCTTGAAATTAATTCTTCAACGGTCTCTTTGAATACACGCTGTGATTGTTCGATTGAATCGAAGTCTGGCATACTCATTCCTGGAGGAAGTCCAATTGAAATTCCTGCTTGCGTATTAAGTGTTAGTAGACACACTAGTGATAAAAGTGCTTTTTTCATATTATCCTCACTATCTGATTTTTATTTGTATATTTAGGTACTAAATCTCATTTTGCATGAGATAAGGCAAGTGAGGCCTTGCTGCTCTGAAATTATTTCTTAGTTGAATTCTGTAATAATATCGAATACTTCGACGTAGTCAGTTGATTGGATATCATCTGAAATTGATAGGTTAAAATTAGTCTGTATTGAAAAGTTAATGGCAGAGCAATAACTCTTTGCTGTGTTATTCTTAATTGTAAGATAAGGAAAGCGTGATGTGAGGGGAAAAGGGATTTCTTCACATTCTATTGAGAAAGAATCAGATCCGCTCTCACTAGGTGCCACGATAATAAGTGAGTCGATAATTGATTCACAAGTTGGATAGTAGATAGGGGTAATACTTCGAGGGGCCAGGCTTATTAGCGCCTCATCATTTGCACCAAAGACACCTTCTAGTTCAAGGCTCCAAGTTTTAGGAACAGGTGAGAAAAGGTCTTCCTCTGAAATTGTATAATTAAAGTGTGCTTGATCTTTTAATTGAAGATAGCGTCCATCAGAGATTCCACCTGATCCATTACCAAGTACCCATTCAAAATCATCAATATTAGTAAAAGACGGGATTCTTATTCTTAAATGTCTAAGTGTTGTCGATTTACCTGTAAACGTGTAGCGGTATGTCTGCCAATACCAGCGACCTCCATCGACAGCGTCATAGACGATTTGATTTCTAACTCTTTGAATATGTCTTACGCCATTTGATGTAACGGCTTTAATATCTAGTTCTTCACTTGTATCTGTCTTAAAACTTATCTCAAGTGTCATTCCTGCTTGTACACTAATATCTTCAATGTCGTAGTCATAGTTTGAGCTAAACCATGAGGCACAGGAATAGCGGCCTTCATAAACTTGCCACGGATCGAGGACAAGCCCATTAAGGCCATTATCTGTATAACTCTCACATCCAAAAGAGCCACTCATATTACAAGTTGCATATACGCTTAATGCAATAAGAAGTGAGAATGTGAGAGTTATGCTTTTAATCATTAAGGAGCTTCGTTCCCATCAACACCAGTGAAAGCAACATTGATCACTGCTGAAAAATTGCTTGATGTTGCCTCGTCACCTGCTTCAAGAGAAATAATCCCTCTTACTGTAAGTGCTGAGTTATCTACTAGAGCTGAAAGAACTTTTGCGTTCGCTACACCTGGGTTAGCTGCGGATGAGTTGTATACTTCAGACGCTACGTCAGTGATATCTTTCTTAGTGTCTACCATAATATCACCTGCTGCAAGAGTCGCACTTCCTGCACCAAGAGTTTGTTGACCGTAAGAACCTAGACCAGCTGAAACAAAGATCATTTTTTCAAGTGCTACTGATACATCATTCGCAGATGAAGTTAGTGACTTAGAGATCTTTAGGTAGTCATTTTTGAAAAGTAGCATCTTTGATTTGATCTCGAACTTCACATATCTAATATTCGATTCACCATCTAAAGTACCAAGAGGTAGAGATGCATTTTGAGTGTGAGTTCCAAAACTTGTCGATTCAAGTGTAGCATCACAGTCGTTAAAAGATACGTCTTGACCACAGTCAACTAGTGCAATCGATACACTATTTACTTTCGGTGAAAAACCACCAGAAAGTGTGATTGACCCATTTGCAGTAGAATCTGCTGCAAAAGAGCTGAAGCTAAGTGCCGAAGCAAGTGTTACAAGTTTAATTAATTTCATGTCTTCTCCTTAAGTTGATTAATTAGTTTGAATCATTACTGATTTTAATCCTAACGGTATATTTTTATGATTTTGCCAGTTTTCGTAGTCTATGCCATACAGAGGAATGGCCGTAAGATTTAAAACCTCAGGAAATTCCTGTCCCGGGAATTGCTCTTCAAATTGTTTCTTCAATCCTCTAATATGTGACTTTAAACTTATTTCCGAAAGGATCGTCTTTCCTCCGGGAAGTAAGTGGTTTCTAATATTTGCCTTGAAAAGATACAGCTCTTCCTCATCCACAACTCCGCGTGATTCAAAACCAGTCATTGGATCAGTGTAGATCAAATTCATTGTAAAGAAAGTATAAGCATTACCTTTGTTTGCTACAGCGTATGCAAGTTTCTTCTTCTTTTTATCAAATTTTAAAAATCTCAATTGAGGTGATACTTGTGTCTGCTTTGTTGAATAGTAAATTTCTCCAACGATAAAAGACGTTGATCCATTTAGGTAATCAATTTTGTAGCCGGCCTGAAAGCTCCCAGTGTTTTGATCGATAGGAATATTAATTTGTAGGCCGTAGTGTCTTACTTCGCCTGGGGCCAGTCTTTGCTCAATGGAAAAGCTTTCAATTCCTTTTTCATCGAGAAGAGACATAAATGGTGCTAGTGAGAACGGTACATCCTGACCAATTTTATAAGGGAGGTAGCTATAGCTTCCATCTCTTGATTGGATGAGCTCTGTTTTAGTGATTATGAATTGACATGTGTCATTGCTCACATTTTTAACAACGATTTCACGCTTCTTATCTCCACCTTCAAGGTAGTGCTTGATTGCGGGGTGAGACTTCTTGCCATTGTCATCTTTTTGTAGAACAAGACAAGCTGAAGCCGTAAGGTTTGCACAAAGTAGAATGAGAGTTAAAAATATTTTCATTACTTATAACCTTTTAATTATTGTAAAAGAGGTTTCTTACTCTTCTTATTTGTAACTTTTCACCGTTTTCATTTTCTAATTCAATATCAATCGTGATCTCATTCTTTTGACTTATCAATGAGATAAGATTTTTAAGGTCAAGATTGATATCCCACAGTCCGGAATATACCTCTTGCGTTTCGATATCAACTTGATAGCCGTCAAGTTTTACCGAAATATTTGAAAGAATATTATATTCAGTTTCTGCCGAATCAAGGGTTAGAAGAGCATTAAACTTAGGTGCACTAATAATACTATTGTCAAATTCTGTAATGATTAGGTCTTGAATTGGAAGTGTATCCACATCAATTAGCTCAAAAGCAAATGTCACGGTTTGCATATTGTCTCTAGGAAGATCAAGAGTAACTTCCTTTTGAATATCTTTGTAAATAGAAGAGTTTGCTACTGCACTCAATTTATACTGTCCATTTCGAAGACGTGAATAGTTAATTGTATTTAAAGACTTACCACTAATAGGGATGATTTCATTATTTTCATCGATTAATTGATAAGTAATATCTCCTATAAGTGTATCGAAATCTTTATCATAACGTCCATTCTTATTGATATCATTGTAAGAGAATGTATTAATCGTAGAGATTTCTTTAAGTGCAAAATCAACGTACACCGTTTGATTCTTAAGAACTTTTGTTCCTTTATAATACTCCGACGACTCAAGTGATTTTGCCGTAACCTGTCTCTCTATAAGGGAGATATGATCAATATCTGGCTTAAGCTCATTAATTAGATATTTACCGTCTTTGTCAGTTGTTGCGCTTCCTGTAACACTATAAATGCTTAAGCCTTCAACACCTTTTTCAAAGTCTTCACAAGTTCCATTTAAGTTGCGATCGATGCAGATGCGTCCAGCAATACTTCCTGTACGTTTCCCACCAAAGGCATCTTCAACTTTTCTTGGTGTTTTTGCTCCAAAGCGATATTGAAAGCGAATTCCGATCTGATAGTCAATATCATCATATTGATGATTATCTTCTGCTCTTGTGTAGATCTCAAAAGAGTAGTTACTATCTGTTCCTGTACGGATACCAGCTTCTATGTAGTCGAGATCAGTTTGCGTTTGAGTAACATAATCATTTCTTTGACCTTCGTCGTGTCCAACTCTCACGTAGGCACTTCCATTAAAGTGATCATTGTCGATATTATAGTCGATTCCAATATTTGTACGCGTACGATATGAGTCATCTCCGTATGATTCATATTCAATGTTAGATCTAATCGTAAATTTCGGTGCTTTATAGCTTAAGTCTACTGAAACAAATGGTTCATTTGAATAATCCTGAATATTGCTATCAGTATAGTTCTTGCTAGCTACACCTGCTCTCATTGCCGCATATAATTGTTTGTTCTGGTAGGCGAATGTAATGAACTTTCTTTGTTCTTTCACACTTGAGCTAGTGTGGTCTTGATAGTTAACGCTTGCAGAAAGGCCACCACCCATTGGAAAACTTACGCGTACGTTATTTGAACTACGATGTTCTCTGTTTTGATCATTTGTTTCAAAAGTATCTCGATTTAATTCGTCATTGCGACTAAGCTCTATTAACACACCATCGAAATCATATGAAAGGGAAGCGTTATTATAGATGACTTCTTGAAAGCGATCCTTTCGATAACCAGATGAAATAGCAATTGGAAGATTCTTTCTCACCATATAACGAACAGCTGTTCGGTAATCTTGAATAACTCCACGTTGCGGATCATCAGAAATTGTAAGAGATGGTGCAAATGAAAGCTTATCATTAGGGTTGAAATTTCCACGATATCCAATTGATCCAGAAGTTTCACCTGAGTCTGTGTTTTGATTAATAATAACAAATGTACGTTGTCCTGGTTTAGGGTCGTATTGAACCATGGCGGCAGTATTAAATTCATCATTTTCATCGACACCGACAAGTGTTCCTACTTTTAAGTTAGGGAGGATGTCTTTTGAATAGGCAACACCGTCGCGTGCCTCGTTTCCTACATTTGTGTCGATATCTAGGTCAACATTATTACCTGCACTAAATCGCCAACTGTCACCATCAAAGTGAAATGTCCCACGAGCATCTTGTGCTTGTCCATTAACCATATTCGCTTGAACGTAACTCGATAGAGAAACATAGTCAGATAGGGCGCCATTTGAATTTAGAACAACTGAGCTAAGGTTAGAGTCTCTTCCTTCGACACTCATATAGTCGTTAGTAATAGTAAGTGTTGTATCTAGATAGTTACCTTGTCTATCTTGATTATTTGCAGAGCTCACAAATTTTACTTGAAACTTCTTTTGAAATTTTGTGATACCACCAACTTTGGCATTAACTTCGAATGCTGCATAAGTTGATGTGCTATTTTTAAAATTAACTCTTACTGGAAGAAGCTTTACTTCATTTGCAGCAATTGTAATAGGGGAGCTGTTTACACTCACACTTACTTCTGGTGTTAGGTTTCTAATTGAAAAATGATAAACCTCACTTGAGTTACCTGTATTTTTAACTTTTAGATTAAGAGTGTGGTTTTTCTTATTTGTTTCAATATTTTGATCGGCATCAAAAAAATCAAGATCTCGCTTCTTTGCCACTACAAAACTTATGCTATTTTCAATCTTTTCTTGAGTTTCAATATTTGTGAAAACTATTTTCAATTCATGAATTGTTCCTGCATCAACGAAGCTTGGAGTATACGTATAGAAAGTTAGGTAAGTCAGATCCCCCGCAATCAGTTCAATAGTTTCTGGTCCTTCAGCACGCCACTGTTGATTACTTTCAATAGAGATTTTATATGTTGTATTTGTCGGTGACTTAATCGGCAGAACCTGAATGGCAACCTCTCCAGGTTGGACACTCTTGTCAGGAAGCATACTAATATCCAGTTCACTACCATGTACTAGAAAATTGATGAAAAATATAAATAGGGAAAGTACAAATTTTATCTTCTTCATAATGCCCACATCTTAACTTAAACAAGATGAAAATATTCATTGTTGAGCATTATTTATAACGATGTATACGGATTGTACATGAGTAATATCAGTTAACTATGGGAACAAATGTTAGGTAATCTAAACTTGTTTAGAGGAAGTATTCTGCAACACCATACAGTCCATTTTGCTCAAATGGGAAGATGATTGAGTCATTAGTTGGATTGTAATCAAATTCAACACCGCGGCATGAAAGTTGAGGCATTGTCCAGCTTAGAGCACCGAGATCTGTGTCAGTATCGATATTGTGAGCATATAGTCTATTGGCATAGCAATAGTAGAGATATTGCGTTCCACCTCTTCTAGTGTAAACGAAACCATCATCTATATTTCTTGCAGTATAGGCAATTTGCTCAACGTTTCCGTCTTTGAAAGCAATAATTCTTCGTTGAGCACCACGATACATCTTTGCTGTAACATACTTCGCATCAACACTATCGTAGTAGATATTTCGGTAATTATCCCAGTACTCAAACTCACAAGTACTACCTGAAGTTGGTGCTGTTCTAAGTTCTGTACAGCCTTCATCTGGACTGTTGTATCCTAGAACACCCCAGACGTGTTCTTGTCGGTAGCTGTCGGCCGAATCATAGGCCTTAAGCATAAAGTCTTCGTATCTTAGGTCTGTTGAGTTATATCTCATTCTATTTAAGAATAGCTTTCCATTGGCAAAACCAAGAGGTAGGGCCCTGTTTTGATCACCGGCAACATCAATGTCACTGCCAATTTTTCCATCAGAAGTCGGGTCATAATAAGCTGTACCACTTGTATTGCTAAAGACATCTTCCCATATACCTGTCGAGCGGTTAAGCATTGAAAAACGTCCATAGTGCCATTCTACACGGTCCATATAGATATTTCCCGTTGCACGATCAACTACGGTCCAATATGGGTTTCTTACTGGCTGTGTTGTTGCAGCTGCAGCAGTTGAAGCTGTGGCCACTGTACCATTACCTGCGATACTGTGAATATTCCCTTCGATAGTAAATTCTTTTAGATAGTAAGATGAAGTGTCATTTACAACAATCTTTCCATTATTTAATCTTGTGACACGGCTAATATTACTAAAGCGGGCATTAACAGCATTTACATTATCTCCGTAAGACTGACCTTGGCCAAAGATTGTAACAACTTTCCCTTCGTTATCTAGGGTTCTAATTTTACCGCGGTCACTGAAATAAATTTTTCCATTCTTATCAACGAAAACCGAATAGATATCCATATTACATGCAGTGGCCAGAGTACCATCTGCACATTCTCCAAGCGTTCCAGAACCTAGGATTCTTGTGTATGTTCCATCAAAATTATTTCGATTCATGTAACTTCTTGCTACTGTTACATATGAGTTACCATCCATACCTGTATAGTTATAGTAGTGATACCAACGGTAGCTATTATCTAGTGGTGTAATAGATTGACCAGTTGTTGGATCAAAATAAATTCTTGCATAAGTATAGTCAGAAGTTGATCCATACATATCACAGCCTGGAAAATTCTTATGGTGATAGGCCGTTCCAGTGATTCCTTGAATCTGAGATGTCGCTTGATTAAATTTGATACCAGTATATCCAACTCGACACTTAGATAGGTCTTGAGATGCCTGCCAACCATTTCCTGTACCACCAAGATAGAATGATTCAACTTGCCCTGTTGCTGCTCTGTAGATACGCACTTTGAAGTTGCCGTCTGTTTCAATACTTTCTGATCTTTCAGCATTAAACCAGATATCACCATTTGGTAGTGGTGTGAATAACACAGCATTCGTACGGTAATCAGAGCTTGATAATCCTCGCATTTGAAGATCTAGTGGGTTTGCTACAGTGTCTGCAGTACTAGAGCCACCACCAATAATCGTTTCAATTGTTGGGTTTTCAAGATTTAAGTCAACTCTTCTAATTCTGTTATAATCAAGGATTAATAGTCTCCCTTGATAATCAAGAGTGATTTTCATAGGGTAGCGTAGAGTTGCACTCTCGGCCGGCCCACCATCTCCAGTTGACGTTCCAGTTTTTGCAATGAAGAGTTTCTGCTTACCATCTGCAGGGTCAACTGTGATAATACCTCTTTTATAATCTGCAAAATAAATATTACCATCATCAGTAAAGACAAGAGTGTGGATATCAGAAGAGTCTCCAACGCGCTTGTTAAAGAATAGGGCCGATCTCGCATCCCCACCTAGACCTGCTTCAGTATTTCCTGCAATAATCTTAATACGATCAGCATTTAATGGAGTTGAAGTAAGCTGTGTACTAATACCTGAGATATTTGTTACCTTAACTCTGATCTTGTATGCAGTTGCCAGAGGTGAACCACCTGTCCACTTAAAACAACCTTCATTTGCAGCTAAAGTGATGCTAGGACAACCGTGATTAGTATGTGGTGAAATTCCTTGTGCTCCAGCAATTGCCGTAAATGTTTGTTCATCTTGTGTATAGAAAAGATTAATTGCCGTAGTCGAAAGACCAACAGCATCGTCTACCTTCCAACGAATATAAAGGTCAGTACCTGTTGGAACAGAGGATTCTGCTCTTGTTGGAGGAATTGATGATAAATCATTATTAGCAGCAGCTACGTCCCAAATTAGTGGAGGAGCATCTTTACTATATACAATTTGATCGTAGTCAGTACTTAGCACTTGTGTGTTTGTTGAAATATTTCCAGCTTCATCTTTTACCCAAGCATAAACATCGTATAAAGCAGGCTCCCAACCAAGAAGATAAGAGTAGTCTGTTACAGTGATATTTTGTGCTGGAGTTATTCCAATCGAAGTCGAGTTCACTGCAATCCAACAAGCATCGTCACTTGCAGGTTGAGTCGTTGTATTTGATTGAAGACAAATATGAGTTAGATAAACATTCGCATTTTGAGAACTAGCTGTTAACGAATATGGAATAAAGTTAGTTGGTGATGGATCCGCAACTCCTGCAGATATCGTATTTATAACGGGAAGGCCTGTTTCACGATACCAGTTACCTGAAACCGTTGTCGTATTAGAGGCAGCGTTCGTTTGAGCAAAATTATATGTATTGTTAACATCTGATGCAGTTGATGCTGTTGTCCATGACCATACACCTGAAGTACAAGTTGTTGTCGTCGTTTGTGCTCCAGTAATATTGATCGTTAATCCATTTTCACACGTTCCTGTGAATGTGGCAGTAGAACCATTATTTTTTATCGCGTTAACATCGATCGCTAGAGCAGGGAAATTAGAGTCTCTTGTCCAAGTATATGTTAGTGCTGATGTATTTCCTGCTGAGTCAGATTGTGTGAATGTGAATGCTCTCGTGGCATCTGTAGTGTAATTTGCCGATGTCCATGTCCAAGATGACGCTGAACAAGTAATACTTGCTGACTCTGTTCCAGAGATAGAGATAACATTTGTTCCTTCACAAATACCAGATACTGTTATGCTGTCTCTCAGAACTGTTTCTGATTGGTTTTCTCCGATCTCGATTTGGATTGGTGCTGTCGCATTAAATGCCGGAGCTGTAGCGTCACGTTGCCAAGAAAGAGATAGGGCCGGAGAAGATGTATTTCCTGCAGCATCAGTTTGAACTAAGTTATAAACAAATGTGCCATCTGTTGTTTTTGGTGAAGGTGTCCAGCTCCATGTCCCAGAAGAACAATTAAATGAAGTTGTTTCATCACCTGTAACATATATCGTATATGTTCCTTCACAAGTACCTGACCATGCGTTTGGTGTGTTAGCATTTGTAAAGTCTGGTGAGATACCAGCAGTTTTAGTAAGAATTGGAGCGACCTCATCACGTATGAAAGTTCTTGTAACAGAAGTCGAGTTACCTGCTGCATCGACTTGATTGATTGTTATATTCTTTGCTCCATCGTTGTCTGAGAAGTTTACTGTTTGTGAGAAAGTCCCCCCAGAGCAAGCAATCGAAAATGCAGCTTGAATATCACCAGAGATATTAATATTTAATCCACTTTCACAATTTCCGTTAATCGTCGTACTTGATAAGTGGTAAGAGTTATTTGCTGGTGATGTATAACTTAGTGCTGGTGCAATAGAGTCAATCACAAATGCAGCTGACTCAACTGTTGCAGAGTTTCCAGCTAGGTCTGTAAATGAAACTCTAAACTTAGCGTTTGATGTATTAATAGATGGAACACTCCACGCTCTTGTAAAAGATTGTGAACTAATTGGTCCATTAATGGCCGCAGTTGTGCCAATTGAAGACCAACTACTTCCGTTGTAGAAATCTACTTGGAAGTTTTGTGCCGTCGATGTACTGGCATCAGTAGCGCTCCATGCAAGATTAATATTATTTCCGCCTTTTTGGATCGAAGGAGTTGTTAGTGAAAGACTTGGGTTAATTGTATCGTAGTAAACACTTATATTAGTTGATGATGTGGAAATATTTCCGTGAGGATCTTTTGACCAAGCTCTAAGTGTATGAAGTCCTTGAGTTGCACTTGCAAGAGTATATGTTGTAGCATTTGCAACTGTTGAACATGCTACCCATGCATCACCAGCGGCCGGCTTCCTTCGTTAATGATCACAGAAGAAATATCGCTACAGCTACTTACTGTCATAGTATTTGCAGTTGAGTTCGTATAAGTCGCAGATGTAAGTGCAATAGTCGGCGCAGCTGAAGGTGTTTTATCTGTTACGTTAATCGTTACAGTTTCAACAGTGGCCGCATCAACAGTTCCATCATTTGCAATGAATGTGAATGTTTCGCTACCATGGAAATTAACATTACTAGTATATGTACATGTAAGATCAGTTCCATAACTACCTGTTGTGATACAATTTGAAAGTGTTCCATTAGATGGTGGCGTAACAATTTTATAAGTAAGAGCATCTCCATCGACGTCTGTAGCATTGCTTAATGTAATTGCCAGTGCTGTATTATCATTTGTAGCAAATGACTGATCAGCTGCCATAACTGGTGCATCATTAATAGAGTTTACAATAATCGTAACTGTTGCAACTGTTGAATTAGCTGAGCCGTCATTTACTCTATATGTAAAAGTAGTTGTACCATTAAAGTTTGTTGCAGGCGTATAAGTACAGGCACGTGAAGTCCCTCCTGTGCAACTTAATGTTCCTGTCGCTGGGTCTGTAAGCTTGATATATGAAAGTGTGTCACCGTCAATATCTGAGCCAGCATTTAAGTTGAAGTTTAGTATTGTGTCTTCATTTGTTGAAACAGTTTGAGTTGCTGCAAGAGTTGGCACATCATTTACAGCGTTAATTGTAAGGTTAACAGTTGAGCTTGTTGCTGAATCTAGTAGTCCATCATTTGCTAGATATGTAAATGAATCGGAACCATTGAAATTTGCATTTGGTGTATAAGTACATATGATATCAGTTCCGTAAGAGCCTGTTGTGATACAGTCTGTAATTGTACCATTTGTTGGAGAGTTTATTATTTTATAACTAATAGTCTGCGCTGGTAGGTCAACATCAGTAGCTCCATTTAAAGTTATACTAAATGGAGTATCTTCATTAGTTACTTCACTTTGATCTGCAATCATTACTGACGCATCATTGATTGCATTAACTGTGATATTTACTGTAACAGTATTTGAGTCAAGTGCTCCGTCATTTGCTTTATAAGTAAATGAGTCACTTCCTTCAAAATTAAGACTTGGTGTATATGTACATGCTGTTGACGTTCCACCTGTACATGAAAGAGTTCCGTTTGTTGGATTTGATACAATAAGATATGAAAGCGTATCATTTTCAATATCAGTGGCCGCTGTTAGATTAAAGCTATGGGCCGTATCTTCATTTGTTGAAAATGACCAGTCTCCAGCAAGAGTAGGAGCATCGTTTACACTATTGATTGTTAATGAAACTGTCGCATTTGTTACAGCAACCCCAACACTATCAGTTGCAGTATAAGTAAATGAATCACTTCCATAGAAGTTTGCATTCGGTGTGTAAGTACACGAGATATCAGTTCCATAGCTGCCAGTTGTAATACAATTTGAAATAGTACCGTTTGTAGGAGAAGTAATGATCTTATAACTTAATGTCTGAGCTGGAAGATCAACATCTGTCGCACCATTAAGTGTGAAGTTTACAGCAGTATCTTCATTTGTTGAATGTGCTTGATCTGCTGCCATAACAGGTACATCATTCACTGCTGAAACGTTAATTGTAACTGTTGCAAGAGTCGAATCAAGTGCACCATCATTTACTTTATAGGTAAATGTCGTTGAACCATTAAAGTTTGAATCAGGTATGAATGTACAGGCCGTAGATGTACCACCTGTACAGCTAAGGCTCCCATTTGCTGGAGTTGAAACGATTATGTATGAAAGTGTATCCGCCTCAATATCTGAACCTGCAGTTAGGTTAAAGTTAAGTACTGTATCTTCATTTGTTGATACACTTTGAGTGGCCGCAAGAGTTGGAGCATCGTTTACAGGAGTGATTGTAATTGATACTGTTGAATCCGTTGCAGAGTCTGTTAGTGTGTCATTTGCTCTATATGTAAAAGAGTCACTTCCGTTGAAATTTGCTCCTGGCGTATAGTCACAAATAATATCAGTAGAGTACGTTGATGTATTAATACAGTTTGAAAGAGTACCATTTGCTGGAGCTGTAATTAGTTTATATTGAATTGTTTGTGCAGGGATATCAACATCCGTAGCACCTGAAAGAGTGAAGCTAAGAGTATTATCCTCTGCAATCGTTTCAGATTGGTTTCCGGCCATTACAGGTGCATCATTTTCTGAAGTAATGTTCACAGTAACTGTTGCTACTGATGAATCAAGTTGTCCATCATTTACTTTATATGTGAAAGTAGTTGATCCGTTATCATTTAGCTCTGGTGTATATGTACAATCTCTAGATGTACCACCAGTACAAGTTAAGGTACCTTTTGCAGGGTCTGAAACGATTATGTATGAAAGTGTGTCTCCTTCAATATCTGCTCCAGCATTTAGAGTAAAGTTAAGTGCTGTATCTTCATTTGTACTAACTGTTTGAGTTAGAGCAAGTGTCGGAGCATCATTAATAGCGTTAATTGTTAGAGTTACCGTCGCATAAGTGACTGCATCTGTGACAGTATCATTTGCAATATATGTAAATGAGTCTGATCCGTTGTAATTAGCATTTGGAGTATATGTACAGTCTCTATCATTGATATAAGTCGCAGTCGTAATACAATTTGATAGAGTACCGTTAGTAGGAGCTGACACAAGTTTGTATGAGATTGTTTGGGCAGGAAGATCCACGTCTGTTGCAGTATTTAACGTGAAATTAATTGCAGTATCTTCATTAGTCGTCTCTGATTGATTTGCTCCCATTACTGGAGCATCATTTACTGTGTTAACAGTAATTGTCACAGTGGCCGTTGTTGAATCAAGCTCTCCGTCATCAACTTTATACGTAAATGTATCAGTTCCATAAAAGTTTAAATTTGGATTATAGCTACAAGCTGTCGATGTTCCCTGTGTACAATTAAGTACACCACTAGTCGTTGATGAAATAATAGTATAATTGAGAGGTGTTGCTTCAATATCACTTCCGGCCGCTAGATTGAAGTTAATGACTGTATCCTCATTTGTCGTTTCTGCTTGAGTAGCTGCAAGTGTAGGAGCATCGTTAACTGGAGTAATGGTTAGTGATACAGTTGCTACACCTGCAGAATCTAGAGACCCGTCATTTGCAATATAACTAAAGCTATCATTTCCATAAAAATTTGTATTTGGAGTATAATCACAAGTTAAATCATTTCCATATGTACCTGTTGTAATACAATTTGAAAGAGTTCCATTATTCGGAGAACTTACAATTTTATATGTAAGGGATGCTTGTGAATTATCAACATCCGTAGCCTGGTTAAGAGTGATTGCAAGTGTGTTATCTTCAGCTAAAGTCAGACTTTGATCTGCACCAATAACTGGCCTATCATTAACATTTGAGACATTTAAAGTCACAGTCGCTTCAGTTGAGTCTAGCTCTCCATCATTAACTTTATATGTAAAAGTATCAACACCTACAAAATCTGCGTTTGGTGTATACGTACATTCATTAGTTGTTCCTACACAAGTAAGTGTTCCGTTTGTTGGTAGTGAAGTTGTAATATAAGATAGACTTGGCGAGTCCACATCATCACCAGTTGTCAGAAAGAAGTTGTGAATAGTATCTTCTATTACATTTACACTTTGAGATGCTACAAGAGTAGGAGCATCGTTAATTTGTTCTACATCGAGAGTATAGATAAATTGATGATGAGGAATTGCTGTGTTTACATTGTCGTCACCATCATTCTTCTTTCCAATTCTAACAATTATCTCAGCACTTGCTGCAGTATCAGCTGGTGGAGTGTAGCTCCATGTACTGGTATTTGAAACAGTCGCTCCATCAAGTATCCATTGATAGGCAACAGGATATGATGAATCCCAGTGAACTGCACTTGTTTTAAAGTCACTAGAAATTCCTTCTTTTAATGAAGTAGGTGTTTCAAGAGTTTTTAACTTCGGTGCAGCATCTTTTAAAATTGCAGCAGTTTCACCATTCGTTAATTCTGTGAAGATATTGCTTGCCTCTGTATTATTCTCAAGCTCACTGTAAATTAAGTCATAGTCTATTGTTTGATTATCGATACTTGCTTCAATTAAAGCTTCTGTGCGATCGAGATAATCTGCAAGCTCTTTCGTTGGAGTATACTCAAAATCTGTATTCGTGATTTTTGCTAGTAATGTTGAAACCGGAGTAATATCTTGTGGAGTAAAGTAACTAGTTACAACTTTTTCTAGCTCATCACTACAACCAGATACTTTAACTTTGTAACGAGCAGGAGCTGTCAGATCGAGGGCCAACTTTTTTGCATCAAAATTAAAATAAGTTGAAGTGTTGATTCCTTCAAATGTAATCGGGTTATCTTCAAGGACTGTCATTGTCACAAGATCAAAAAGTTCTACCTTTGGATTGTCACAAGTTGTTGCTGCATAGGCATTATCAATGAAGATACTTTTATTTGTTTGTGTTATTAGTCCTGATAGAGGAGGGATTCGCCCTTCAATGGCCGGAGTAACTATAACTGTATTGCTTGAACCAGTGTTTTGTTGCTTAGTATCTATTTCTTCATCATTTTCTTCAATATCATTTGGAGGAGTTGGGATGGAGTAAACAATTTGTTTACTTTCTTCTTGCTTCTCTATTTTTTCAATTGCTTTTGCAGGCATCCTTTCAAATGAATTATTCGAATAATATGGCCTAGAGTAATCTGAATCGTTTAAGAATACTTGTGTTGAATTATTTTTCTTTTTATTAACAGCAAGTTTTGAGATTTGAAAATCTGCTCTTTTTTTACTCGGTTCAACTGCTTCGTCTACACTTTCTTGTGCAACTGAAGATGGACTTCTTTTACTGAACGTAGCTACATTTGAGTTTAGCCTTGCTTTAACTTTTGGTTTAACTAGTTCATATTCAATACCAATCTCTTTCGCAATCTCACTGTAGCTATTTGTCTTCGCTGTATCGTCTGCAAAGAAGATATAGCTAAAGCTAAATAGTGATGCCAGCGCTAGTCCGACGTAGAGTATTGGTTTTTTCAAAGTCCCTCACAACTTTCTTAATATTTAGTCGATGGTGAATAAAATTTGTTCTTAAATATTTTCGACTTAATATAATATTTCTTTAGTATTAAAGCATTTAATGAACAGATCACTAAATTCAGTTACTTATATCGGCTTTCTAAGGGTAATATTTAATTTTGTGGCAATTTTTTGTGGACTTTCAAAATTCTAAGATGAGATTTCAAGGCCTTATAAAGTTAATTAGTTAAACTAAATGCTTTTAGTTTTAAAAAATCTATAGAATTTCTTAAGGTTTTTACATAGATTTTGTTTGGGAAATAGAAAGGCCCAGATGAGACTGGGCCTTGAATATTTTTAAATATATAATTTTGACTTATTCAGCTGCAAAGTAGCCAATGTAATCTACCGAACATGTGTCTGGATCAACAGCAATTGCAGCATTAAACCAACCTGAGTGTTCAGAACCAATTGCAGAGTAGATAAGCTTATCTTCGTTGAATTGTGCTAGCTTATTTCCTCTTTCATTTAGAAGTTCGCTACCTTGAGTAAGGTACATTAGATACTTCACTTCTAGAGGGCGATCCGCTCTAATCTTTCTTTCAAGTTGCTTACTTACGGCATTGTCACAAGCGATTACGTTTGAGCTAATTGCTAGACATGAGATAAACGATAAAAGAGTAATTGCTAATTTCATAAAATGGCCTTTGTGTGGGTTACAGTTGGCCGCATCCTATCTAAATAGGGTGATATAGACAAGCTCTAGAGATTTTAAATGTAAAATTTGCTAAGAAATTAACAAGATCTTAATAATTCTCATTTGCGAATTTTAGTAGCTTCTGCTCATCAACGATATCAATACTTCTGCCACTCTTAGTGATTAAACCTTGCGCCTCTAATTCACTTAAGATTCTTGTCACACTTTCAAAAGTTGATACCGCAAAGTCAGCGATCTCTTTTCTCGTCCAATTGTGTTCAGGATGCTTGAGTTTCAAGTAGACAAGTGCCTCAACAATTCTGGCCTTAGCTGATTTATCTGCCATTCCGGCCAGTCTTCTCTCTGCATTTCCTAGCTCTCTTGCGAGAATCTTTGTCATATTCTTCAAGAGGGCAGGGCTTTCAAGACATATATTATCACACTGCTTACGATCGATGAGCATAAGCTTAGCTTTCGTCAAGCTAACTGAGTTTGCATGATAAGGAGTTTCTAGAAAGTATGAACGATGGCCAAAGATTTCCCCTGGCCCGTAAACTCTTAGGAAGCTCTCTTTTCCATTTTCGCTATTGTAGTAGAGACCAATAATGCCTTCTTCTACAATATAGAGATATTGTGGGAATTCTGACTCTCTGTATATAACTTCACCTTTTTGATATTGGCGATAAATAGGTTGTTCAATATTGTTTAAGATTTCCTTAATCATGTTTTTCCAAGTTTGATGGCGATCAATGTTAATTTATAATCATTATATATAATTAATTTAACTTTGAAAGTCTTAGAAGACTCTTAAGAAGTAATACAAAGTAACGATATTTAACAAAAAGGTGAGTATATGACTAACTTTACATGGCCGCTTGTGGGCGGAATTTTAATTGGAGTAGCTGCAGCATTTTTGCTCTATTTTAATGGGCGAGTTGCAGGTATTTCGGGAATCTTTTTTAATTTCCACAAAAAGAATGATGGTGGTTTTTGGAGAATTTTCTTCGTTGTAGGTCTGTTGGCCGGAGGACTAATTGTTAAGTTAGTTAATCCAGACTTCTTCTCTTATGCACTAGATCTCTCTTATTCTAAGGCCATCATTGCTGGTCTCTTTGTCGGAGCTGGAACACAACTTGGCTCTGGCTGTACAAGCGGACATGGGGTCTGTGGACTATCGCGCTTTTCTAAGCGTTCTCTCGTTGCAACTCTAACTTTTATGGCCGTTGCAATCATTGTTGTTTCTTTAGTGGGGTTATTATAATGAAAAAACTAACAAGTTTAATCGCTGGTATCATATTTGGGATTGGTCTAACTGTTTCTGGCATGGTTAATCCGAAGAAAGTTATTGGCTTTCTCGATATCTTCTCTCTACAGGGTGGATGGGACGCTTCTCTTGCATTTGTTATGGGTGGAGCTGTCGTTATTGGTGTAATAGCAACTAAGCTAATCACTAAGCGTGGAGCGCCAATATGTGACACTCAATTTCATCTTCCGACAAATAAGATCGTCGATAAGAAATTAGTTACTGGTGCAGCTTTATTTGGTATCGGCTGGGGAATTGCTGGGATTTGCCCAGGCCCTGCGATTGTAAACCTTATTAATCTCTCGGCACCTATCATCGTCTTTGTCTTATCAATGGTGGTTGGGTCTCAGATCTCTAAGAAATTGACTGCAAAGTAATCATCAAAGAGATAATTTTTTTATGCGTCAACTAGTCTTATTGACTATGGCGCATAAAATAATTACTCTTGTCTGATGTATGAATACTTACACCAATTCTCTTTAAATTTTTGGCTGGCATTTGCCTATGTTATGGTGGCCCTGGGTGCGGCAACTTACTTGATATCTCTAGGAATCACAAGTATTCATCTTAATCGCTTAAGTCAAAACGCTCAATCATCTCCAATCAAGACGACTATTATGTGCTTTTCTCAGGCCATGGTTTGCATGATTATTGTTTTGTATTTCTTTTTTCCATTATATTCCACATACAAGGTACCACTAACTTTAGTGATGTTTATTTTTACATATACGGCCAGGTATTACTATTGGAGAAACCTATCTGAAGTCTTTAACGAAAATAAGACTTTGAGAATTATTTATAGTGGTATTGTTGTAGGGGCAATCGGATGTTGCCTAATTCATCTTTTATGGTTTTTTATGAAAGGAGCTGGTCCTTGTTGTCTTGGCCAAGAGTTAGTTAAAAATCCTGCTTCAAATTATATTTTGAAGGTACAAATTCCATTTTTAATGAATGAGAGTTTTTCTCGATTCGTTAAATTTTTTACGATTACTGTATCAATTGTCTATATTCGTTTCTTTTTAATTTCACTTAAGACCCGTGATTATCTTATGATATTTGGGCTTTTAATTAGTGTTCTTAATATCTTTTATACGACTAGTTATCATGCATTTGGATTCAAATATTGGATTCCTCTCTACTTTGTTGTCGACCTTTTGGAATATACAAGACTACAGCAACTTGAAGTAACTCATTTTGCAAATAAACTAAATGAGCAAAAGCAATCCTATCATTCGATGATTCACGATCTAGCTAATCCATTACAATTTACCAACCTACGTCTGCAACGACTTAAGCGTACAAACTCAATAGATGACTCAAAAGAGGTTAATGCTATTTATGAAGGAACTAAAAGCGCTATTGATATTCTAAATAATTATAAAAACGTTGGATCGAATGAATCTTTTATTTCAGATATAATACAAGAAGTAATTTCAATCTTCCCTGAGTCTAATATTATCTATACTAGGCCCAAGAATGAAGTACGAGTAAATAAAGGAATTATCAAGAACTCATTGATTAATCTTATCAAAAACTCTCATGAAGCTCTTAAAGAAGATTTAGAATGGATCGAAATAAAAATCAACAACTTCGATGATCGACTGATTATCAAAGTTATCGATAATGGAAAGTATGTCGATTTCAAGACTCCTGATTCGGCATTTGATTTTGGAACTTCTTCTAAAGGCGATAAAAGAGGGGTAGGTTTATATTCGATAAAAAAAGATATTGAAAAAATTAACGGTAATTTAAAACTTGTTAACGAAGAATCTTATACTTGTTTTACAATAGAGATATAAATACATGATTGATGTAAATTTGAATCAAACTGAGATTAAAATGATACCGGCCATATATTGTTCGATAACTTTCGTTGTTGGTATCTATTATCTTTTCTTAAGTCTAAGTGCATATCGTGTTCGTACTATTTTTAAATCGTCTTTCGTTGTCGAGAGAATGCCTTTTTACCAGGCGGTGATTTGTTTTCTTATTGTTTCGCTATTATTTGTTCCTTTATATTCAGATTATAAGATTGGAGTCTCTCTTCTTATTTTCTTTTTTCTTTTTCTAGCACGTCTGGACTTGTGGAGCTCTTTAAGCAGAATCCTAAAGGAGCATAGTCTTCTTATGACTATGTATAAGATCGTGGTTTACTTGGCCCTTTTTATTTTTGGAGTTCACTTTTTTCTTTATTTGATTGAGGGAAGTGGGTCGTGTTGCATAAGTGATGATGTTATCTCTAAGACAACTAATGAATTAACGAAATTGCTTTTGCCATTTAATATGAGTAAGCTCTTAACTGCATCGTATCGAATTGTCGCATTTCTTAGCTTATTAATTTATATTCGTTTTGCTTATCTTGCATACAAAAAAGCCGACAAATTTTTACTCGTCGGCCTTTGTATTAATATTACATATTATTGTTATTTCTTTTTCAACTTCCTCGTTTTTCACAATTATTGGATACCAATTTTTTATCTTGCTGATCTTGTCATTTATTTACGACTTATAAGAATCAGTAGAGGAAAATGAGTTAGTTGCACTTTCCAAGTTCAAAATTAATTGTTCCATAACCATTTGTGCAAGCAGTGCAATTTATCGCTGCTTTGACTTGATCACCCGGAGCAATATGAACATTCACATTTCCACCTGGGAATGGGATACCTGCTGTAACTGGAGAGTCATTTAAGACAACGTCAAATGAAGCACTTGAGACATCCCCAGAATTCAATTGAATATAAACATTTTCAATGCACCAGTATTGAGATGAGTTATAGCCTTGAACATTTGTTACAGTTGTATCGACTTGGTTTTGAATTCCAAAATACCAATTTATTGTTGTATCCGCATTAAAGAACTCAAAAGAGATGACGGCCCTATTATCATTTTCAAAAAGGTAGGCATTACCATCAGCGTCTGTTTTAAAACATGATGATAAACTAAAAAGTACTGTTATTAAGAGTAGCGCTCTCATTAAAACTCCATTTCATATAAGACGCTAAAGTCTTTATTTTTAACTATAATATCTTGTGCAATAAATTCGCGGTGTAAGAAATTAAACAATAGGGCAGTTGAGTTCGAAAGACGTCTTCTTGCTCCAAATTCAAAGCCTTTGCCTGAGTAGATGGCAATATTAGGGTGATGAGAGTCAACGATATATGAGCGGTAGCTTGTTAGAAAACTCCAATTATCACTGTAGTCATATTCTGCTCCAAATTTAACATAAGGTGCAAATTGCGTTCTTTGATCCATAACCGGTGTCAGGCTTGTTTCAAACCTAGCGACGAGAAACATTTCGTCATTCATAAAATAACCAGTTGTTAGCCTGAAGCGATTATTTAATCGATAGTATGCTTGAATACCTAACTCAAAAGTTAAGATGTCATCATCCATGTCTTCAGGTTCAAGATCGCTGCGATCCATGAAATAGGCGTGGATTCCAAAGATATAATCAAGGTATAGTTGTTGATTTAAAACATGGCGGTAGTGTCCAATGAGATCTGCACCAAGACCTCCGTAATTGTCATCATCGCTACCATTATTATTGTCCATATTTGAGTAATTCATCTGCTTAACGCTTAAGCCTGTTTTTAATCCCCACGAATTCTTCAATCCCGCTAGCTTGGCCGCTGCAGAATAAGGTCTATGGTCCACAACTTCGTGGCCTTGTACTTCTTTGTATTCAATTTTCTCATTAAGCTTTTTGACAACTTCTTTTGTCTCATCATCTTGTTTTGTGGCAACAAACCCTTTCTTCTTATCTAGCTCAATTCCATTGGCGGCAACAAATTGCCCTGTGTTCTTATCAACACTACCAATATCGAGAGTTTCGTCTTGTATCGCCGGAATAAAAATTGCAGAATCAAGATCAACGATGGCACCATTTTTTGGAACTTCATCTTCTTCCACATCATTACCGTAAAGAGCGGTGATTTCTTTCTTACTAAGGTCCTTGGCCGTGGCTTTTTCGATATCATTTCTTTTTACACTTTCAAGATTCTCATTCTTTTCAAGTGCAATTAGCTGGCTTGGGTTAACTTTTTGTGGAGGAGTTTCATCATATAGGTGAGCATAAGTTGTTGATGCAGTTCCTTTTTTTACGATTGTTACATCATCACGATCAAGGTTATCTCTAACGGTTTTTTCAGGATCAATACTCTCACTATTAATTTTCTTAACAGCTACTTCTCCCTCAAGAGTGACAACAGAAGTTGCTTGGTTTTCTTGGCTGACGACTGTAACAAACTCAGTTCCTCGAACACCTAAGGCCATTGTTTTTGTTTTGATATAGACTTTATTAAATGCACTATGGCCCTTAGACTTTTTGGCCGGAACAATCTTAGATCGCATCTTTCCGTTTAGAACCTGAATAATACTTCCTGATTTCTTTTCCACTTTTGTGAGCTCGATTTTAGAATTTGGCCCAACAACAATATAACTTCCGTCATCTAGAATCTCAATTTTCACAAATGAGCGAAGTCTGGTTACAATAGAAGTATTTTCTTTTAGTAATTGTCCTTTCTTGATCCAAGTTGCTTGCATGGCACCAGGTGGAAGTTGTGAAACTTCTCCTCGTATATTTACAACTTTTGCAAAGGCGGCAATTGCATTGGATTGAATAAAACTCAAAGAAATTAAGAGAAATGATATTTTAATTAGATTCATAAAAGTAAACATCCGTGTTTAATTAATTTATCTAATTATAAATAAAAAACAGATGAATGTTTACTTTTTTTTACTTTCTTTAAACAGATTCAGATGCAGTCTGTAGATAATTTTGTAAACCAATTTTATCAATTAGTGAAAGTTGAGTTTCTAGCCAATCGATATGATCATTTTCAGTATCTGAAAGTAGTCCCAATAGTAGGTCTCTTGAAACATAGTCATTAACAGACTCACAGAGGGCGATTGCCTTTCTAAGTAATTTACTATTTTCAACTTCATACTGAAGCTCATCAGATAATAATTGCTTCACATCACGACTTGGCTTGTATGGAAGACGCGTTCCTAACTCAGGTAGGCCCTCTAAGAAGATAATTCTTTCAATTAGCTTGGTTGCGTGAATTGTTTCATCATCTTTTTCATGATCAATGCGCTCATATAATTTAGTCAGTCCCATGTCTTGAAAAAGGCGTGAATGAAGGAAATAGAGATCAATGGCCGATAGCTCTTGTGTTAGTAACTCATTAAAAATAGTGATAACTTCTTGATTTCCTTTCATTTTTTCTCCTTTTATAAAGCATACATGAAAGCGGTTCTTTTTTAAATACAATAATAGTTGAGTAATACGCTAAAGTTATTCTTAAGATTATCCGATAATTTTACTACGTGATTAGGACGTAGGAGGAATTATGAAAAAGTTAATGGCCATGGCCGTATTAGGGCTTACGCTCGTTTCTTGTGGGACATCCCCCCAGCGAGACATTGCATCGGTAGAGGGTGCTTGCTCACTACAAAAGCATCCAGCTAAGAATCATTATCGTATCTTGATAAACGATAAACCTCATAGCCAGTTTTGGTATACAAAAGGTGATGCGCTTAAGATTCAAGACTCATTTTCTAAAAAAGGAATGTGTGAAAACTAAGATTTAATTATTTAGGGAGAGAAATAAAAAGGCCCGCGGATGCGGGCCTTCTTTTGTATTGAAATATTGAATTATCAGTTCTACTTGATTGCTTCACGAATCTTAGAAGATAGCCAGTCCATGATCCAAACAATCGCTGCAATAACGATTACTAGAAGACCAACTTCATTCCATTTCGCTAGACCTTGGTACTGCATTAGCATTGTACCAATACCACCACCACCAACTAGACCAATTACTGTGGCCATACGTACGTTGATGTCCCAACGGTAGATTGAGAAAGATAGGTATGGAAGAACGATTTGTGGAACAACACCAAACCAGATTACTTGAACTGGGTGTGCACCTGTTGCCATCATTGCTTCAATAGGTCCATTAGAAACGTTTTCAATTTGCTCAGAGTATAGCTTCGAAAGTGAAGATACAGAGTGAAGACAAAGTGCCATCATACCAGCGAAAGGTCCAATACCAACCCATACAGAGAAGATAATCGCCCATACTAGTGGCTCAATTGAGCGTGAAACGTTTAGAAAGAATCTAACAACAGAGTAAATTGTCATTGTTAGACGAGATCCATTCATTAGGTTTCTAGCTGCAAAGAACGCTAGAACAAATGCAATTGGAAGTGCTACGGCCGTTGCAATGAAGGCCATGTAGATCGTTTCAATTGCTGCAAAAAGAGCTTCTTCAAAAATTGCAAAGTTTGGTGTTAAAAGAGCTGTAAAGATTCTCTTAGCACCAGTCATTCCTGATTCAGAAAGGAATTCATAAATTGAAATTTGTGAAACATAAATACTAGCAATAAATGTTAGTGCTACTGTTGCAATAAGTACGAATGAGAATGGCTCTTTCATAAATAGAGTATTCTCATCTCTTTTCATAATACCAGTTAATCCGCGTCCAAGAGACATTTTAGTTGTGTAAAGAGCTGCTGCTACTACAAAACCTGCTCCAAGAGCGATTAGTGGTTGGTTCCAAGAAAAATCTGGGTAACGTAGACCAAGAATTAGTCTCTCCCATACGATCTTCCATGAAACAAGAATCATGTATGACCAAAGAAGAAAATCGATTAAGAAAGAAAAGAAATTCATCTTAACTTTGTATGATGTGTACTCTTCTCTTGGTTTTGGTAAGTTATTAACTTGCGTATCTGCCGTTTGAGTCGTCGTTGTCATTATTTAATCCTATATCCAAAAAACTTAGTTAATTGTTACTTCTACAGCGTCTTCGCCATAAATTGTCTGGAACCATTCTTCGTTAATATCAAGTGGTTGACCTTCATAGATCAGCTTTCCACCTTTTAGAGCTACTACGCGTGATGCGTATTCTCTAACAAGTGATAAGAAGTGAAGGTTACAGATAACTGTAACACCAAGTTCTTCGTTAACTTTTTTAAGGTATTGCATAACAGAGTGAGAAGTTGCAGGGTCAAGAGACGCAACTGGCTCATCAGCAAGAAGAACCTTAGGGTTTTGCATAAGAGCACGAGCAATAGCTACACGTTGTTGCTGACCACCTGAAAGATTGTCTGCACGTACGTTTTCTTTACCTTCAAGACCAACAATCTTGATGTATTCCATTGCTTTTTTCTTATCTTCTTCAGAGTAGATACCAAGTACCGACTTGATAACTCCTGTTCTTGCAAGTGTTCCAGAAAGAACGTTAGTCATAACAGTTCTTCTTGGGATTAAGTTAAAGTGTTGGAAGATCATCCCGATGTGTGAGCGTGCAGTTCTCATTGCACTACCCTTAAGTTTAGTGATGTCTTGTCCTTCGAAGATGATCTCTCCACTAGTAACGTCGTGAAGACGATTCATACATCTTAGCATTGTCGATTTCCCAGAACCTGATAGACCGATAATTACTAGGAACTCGCCTTTGTTAACGTTGAAGCTAACGTTGTTTAGGGCGTGGCATCCGTTCGGATAAACTTTGTTAACATTTTTAACTTCTAGAATCATTTTTATTCTCTCTTTATTTAATAAAGTAAAAAACTACTATTTCTTGTTAAGTTGTTCTTCAAGATTGATATTTAGTGTTTTAATTACGTTTCTTAGTCCATCGTAATCTGCATCAGTTGTATCAACTAGGCCACCTACACTGTAAATATTTTCGAATACATCTTTTCCATCTGGAGTAGTGATGTATTTCTTAACTGCAGCAATAAAGCTTGCTGTTACGTCAGCTGGTAGATCTTTTCTAAATACGAATGGATCGTTAGGAATTTTTTCAGTGATTTGAACGATTTTTACTTTATCTTCAACATCTGGGAATTGAGTTTTTACGCGTGAACGAGCGTCACGGATTGTTCCATCTTCTGAAGGAGCAGAGTAGTAAGTTGCACCAGCATCTACTTGTCTTTGGTATACCATTGTTACAACGTTGTCGTGCTTAATAGCAAAAGTTGTGTTTCCTGGTTTTACATTGTTTTCCATCATGATTTTTAGTGGGAACATGTATCCTGAAGTTGATGAAGGGTCAGTGTATGCAAATTTCTTACCTTCAAGATCTTTAATTGAGTTAATTCCACTGTCTACGTGAGCAATGATTTGCCCTTGGTAGTAGTCGTGTCCATAACGAAGAACTTTTAGCTTTGCACTTGCACCATATTTTTCATTTGCCATTAGGTAACCGAAAGAGTTCATAACAGCAATATCAGCTCTTTTTGAACCAAAAGATTCAACAACTGAGATATAGTTTGTTGGAATACCTGTCTTGAAGTAAAGACCAGTTTCTTTCTCTAAGAATTTGATAAAGTGAACTGAATTCGACGCAATAGTGTCTGCATCAACTGATGGTGTAAAGTAAAGTTTAACAGGATTATCTTTACTTCCTAGTTTCATATCTCTCTTACAAGAGATCCCTGTCGTTATTGCTAGTACAATGCTCATTACCGCAACAATTGTGTGTTTCATTTGTTGTTCTCCTCGTATATTGAATCCTAATATATAGAAATCTAAAAAAATCTAACATTTTGAAATTACGCTCTTTTAGCATGAATAAGACAGTTTTTTAATGTCAACCTAATCACAATTATAATTATCTTTGAAAACTGAATAATTTCAGTAATTTATCTTAGGTAGTTTTTATAATATTTAGTCTTTGTCTAATTTAAACAAGGTTATAATAAGAACATGGCGTTAAATATCAAAAAACTCGAAAATCCTGTGCGTCCAACTGATCAAATAAGCTCAGATCAGACACGTGTGAAGCGGCTTCATAAAGGTTGTGATGGATCAAAAAATTTTGATGAGAGCAATAATGATAGTAAGCGTATGTCATTGATAAAAAGCTTTGTAGAGGAGCTCTACGAACGCAAACGCTCTGTGAAAAAGAAGCTAAAAGACAAAAAAGAGAAGATGAATGAGGCCATCAGAAGGCTAAATATTCTCTAATTTCTTTGTGCGCCACTACAGTCCTGATGTCGGGCAGAAATCAAGGTGGTTTGGCCTTAGTAAAGTTGTTTTCTTTAGGGCCTGGTGTGGGAATTTTCCAAGTTTTGATTCCGTAAAAATCACTCTTTTAAGCTCTTTTGGGCCATCGATTAAATGAATTTTTTCGTCCATAAGGATCTGCAGCCTTTGCATTAGTATAAGTGCTAAATCTCTATGGTAGTCATCTAAGGATGGATATAATTTTATCAAATTTTGTAGAATGTATTGTTGTGTTTCTTTATGCGACTCAAAAATATACTGGCAGGCCATAAAAGTAAGTTCAAGCTTTGAGATAAGCTTCTTTTGATTTCCATTCCCTGACATCTTTTTGGCAAAAACAATGGCCAGTTGCAATTGATGATAACACTCTTCCGAAAGATTATTGTTAAAAGCTACTTGCGCGATGTTGAGGTAGTTTTTTATCGTAAATATTTCTTTAAAAACTTTTGTCACTTTTTGTTTCTTTGAGACAACTGAGAAAGTCGATTTAAAGAGATCACAGTAGTGAATTTGCTTTATTTCAAATTTCTTTGAATCAAAAATTGAAAGATAAATATCACCTGAATTAATCGTTAAGGCCGAAATTGTCGTAGGCCAATGTTTCTTCTTATATGTATCAAGATGGTATTTAAAATAATCTTTTTCAGTCCTTTCTTTGCCGTCATAAACATGAACTTCTTGGCCATCAATAGCAACAACTCGGTAATTACCACCAGCATCCTTTATATGGAACTCCCAGTGGAAAACAAGCTCTTGTTCTTTTAAGAATTTTACGGCCTCATTAATATCGTTGAAACCTAATAAAACAACTAGGGCCAAGTAGCTTGCGCTCATTCCCTTATAGTTGATCTTTAATGCATCTCTTTGTACTAGTTGGACACTTAATCCCGCTTCATTAACACCACCATATGTTGCAAATGGTGACATTAGGTTTTGAATAACGATAGCCTCAAGGTTTTGTCCGGACTTAAAATGAACAAATCTAATTTTGTCATTGAAAGTCTCTTGGATTGGAGTATTGATTAACTCAATTGGAGAGTTCGCTTCTAAGTGATAATCTTTTATCCCTTCAAAGACAGCACTTGGGTTATTTAAGTACTCATGCATAAAGCTTAAATAAAGTGCGTCTTTTGGACTTATTCCTAGGCCTTGAGCGTAGCTAGTTATTAGCTTATGATACGACTTTCTATAGTATTCATCCGAATGGTCTTTTAAAAAAGTACTTTGGTGGGCAAATACCTGACTAAAGAGTTTATGAATTGCGCCTTTTAAAATATTTGGCCCAAAATATGAGCTTTCTCTCAAATTACTCCAGGCAAGTTTTACATCTTCCTTATCGAGGGCGGCCAATTGGTAAATTGATTCCTCTAAATTGTCGAAGAGTTCTATGTATAGTGGAGAATTTTCTTTAAATGGAGCGCTCATGTCTAATATTTTAAGTTCACTTGTTAATCCTAGCAATCAAACTTTTATTGCCGTATGTGTTGCCTTGTCTGGTCTTAGAGTGGCCATTGAGTTAACTAGATTCTCACCGGCCAACTGGCCTATTTCAAAACAATTTTCTAAAAACTTTGGTGAAGATTTCACTCAAAGGTTTCATAAAGTAGGTCTATATATTTGTATTGGACAAATTATTTTGTGGGCCCCTGAGCTTCTATTTGCTTCTTAGTCTCACTTTCATTTGCTAGAAGATTTCCATCATATAACTCAATCTTTCCATGGTAAGAGTTGAACGGAGCGCGAATATTTAGCTGCGATTCATTGCCTTTTTTTCTAATGTAAATCTTCACTTCTTTATCAAGCCCATGGTGTTTTACATTATCCTTGATTTGAAAAATCTTATTTAAGAAAAGTCCGTTTTGACGTGCTGTAACTTTAAAGTCTTCCACTCTTTTTAGCTCATTCCAAAGCTGTCTCGGCTCAACTCGGCCGGATAACAGCTCAGAGAATGTTAGATAAATTAATGGGTCTGACTCAAAATTATCTCCCATTAAAACAACAGAAGATGGAATATCTGTCATGTTAACGATATCGAGTAAGTGGCCTAGCTTATAAATTCCTTGAGTCTTGATATCTTTTGGAGTTAGATCATTTTCTAATATAGAAAGAATGCGGCGATAATCTTTTAGAAAGATACCGGCCGTGAAAATTTCATTAGCGTATAGCCAGTCACGAATTGCATCTTCATAAAAGTGTGGAGATGCTGAAAGAATAAATGGGTGATATCCCATTTCAATATATGACTTAAGAAGTTTCACTGAATTATCTAATGTTGGATAATTCTTTAAAGGACTTGTTAATGAGTCATAGATTTCACTTGGCTTCGAGTATTTTGTTTCAACAAGCGTCTTATCAAAGTCACAGATAATAATTTTTCGATTATCTGTAATCTTTAATGGGATGAAGGTCCCAAGATGTAACTCAAGCCCTGGGTATTTAGAAATTTCGTAGGCTTCAATCTTTGCCAAGCAATCCTTGCAATCTCTAGGAAGAGGTATCTTGGCAAGCAGGCCTCCATATGAATCTGTTTCTAAGTTCTTTGTGAAGAGTTCTTTGTTATTTTGATCTAAGGCCACAACCTTAATTTCGAACTCATATGCCCTAAGTAATTTATAAGCTTGAATAGGAAAACGCGCTTCAAATTTTTCAAAGTCCTTATTCTTCGAATACAAATTTTCACTCATTGTGAAGTCTGCCTTGAGATTAAGGTAGTTATTCGTCTGAATAGCTAAAAAATTTACGGCCTTGGCCCTTTTCAACTGATAAATCCTTGTTAAAATAGACTTTAGTTTATTTTATTCCACAAGAGGTTATATGTATATTGAATTCATTGGAGAGCAACCAGTTTATATTTCGATGGGCATCAAAGTTGTTTGCTCAATCTTTCTAGGTGGCTTTATCGGATATGACCGTGAACAGAAGATGAAATCTGCTGGGATAAAGACGAATATGTTGATCTGTCTAGGGGCAGCAACATATACATCTCTTAGTGTTCTGACCATGAGTGAGCATATGGGCACGGTGGCCGATCCCAATCGGATGGCCGCGCAAATTGTAAGTGGTATCGGTTTCTTGGGTGCAGGGGCCATTATACAAGGCCGTGGTAATGTTGTAGGGATGACGACTGCAGCTACTGTATGGGTTGTTGCTGCTATTGGGATGACTGTTGGATTTGGTTATCCTGTGATTGCTAGTTTGATTACAATTTCACTTTTTGCAGTTCTGCGTCTTATTAACCCAGTTTATCGTATGCTTGAGTCTGAGAAGGCCAAGCAAAACTTCTATATTGAAGTGCTTTCAAATGGTCGAATTCGTGGACATGTTAAGGAGATTCTATACTCAAGAGTTGAGGATATTGAAATTGTAAGTGAAGAAGTTCTTGATGCTGTATCAGACGAAAGACTTCTAACTTTAAATGTTCAGCTTCACCCTCGTTGGGTTGCTCCGATTAAGCGTGAAATTAAAACGCTCATTCGTGTGAATAAGGTTGAGTTTCACCAAAGAGATCGTGATATTTTATAAGAATTATCTTTTTGCAATACGATAGGTAAGAGTCGAAGTTTCAAGATCGTAATTTCGACTTACCTTAGTTCCATCGAGAATTTCTGGTACATCAAATTGTCTAACTAAACTCTCTGAACGTTTTGACTTGAAAGTGTTTCCATTTTCTTCAACACGCTGATCGAATTTTCTATTCTGTGTAACTGTAATGCCACGCTCTTGAGCATTGATATGAATAGTTTCTTCTTCGTGCTTAGGCACTTCAATAGAGAAGTAGTAAAAGTTCTGATCACTTTTAATGTTAGGCTCTAGCTTTGTAATATTGTAAAAGCTATCTTGGCCTTTTTCTTGGATCGTTTCCTTGGCCTTTGTATAATAACTCTTAAGAGCATTTAACTCTTCATCTATTTTTGTTTTAAGGCGCCCCATTAGGCCTTGGTGTTCCTTTTGAAGATCCGCATACTTTTTTTCGAAGGCATCTTTTCTGCTTTTTACAGTATCCTCGTGGAATGCTTTTTGGCTTTTTAGCTCATTTTGTTGAAAAACATCTGTTTGAGTTAGCTTGAAATGGTGATCGCTTTTTAGCTTAGACATCTCTTTGCGTTGCTCTCTTTCAAGGTCTTTAACGGTTGTCGAATTTTCTTTTGATAATTTATCAACACGTTGATCGAATTGTTTATTAATTCGTTGAATAAAGCCATCATTTCTAACGGAAATTTCATTGGCGAGATTCTTGGCCTTTGCTGTCTCGTCAATAATGAACTCTTCATTGTCGTACTTAACCTTTTGGGCCAATTCGTTGACAGTATTTGATGTATCCTCAAGATCGTCACGACCTCTTTGATGGACATATTCTAATTGTTGCTGATAGTTGTCTCTAATGGCAGCAATATTGGCATCTGTTTGAAGTTTTGTATGCTTTTCTTGCTTTGCAAATTGTTGACCAGTTTTTTCAAGACTATTTTTTATTTCATTAAGCCTGGCCTCTTTATGATTGAGTGATTCGATGATAGCTACTTGGTTTTGATCACGTACTGAATCTAGTTTTTCTTCTCCGATAATCCTTTGATCACTTGCCATCTGATTATAGTTTTTACGGATTGATTCAATTTCTTGTTTTTTATCCTTAATAAGGCGTTCGCGCTCATTTTTAAGCTTTAAGTTCTGCTTACTAAATTGGTTGCTATCTTCAATTCTCATAGTGCGCCGTTATTTCCTTGCTCTTGTGCTTCTTCTGGATTTGTTACATCCATTAGCTTGGCAAGCGGTGCTGCACAAACTGGATCGCCACCAGTATGACCTTTACACATCCAAGTGTTAAGGAGGTTGACGCGAATAGAGCGATTGCCTCCGTGGTACTTTACATATGAATTTGGATCAAGTGTTGAAGTAATGATCACACTCGCTGGCCCTCTCGGATTTAGACGTGAAGAGACCATGTACTGATAGACTCGGTATTCTGCATTAGCGCTTAGAGCGATTGTTGCAACGATTAATAGCTTATTGAAGCTGTGGGTTAGCATCTAAGATCTTTCCTTCTACCATTTCAACTAATGCACGAGCGACGATGTATTGGTCAATCTCATCAAATGTTGAAAAGAGAACGCGTTGTTTTTCTAGGTTATTATGTGATGAAATTTTCTTAAGCAGGGACTTTGCTTTAAGGCGTTGAGCTTTTGTCATTCGAATCTCTTCGAAATCACTTCCCATTGCAATATCTTCAAATAATGGGAAATATCCATTTGCACCAAAGTCGATTAATCTCTTAATTGAATCATAGCGTTTTAAAAATCCTAACTCGATCAACTCATTCCTCCTGAATTTCGCTTTGAAATTTTTCGTGAAAATCTCTAGAGTTATTTTATAAATTTTAGAGACTATTTGGCAGACGGCATACATTTCCTTTGATGCTATACGTATTTTCAGGTTAATTTATGAACGCGCTCGGGCAAGTTACTGTTATTTTTAAAGTACTTGATGCTTGCGGTAGGTTATGCACGCATTGAAATTAAGAAAATATAAAGATACAATTAAGTAGACGCTAAGAAGGCGTTAAATTTTCAATGAACAAGGAATGTTTTTGATGAATATCTTAACAGCTGCAACCCTGGCAATTTTATTCAACTTTTCTGCTCTCGCATTGGTGGACTATTCACCAAAGTCATCATCTAGTAATGGTGGCTCTTATAATCCTGTGACAACAAGACCTAGTGCTCCTGCTAGAAGTGAAAGAAGTGTTTCTCGTGCACAAACATCTAGCTCTAGCTCTGATTTTTGGGCCTTTTTACCAGAGTATTATGATTTCTCACTAGGCTATGTTGCAAATAAATCATTCATTACTGATGAAAATATAAATTTTGTAAATTTTAATTTAAAGATGGGATTTGCTCACGGTATCTTTATCGACTTATCTGCTAGTGGAGCTCAGTCTTTAGAAACTTCTGAATTTGAACAGGCCAACTCAGGTGTTAAGCTTGGCTTCAATTGGCTTGAAATTGGTAATGATTATAATAAGCTCATTATCGATACATACCTAGGGATGAGATTTAAAGGTGATAGTGAATTTTCGACACAAAGAAATGATCGTCTTTTAGGAGTCTCTACAGAAAAACGCTTTGGTGCCGTTGCGCTTGGTGTTGATTATGAAAGAGTTTTTGCAGACACTCTTGATAATGACGAAGAAATGGCCGTTGGTGACATCTCACATATTAAGGCCAACCTTGGAATTATGGTTTCACATGAAATTCAATTCCTTTTGACTTATGGGGAAGTAAAGGTCTCTTCAAGTGATTTCTTTACTGCTAATTCTCTAAATTCTGACTTAAAATATTCATACTTAATGCCTCAAATGTTTCTTCGTATGTCACGTTCTGTTCGTTTAAATATGGGAGCAGGTTTTCAGGTGAGTCGTCCAGATACTTCTGTTTTAAATGAAACGACTAAACTTTGGGATCTTCCTGTATTGTACGGGAATACGCTATTTGCTGGGCTTAATTTATCAATTTAAAAATAGGATACTTCATTGTTAATTTCAGATAATATTTACTACTGCAAGAATTGTAAAAAAGTTGTTCCATCTATCGAAGATTTACTCTTTGTTGAAGATGGCTCTAATCTAAGCTTTTGTAGTGAAGCATGTATAGAAAAATTTTATTCACCGCTAATTGACTACTTCACAGGTAAGATTGAAAAGAAGAGAAAAGATCTTAATATCGTTGATGAGGCTGCTTTAGAGGCCCTTGAAAATCCTGCTTTTGTTGATCGTGTGCTACATAAACCTGATGAGATATGGCGCTTAGAAAATGATCTTAAAGAAGAAATTTTTACTTTTATTTCTAAAGTTAATCATAAAGGTGAAGATATCCATTTAATGGCCATTTGCTTTGTTTTTGATCATACGCCTTCATTCGTGTTGGCATTAACGGCAACTGCCAATGATTATTTTGTGCAAGACTTTCAAGTTGGAGAAGAGGTTGAATCACTTGAAGATTACCACCGTGAAATAGAGAGTAATTCAATTTTAGACCCAGAAGATTTTGAGCATATTGAACTTAAAAAGTCTAAATTACTCGCTGAGATGATGATTCATCGAAAAGAGTTCGATATACCATTTGAAGATTTCACTCTTTATATGGACTATTTAAAGCCTACAATTGAGTCTTACGATGAGCTTTACGTTTTCAAAGACGAAGATGATGAAGAGGCCTTTGCATACTTTAAGGCCTTCGAAAAAAGTGGTGTTAGCTTCTTCTATATTGCACTTTGTACAAAAATAGAAAAAGAAGAGCAAAGCTTGATTGTTCCAATTATTTC
The DNA here is from genome assembly GCF_002903145.1 of Halobacteriovorax sp. DA5. NCBI lineage: Bacteria > Pseudomonadati > Bdellovibrionota > Bacteriovoracia > Bacteriovoracales > Halobacteriovoraceae > Halobacteriovorax > Halobacteriovorax sp. DA5. The sequence continues at coordinate 466,125 of NZ_PPDJ01000002.1, read as the reverse complement.
ATTTCCAACGATTGATGGGGATTTGTCGAATTCATATAAAACAGGCAAGCTCGTTGATGGAAATAAGCTTGCCCATTAATTAAATTATTTTTTTTAGAATGATTTGTAGAAGTATTCGCCCTTAGATTTAAAGGCGTCACAATATGTTCTATCGTTGTATAGATCAACATTGATTGAACACATGAAGTAGGCATCGTAAGAGATTAGCTCACGATTAAATGGAGAAGGGAATTCATAGCTTTTCTCCTTCATGACCATTACACCGTTGATTCTAAATTGTTGATAGCGTCCGTAATCACGATTCTTAGTTAAGTTAAATAATGAAATTGTCCCAGAGCTATTAATGTACTTACATTGGGCAGAACCAAGATAAATTGAATTTCCTGAGGCCTCTGAAGTTGGTATGACACAAACTCTAGAATTTGTATCAGGGTTTTTTAGTTGGACATAGATTTGAGTTTCGTTAGTGCGAGACTGACAAATTGTATTTGGTCCAAGGTGACTATTTGAAGTATTTGCAAATCCTGTCTGACCATCAAGAGACCAGCTACAGTGAGCAATTGCACTTGGAATATTTGCATTTGAACCATTTGAAGTTGAACTTCCTGAATCATCAATATCAATGACTGAAGAGCCTCCTCCTGATCCAACACTAGAGCCTGAACCAGAGCTATTCGTATCATAGATTGAGCGTGTCTCTCTTGGTGCTACACAAGAAGTAAGGGCCATGATTGCTGTGATAAAAATTAGTTTTTTCATTCAATTCTCCGAATTAATCACCTAACTTATCGGTAATTTTGAAAAAATATTAATTTTTTCATGTAGTTTAATGGTCAATTAACCGATAAATCTCATAATGAAGAAGCTTATCTTCCTAATGACCATTCTTGTACTCGTATTATCAAGTGTTTATCTTGTCATTACGATGCCGTACCGATTTTATTATACCTTCCAAGATGAAGGGATTCAATCGGACTACTTTATTGCCACTAATCGATATGAGTGGCTCTATCGTGGACTATCTCCCTATGAAAAATCTCGAGGTGCGACTTTATTTTGGAAACCGATACACTTTCAAAACTTTCAATTTGATATTCCTTTTGATGATGTAAGCTTTAAGCTATTTCCACGTCCAAATGTCGATAAGTTAAGTGCTTTACCGTATTTTGATATTGTTGATCACAAGAATAGACGTGTGTTAAGTGTTTATGATTTTGAAATTGAAAAATTTAAGGCCGCTATACCGATGGACCCAATTTTTAATCTTCCGGTAGTTACTCAATTTATCAAATCTTCTTCAAATCAAGCTGTTTGGCTAGATGTTTTAAACCTTAATATTAAAATAAAAAAATTAAATCTATATAGTTATAAAAATATTAAGTATCTTCTTTCGAATTACTCACTTCCAAAGCTTGGTTATTTTCTTTATATCTATAAGATTCGTAATCAAATTTTTTCAAAAGATGCAAAGAAGATTGTGCAAAATGGTCCTTTCCATATAATGCAATTTTTCGATGGGCCAAAGAATTCTGGTATCCTAAAAAGCTACTTCTATGAAAAGGGACGTCTGTACCATCAAACAATTCGCTATAATAAGAATCATCCAGATCATAATGTTGTCCTTGATAAACTTGTTAAGAATTTAAAGCTTAGTCTTTCTCGTGATGAGGAGAGTTCTCTAGCGATGTATAATGAGTTTAGAAAACTTAAGTATGAAAAGAGGTTTGAATACAAGGGGATGGCACTACTTTATAGTGCCTGGTCACATGAGCTTGAAAATGAAGCTTTCTATCGTGAAATGATCTATTATCTTGAAAAAGGTAATTACAAAACAGCTCAACTATTTAGTCTTTATGATTTTGCTAAGAAGAAGTTTGGAAAAACATTTTCAAATCGTGATGAAGTTTTAAAAGATGATCTCAAGGCAAAAATTGAAATAGAGACGAAGAAAGAGAGAAAGAAGCAAGAGAGGGATCTTGCTGATTATCAAATATCTGGCGAAGTCGACTTTAAAGATGACGATGCTAAGCTCGATTACATTCTAAAGAATATCGAAGTTAAAGAAGAAAAAGACGATTTAAGCGAGTACTAAGAGATCAAATCCTCAAAACTATCAGGGTGGTGAAAGTTTGGTGAAGTATCTGGGTGCTTATTTGAGTAGTAATAAGTGTTGTCACCTTCGGCCGTCAATACACATGTGGGAGATACTCTTAGATTAGAAAGATCTTCAAAGTTGTGACCAAGCTTCTTAAGTTCAAAGCGACAATTTAGTGTAAAGAGTTCATCCTCTGATTTGATGACAATATTATCAAGTTCAATGTCATTATACTCGGTAAGTTCTGAGCGATATGAATTGAAGATAAAGCAATTCCAACTTGAATCACTCCCAAAGTTAAATTCAAAATATTCACCATCTGTCTTATTGAGAATAAAGAATTCAAAACAAGTCTGTGTCCAAAGGCCGATAACTCGGTTCATCTTTCCATTGTCACGGTGAATGTAAATAGGAGAGAGGTCTCCCTTTAGTGTGAAGTGAAAGTTAACATGGCCGTCAATGACCTTGATCTCAGCAGAAGCTTCGAGATCAAGATCATTTTCAGCAAATGGAATTAAATTAAAATATTTTGAAATCATAAATGACTTTGTTCTTACTTTGTTAGTTACCTTTACCCATTATATTTGTTAAAAAATCCACAGGTAGTGGGAAGAAAGTTGTCGACTTACCATCTCCGCTTGAAATTTCTTTCATTGTATCTAGATAACGAAGAGTAATCGCATTTGGTGATTCATTAAGTACCTTTGCAGCTTCTGCTAGTTTTAATGCTGCATCAAATTCACCTTGAGCTGAAATAACCTTTGCTCTCTTATCTCTTTCCGCTTCTGCTTGCTTTGCCATCGCTCTTTGCATCTCAATTGGAAGGTCAATTGCTTTGACTTCAACTGTTGATACTTTAATTCCCCATGGCTCTGTATGCTCATCTAAAATAGACTGTAGACGTGCATTGATTTGCTCACGCATAGATAGAATTTCATCTAGCTCAAATTGACCAATAACAGAACGTAGAGTTGTTTGAGCAATTTGTCCTGTTGCAAGTAGATAGTTCTCAACTGCAACAACTGACTTTTCTGGATCTTCAACTCTAAAGTAAACAACACCATTAACTTTAAGTGTAACGTTATCTTTTGAGATAATGTCTTGTGATGGAATATCCATTGTGACAGTTCTTAAGTCTACTTTATGCATTTTCTCAAGACCTGGAATTAGCAGTATTAAACCTGGCCCTCTAACAGCTGTGAAGCGTCCTAGAAAGAAGATGACACCACGTTCGTATTCTTTTAGAACCTTAACAGTGTTGAACAATAAAATTAATAGTAGAATTATAAATGGTAAGTAAGGCGCAAAATTAATCATATATCCTCCGTTGAATTGACAAAAACTTTACATTTAACTGACTCTAAAAAAAACTGAGAGTTTAATATTATATTAAGAAAACTAAGGGGAGATTTTTAATAAACTCTCTCTCTTCCTTGTCAAAAATCAATCGTCCCTCAACGTCCCCTTAGTTTTTTCTTCTTTTATTTCAATTATTTAAGCCACAAGAATTTTTTAATCTCTCTTCTTACCCAGTCGATATCGCTCTTAGTTGGTAGCTCATTCTGACACATTGAAAAGATTAAACTCATTAATTGGCGAAAAGATTTTCTTTGACTCATTTTATACCTCTATATTTTTACTTGTAACTTTAGGTTGTCTTTTTTTATGACCTCTACCTTATCACCAACTTTTAGCTTTGACATATCGCCAGTGGCCGTAAGTTGCCACAATTCTCCATTGTAGCGTGAAAAGAATTTATCACCATCAATATCTGTTACTGTAATCTCAACTCCTGTGTACGGATCTTCTGGTTCAGAGAAAATTCTTTTTCTGGACTTATAAAAGACATAGGCAATAACACCAATGAAGGCAAGAATCGCACCAATACTTGAGAAGAGTACAGTTGATGAAATTTGTAGATATGATTCCTCTGTTTGAAATAAGAACATGGAGCCAAAGATCAAACTGGCTATCCCGGCCAAGGTCAGAAGGCCAAAGCTTGTAATATATATTTCTAAGATAAAGAGAACAAAGGCCGCAATAATAAGTAGAAACGCGCCAGTATTTAATGAAAGAATATTAAATGATATTCCTGCTATCAGTATGGCCACGGCCCCTACACTTCCTGCAATAAATCCACCTGGAGCTTGGAACTCTACGTAGATGAGTGCCGCTCCAATGAGAAAAAGAATATAGGCCATATCTGGCGAAGCGAAGAAGCTTAAAAGTTTTTGCCCAAGTGTTTTCTCCATTGTCGTAAGAACATAGTTATCAGCAATCACAACCTTAAAAGGTTTATGATGTGAAAGAAAAGTTTTGTTGTTAATTGTGCTGATAAGACCGCCTACACCTTGAATTGTATCAACAATACCGTTGTGGACATTTTCTTTTAGTGCTTCTGTTTCAGTATAGCTCTTGGCCTCAGTAATCATCTTTGTGAATACTTCTTCATTTTTTCCAGTTGCGGAAGCCTGAGACTTTACGAGAGCTACCAGATCATTGACGATTTTATTTTTCATATCGCCTTCTTTAATATCTGATGTCCCTGAAATTGGAGTTGCTGCACCAATTCGCGTTCCATCGGCCATGTAGAGTACTGGGATGCTACTTGCAATAATTGCTCCAGCACTTGTTGCTGATGCTGAACTAGGCCCCACCCATCCAATCACTAGGTTTTCGCTATTTGCAATTAGGTGCATGATCTCTTTAGTAACACTAACTAATCCGCCGGGAGTGTTTATCTTAATTAAGATCGCGCTTTCTCTTTCGCCTTCAATACTTTGAAAGGCTTTTTGAAGGTAATTTAAAGTGGCCGGAGTGATGGCCTCTTCAATATTAACCGCAACGATTTTATTGATATTAACTTCTTTGGCTTGGTTAAAGCTATCCGCTGCAACTGCGCCGAATGACGTTAAAAATAGAGTAAAGAGTACTACAAAACTTGTAATGATATGCTTCTTCATATATGTTGACCTGCTTATTAAAGGAGATTTCATGTCATCAAATAATATTACTTATAAAGTAATTATCGCTCATTTTTTTAATCCTATAAATGATAAAAAATGTGAATTTTTAGAAGATTATGCAATTGTTGCAAAGCGCACGACAAAAGGTGATTACAAAATCATCGATCGTATGCCTAAGAAAGAGCTTACGGACTATTTAGCGCGTAAGAAAAATGTTGAAGTGATCGACAAGAGTGGCCAATATATTATCCCTGGTCTTTATGATACGCACTTTCACTGGGTACAAGATGCCGTTTGTGAAATGCCAAAGGCCAATCTTCTTAACTGGCTTGAAAATTACACTTGGCCTTATGAAGCAAATTTTAAGAAGCTAGCTTTTGCACGTAAAAAAGCAAAAGAATTTACTTCAAAGATTGCTAATAACGGAACGATTGGTGGAGCATGTTATGGCTCAATTCATTCACACTCTGTCTCAGAAGCACTTAAAAATTTTAAGGGTGATTATATTCTAGGTAATGTTCAAATGACGATGAACTCGCCAGAGTACCTAACAATGGGCGTAGAGGAGACAATTGCACAAACTGAAGCTCTTGCAAAAGAATACAAAGATAAATATGCAGTGACACCTCGATTTGCCATTACAACAGATCCTGTAACAATGGCCGCAGGTGGTAAAACTGCTAAGAAACATCGCTCTTTTATTCAAACTCACTTAAGTGAAACACAAAATGAAATCGACTTTGTACTTAGTATCTATAAGGACATTAAGGGATTTGAAAAAGTAAAAACTTATACTGAAATCTACGACAAAGTTGGACTTCTAACTCCTAAGACAATCATGGGGCATGGTATTTATCTTTCTCCAAAAGAGTTAAAGCTTTTAGGTGAAAAGAAAACGATGATTGCACATTGTCCAACAAGCAATGCTCCAATAAAGGAGCTAGGGCTAGGTTCGGGACTTTTTGATTATAAGAGAGCAAATCGTTACAACGTTCACTGGGCGCTTGCCAGTGATATTGGTGGTGGACCTTTCCTTTCGATGCTTGATGTAATCAATTCATTTGTTATGCAAAACCATAAAAGAGGCCACCGCGATACTTCCTACACTCAAGGTCTCTACCGCGCGACGCTTGCTGGAGCAAATTCCCTTAAATTAGAACAAGAAAGTGGGAATTTCGAAGTTGGGAAAAAGCTACATTTTGTGAGCCTTGGTGACAAAAAAATGAGCGCGAGCTTAACGACTGAGGAAAAACTTAAGAAATTGATTAAGAGGCCTAACAAAGATAGGGCCTTATACGTGGATTTGATTGAAGCGACGTATTATAACGGCAATGTGATTTCAGACAGTTAAGCTGGCTAAATCGATGATGTTGAACAATATCGGCTATCGACAATAAAATTACGAGAAAATTGTAAAAAGTTTTCTTACAAATCTGTTAATATGTTTACAAAAATATTTTATTGCTTTAGAATATATTAAGATACGAATCGTAAGTGCTTGAATATAATACTTAGGAGAAATACATGAGAAGTTTTAGTCACATCGCGAAACTAATTAAAGAAAAGAGAACAGCACATCCAAAAGGATATTCTCAATCAGAATTATCACACCTTCTTGGTTACAAGAATGGTCAATTCATTTCTAACGTTGAACGTGCTCTTTGCAACATCCCACTAAAGATGTTACGTAGAGTTTGTGAAATCTTAGACATTAATGAAGCTGAATTAAAAGACGCTATCATTAAAGATCACGAAGAAACTTTAGATAATTATCTAAAGGATGGATCAGGTGTTGTTGGTGCAACAACTGGTGCTGAAGCAACGACGACTTCAAACTTCGTTTACTAATCTGATTACCTTTTCGAAGGTTGTTAGTTAGAAAATATTGATAAAAAAAGAGGGAGCGAAAGCTCCCTTTTTTTATGTTCAGGATGAATGGTAGTAAATTTAATTATAAACCTTTATATGCCTTGTAATCTTCAAGTGAACCAACAGACTCTTCAGTATCATCTGCATAATTTGCTTCAACTTGAGTTTGAAGATAGTGTGGATCTTCAATTTCTTCTTCTGTAACCTCTGGCTCAACTTCACCAACTGGAAGTTCGTGATTTGAAGAGTAAGTTAGATCCATTTTTAACGATTCAAATTTTTCTTCAAATACTTTTAGATCTTCTTCTTTAAGTCTTTCTTTAAAGGCCAAGAAAGTCTTTTGTGTTTCAATAAAATTGCGCTCAAGCTTTTCTCTTTGCTTCTCACCAACGCGCTCAAAGTTATCAAAGTACTTGCGTCTGGCCATAATGTGCTGCTCAAGTAAATTGAAGTATTTTACAATGATAAAGTCTTCGCCACTTAAATGTTGTGGATTCGGTCGACGATTCTTGCTTGGTCCACGACGTCTACGATTTCGGTTAGAAGATTTATTAGACGGCTTTTTATTTGTTGCTTGTCCCGATTGAGCACTCTTGTTTGCCCCTTGTTGAGGCTGTTGAGCTTTATTAGGATTCGCTGCACTTGCATTTGCTGGACGCTTACGACGTCTGCGATTATTCGAGCGACTTCTGTTCCCACGATTTTGCGGCTTGTCTGAAGATGCTGATGATGAATTTGAGGCGTTCTTGTTGCCTTGCTCCATTATGATTCCTTAGATTATTAACTTTTAGATTTAATTTTAATTATAGCCCCTAATATTGCTAAGTAAAGCTACAACTTGTCTAACACCTATGATAAAATTGGCCAATTTCAATTGAACAACTCTCTAATTTTTTAAAAAGGGGAAATTATATGACTAAAAGAGTTAAAGTTGCAGTTACAGGTGCAGCGGGACAAATTGGTTACGCGATTCTTTTTAGAATTGCTTCTGGTCAAATGTTTGGTCCAGAAACAGAAGTAGAATTACAACTTCTTGAACTTCCACAAGCTCTAGGTGCACTTGAAGGTGTAAAAATGGAACTTGATGACTGTGCATTTCCATTATTAAAAAATATTGTTTGCACAGATAAAATGGAAGTTGCATTTAAAGATGCAAACTGGATTCTTGCTATCGGTGCCGTTCCAAGAAAAGACGGAATGGAAAGAGCTGACCTTCTAAAGGTGAACGGTGGAATTTTTGGTCCACTTGGTAAGGCCATGGCCGCTCACTCTGCGCCAGATTCAAAATTATTCGTAGTTGGTAACCCATGTAACACAAATTGTTACATCGCAATGGAAGCTTCAGGACTTGATAAGTCTCGTTTCTTTGCAATGACGACTCTTGATGAGAAGAGAGCTAAGACTCAACTGGCTCAAAAAGCAGGTGTTGATGTAACAGAAGTTACAAATATGACAATTTGGGGTAACCACTCAGCAACTCAATACCCAGATTTCTACAATGCTAAGATTGGTGGAAAGTCAGCGGCTGAAGTTATCACTGATGAAGATTACCTAAAAGGTGAGTTTATTGAAACTGTACAAAAAAGAGGTGCAGCTATCATTAAAGCACGTGGAGCATCTTCTGCTGCTTCTGCTGCAAATGCTTGTGTAAACGGTGTTTACGCTTTAACTCACGATACTCCTGCTGGTGAGACATTCTCTATGTGTCTTGCATCTAAGGGACAATACGGTGTTGATGAAGGGCTAATCTTCTCATTCCCATGTCGTGTTGAAAACGGTGAGCTTAAAGTTGTTGAAGGACAAGAGCACAATGCATTTGGACAAGAAAAGTTTAATGCAACTCTTGAAGAGCTTCGCGCTGAAAGAAATACTGTAAAAGAACTAGGTCTAGTTTAATTATAGTAAGGTGCCTGCTTGAGATCTTGCGGGCACCTTATATCCTAAATCCTTATCCCCAATTTTAATTTCGCTAATAATTGAATAATTATAAGTGGCGCTAAAGAAGAGTAAGCGACAATAGTCCATTCTTTTGAACCAATCACTTTTAAGTTCAAGATACTTCTTAATCCTGGAATATAAATTGTAGCTAACAATAGTATGATACAAAGAAGTACAGCTCCCCATACGTGAATATTCTTCGTTATTTCATTAATTAATATATTTGAACTCTCAAGTCTCATGTTGAATACATGAAAGACTTGACCAAGGCCTAGGCTTAGAAAGGAGACAGATAAGGCGCTTTGACTATCTTGAGTTGTTGATAGGGTATAGAAGAATCCTGTAAGGACACTCGTTGTTAAAATGAATCCGTATAGTGATATTAGGGCCCACTTTCTCTTTGTTATAATTTGTTCGTCTCTTGGCCTTGGAGCTGCTTTTAGATAATTTTGATCTCCTTCTCCCATTCCCAAGGCAAGGGCCGGGAAAACATCTGTTACTAGATTTAAAAAGAGAATCTGTAGTGGTAGTAGAGGTAATGGCATATTCATAAGTGATGCAATTGATACAATAAGAATTTCACTTATATTACATGAGAGAAGATACACAACAAAACGCTGAATATTACTATAGATGATACGTCCTTGCTTGATGGCCAAGATAATTGTATTAAACTGATCATCTTGTAGGATCATATCAGAAGCCTCTTTTGCAATTTGAGTTCCTCTTTTTCCCATTGCAATTCCAATATCAGCATGATTTAAGGCCGCGGCATCATTAACACCATCACCCGTCATAGCAACAACAGCATTCTTTTCTTGAAAGTGTTTAATGAGATCAAGTTTTTGTAATGGCCCAACTCGACTAAAAACCTGTCCACGATTTATCTTCTCTTCGATTTCTTTGTTCCAATCTTTTCTTTGCCCCAAAATTTTCCCATTAATTGAAAAGAAATTATCACTTTCAATTAGGCCAATATCCTTTGCAATTTTTAGGGCCGTACCTTCTTGATCTCCAGTAACCATAATTGTTCTAATTCCGGCCTGTTTCGATTTTTCGATAGCATCTTTAACATCCGAGCGTGCTGGGTCAAGTAAAGCAACAAGTCCTAAGAAGGTGAGTTGATCGTAAGGAAAGTTATCTATATTCTCAACATCCTTTGTCGCAAGTGCTAAGATTCGAAGACCTTCACTGGCAAGCTTATGATTTTCTTGATTCCATTCTTTTTTTAATTCTTCATTAAACTCAATTACTCCATCAATATTTCGAATAGACGTACACGCCTTTAAAACTGCTTCAGGGGCACCCTTAACTGCCACGAGTATTGAATTGGCCACTTGATGATATGTGGCCATCATAAGAGTTGAGCTATCAAAGGGGACCTCTTTTAGTTCAGGCATCAGCTGGATCATTTCAGCTCTTTTAATTTTAAACTTGGCCGCTACTTCAAGTAGAGCGATCTCCATTGGGTCTCCAATATTATGGCCCTTCTGCTTGCGATTAATTTCTGAGTTGTTACAAAGAACTCCAATTTGGAGAAGTCGTTTTAATTCATCATCAATGAATTGATTTTCCACTTCGTTCATATCATAGCTCTTGTTTTGAGACTTATAGAGCTGCACAGTCATTTTATTTTCAGTTAGAGTTCCGGTTTTATCGGTGAAGATAATTGAGGTGGCTCCTAGTGTTTCAACAGCAGCAAGCTTGTTAATAAGAGCATTGTTATTTGCCATTCTCCACATACCTTTTGCCAGGGCAAGAGTTGCAACAATAGGAAGTCCTTCAGGTATTGTTGCGATGGCAAGTGCTATGGCCGTCTCAAGCATCAGAATAGGCGGCTTTCCTGCTGTAATACCACTAATTGCAATGACGGCGGCAATGACTAATGAGAACCAAACAATTTGACCTGCTAGTTTATTTAGTCGTTTCTCAAGTGGGGTGGTCTCATCATTATCTTTTCTATCTTTTTCTACTTCTTTTGCAATTATACCAACTTCAGTATCCATTGCCGTAGCTATAACAATACCGCGACCTGATCCTCTTGTTATGGAGGTTCCTTTAAAGAGAATATTTTTTCTCTCGGCAATAATCATGTCGTCTTGGAGAGCTTCGCTTATTTTATCTACTGGTACGGACTCACCCGTTAAAAGAGACTCATTTACATTTAAGTTATTTGCTTGAACTATTCTAAGGTCTGCTCCCAGAATATCTCCTGCTTCAAACAAGACAATATCACCTGGTACCAACTCTTTCGTATTAAGATGTAACGATTGTGCTTCTCGTATAACTCCACATCTCGTTACACCAATCTTCTTTAAGGCCTCCATTGAGCGTATGGCCTTAAGTTCTGTGAAGAATCCCAAAGCTGTATTGATAATTAAGACTGCAACGACAGTGAAGCCTTCTACAATATGACCAATAAAGAAAGATATTAGGGCCGCAATTAGTAGTAATAAAACGATGATACTTTTTAATTGGCGAATGAGTATTGTAATTTTGGATGTACTTACTTTTACAGAGAGTTCATTTGGTCCATAGAGACGTAGTCTCTTTTGGGCCTCTTGATGTGTGAGACCTTTTTCAATATCAGTTTCAAGTAAAGTTGAAACATCGATGTCACTGCATTTAGAATAGAATAGGCTATTGTATTTTTTCATATACTCGCCCTTCTTGAATTTATTTTATGAGAGTTAGAATCTCTCTTTGTTCTTCAATACTAAGTGGTTTAATCGTGTCAGCTTTTTTTCTTTTGATTCCACTTTTAGCAATAACTTTATCGAGATGATGAATACGATCAACCACATTCTTTGTCATCTTAAATAGCCAATCAGGTAGTTGTTCTTTGATCGTTTCACTATCGATTTCCATAAGGGTTACCTTTGACTTTGCCATGACATAAGCTGCGCGGTGAGTGCCTGCAAAAAAGGCCATCTCTCCAATCATCTCCCCTGGGCCAACTAGTGCAACTGGACTTACCTTATTGCCATCAACAACAAAGACAAGTAATTCTCCTTCCTCCACTAGATAGATTGTGTCCGAAGAGTCTCCTTGTTTAATGATGATAGTATTTTCATTATGAACAATTCTCATATGGCCTCTTATTTTAATTGAGTAATCTGCTTGAGCTTAATGACTAATTCACTTACAAGCTTAGGGTAATAGATAGATTGTGGGGCTTTATTAGAAATAAATAAAGGGTTTCTTGTATAATTTTGCTTAAGAACTTCGTTAAAATCTACGATGTCGACATTTTGATGGGCCGCTATCTTTTCTAACTGTTTTATAAAAAGAGGATGTGATGACTTTACTTCACATGCAAAGGCAACCTTTTGTAATGCCTGATCATATGCCTTTGTAATTTCACCTTGCTTCTCAAAAAATTCTTGTTTCAGTTGATGAAACTTTGTGTTGGCCAAAATATTCTTATCAAGTGATTGTACAAGGACATGGGCCTCTTTTGTTTTTGACTCTGACAGTAATGTCTCAAGCTTACTTAGGGCATCTTCAAATAGAACACTTGTTGTATCCTGACAAATTTTTAAATCATTAATTTCCATATTAATTGGAGGGATTATTGTCAGGATGTTGATACCCTGCGATTTTAAGTTTCTGAAGAATTTTTCCAGGCGAATATCATAGAGTAGTAGCTCTTTTTCTAGAATACTTCTAAATCTCTCAGGTGAAAGGTTCTCGAAATCAATTTGTTCAATCTCTGAAGTTAACTGCTTAAGATTTTCGTTTAAAAATATTAATCTTGAAAGATTAGGGTGTAATTTTATTAAACTTTGGATGTACAGATTTCTAAAAAATTTAAAATTCTGATTATTTACTTTTATGGCATCTTTTTTAGTCGGATAAATATCTTCTTGTAATTCAGAATATCCAGAAGCAAGAATGAGAATTTTTGGAACTTTTTTTAAAGCAGCAACTCGCTCAATCGTGCGATAAAGTGATTCACCTTTAGTGGAAATATTATAAATTGATAACGGACGAGCAAGTTTCTTTGAAAGCTGAGTCGTAATATCGTTAATAAATGGACCTATTGAGACACCCATCTCGTCGCCAACAATAAGTACATCTGCATTTGATGCAACTTCATCTGGGCCAAAGACTCCAGGGGCCATGACATAAGGTGCTGGCGTTTCACGCAGAGGCGCTTCGTGATAATGGTAACTTAGAAGTCCCAAAATTGTGATAATGAACGCACAGGCCAAATAAAATATGATGTTAAATATTTTTTTCATAAAAACTAATCAAGATTTCCCTATGACTTTATTATATACGTAATTTCTGGTACATAGAAGACCTTATGAAAGATGCAAAAAACACCAGATGGGTACCCGAGCTTTTAGCTCCAGCAGGTAGCCTAGAAAAATTGAAAGTGGCCATTAGTTACGGTGCAAATGCCGTTTATCTTGGTGGTCAAAAGTATGGACTTCGCCAAGCGGCCGATAACTTCACTATTGATGAGATACGTGAAGGGGTTGAGTTTGCTCACGAGCGTGGCGCTCTTGTCTACGTCGTCTTAAACTCATTCTTCCATGATAAGGATTTTGACGGCCTACTTGATTTTATCAAAGAGCTCGATGATGTTGGCGTTGATGCGGTAATCGTTTCTGATCCTGGCGTTATTAATTATATCGCGGAAAATACTAATCTCGAGGTTCACTTATCAACACAAGCAAGCTGTTTAAACGTTGAAAGTGCAAAGCTTTGGAAAAAACTTGGCGTAACTAGGATTGTTCTTGGCCGTGAAGTTTCAATTGCGGATGCCAAGAAGATCAAAGAAGAAGCCGGTGTTGAAATCGAGATGTTCGTGCACGGTTCAATGTGTATGGCCTATTCCGGAAATTGTGTCATTTCAAATTATACGCAAGGACGTGACTCTAATCGTGGTGGTTGTGCTCACAGTTGTCGCTTTGAATACAAAATCGAAGACGGTAAAAAAGAGCTTAATAGTTATTTCATGAGTTCTAAAGATCTTGAAGGTATTAGACTTTTACAAGACTTTATTGATGCAGGAATCGATTCGCTAAAAGTAGAAGGACGTATGAAGTCTCCTATGTATGCTGGAACGATTTCTATGGTTTATTCAGGCGCCCTTGCTTATTACAAAGAGCATGGAAACTTCTTAAGTGATGATCTTTTAAAATGGGAAGAGGAACTTACGAAAGTTACTCACCGTGCTTATACGCAAGCTTCTTTAGTTGATGAAGCTGATGAAACATCAATATATAACGATCGTGAACACGAGGACAAAACATACAGGGCAATTGGTAAAGTTGCTCAAGTTGTCGATAACGAATTTATCGTCGTTGATGTTAGAAGTGCATTTGAACTAGGAGAGTCTCTTGAGATTATGCCTTTTTCTAATGCTCATGTTGATGTAAGAGTTGATCATATTTCAAATCTTGCGGGGGAGAATTTTGAACGTACACGTCCTGGTGCACTTTTTAAAATCCCTTATGTTGCAGGTGTTGAGGTAAACAACCTTGTACGTGCAAAGGTTGTTAGCTAATGAAGACAACAACATACCTAAATAATTTAAATGATCTTCCTAATATTATCGCTAATAAGGCAACAATTAGTGAAGTTATTCTAGCGACTCGTCTGTTTTCTCAAGTTGGGAAACTAACAATTGAAGAGATGTCCCAGGCCATCGATTCTTTAAAGTCTGAAGGAATCTCTTATTGTCTTGAGTGGGATATTCTAATGACTGAATCTCGCTTTAGCATGTATAAAGAACAATTTAGAAAATATGCTGATCTTGAATTTAAAAGTATTCGCTTAAGAGATCCTGGAGCAATCAATTTTTGTCTAAATGAATATCCAGAACTTGATATTGATCTTCTTCTCGATACGGGGGGACATCATAACCTACATTCAATCAAGGTTTGGAAGAAACTAATTGGTGAGCGTTTAAGAAAGATTGTTTTATCAATTGAGTTATCAAGTGGTGTGGTTAAAGAGTTTTGCTCAGAAATTAAATCTTGGGTCGTAGAAACTGAGCTTCTTGTATTTGGTCGCATTTTACTTTTCTATACACCTCGTAATCTTGTCTCTCCTTTGTATTCAGATGAGAAACTAGAAGACGACTATATTGAAGTGAGTGGCTCTAGTGAAGAATCTCCGCATAAAGGTTTTCCAATTGTTGAAAATCAACATGGAACATTTATGTTCAATACGAAGGATCAATTTCTATTAGAATATATTGATGAACTGAAAGAGTGCGGAGTTAATGATTTAAGAGTGGATACGCGCCATCTTGAAAATAATAATCTTCTTTCTGATGTTATCTCTTTAGTAAATGACTTCGATAAGGATAAAGCAAAAGAAATTAAAGAACAATTTGGCAACTCTACTACTCGTGGTTTCTTTCAC
Organism: Halobacteriovorax sp. DA5; assembly: GCF_002903145.1. Lineage (NCBI taxonomy): Bacteria > Pseudomonadati > Bdellovibrionota > Bacteriovoracia > Bacteriovoracales > Halobacteriovoraceae > Halobacteriovorax > Halobacteriovorax sp. DA5. The sequence goes on along the minus strand of NZ_PPDJ01000002.1, from coordinate 450,876 downwards.
GTAAATAAGTCTGATGTACTTTTTAAGAAGCTAAAAAATAAGCGCACTCAACGTCAAGACGAAGGCTTTTTAGGTGAAGTCGTTGATGTTGTGAAAAAGTCTCATATGGCCATTCTTATTAAGGGAATGCGTGGGCAGGATCGTGCCCTAAGTGTAGGAGATGAGCTTCGTTTAACAACGCCTGATGGAAAAGTTAAAACAACTAGAGTTCATAAAATTACACATACTAATGGAACAGAAACAGAGTTTGCTAAGACTGGAGACTTAATTCTTGTTGCGCACGTTAGTGGTGTAAGTGTTAAGACAATGGCCTATAAAAATTAAATAAAGCTAGCTCTTACAAATTGAATCCAGATTCCGCCATTGTTGATCCTTTGTGATCTTAGAATCTTAAATTTTTTATCAATGATAAATGTCTCTGGGATAACAGCATAGGCGCTTTTGGCGCCAATTTGTTGTGCTTTTGAGAAAAAGTCATTCACAAAGTCGTGGATATTTTTTTGTGTTTTAATTCTTTTTCCGTACGGAAGATTACAAGCAATAATGATATTGTCATGATTAAGTTCTTTCATCTTAAAGAAATCGCCATGAGTAACCTCTAGATTATATTGCTCTAGATTCTTTTTGATCGCCTTGATATTGTCTTGGTTTATATCATTTGCAAAGGCCTTCCTGGTAATTTCAATAGGTGCCATCTCTATCTTCTTTGCTGGAAGTTTTCTAAAGATTGGAAAGTTCTCAAAATTATAAGCTCTCTTATTATTAAGCTCGTCTTGTAAGAGGTATTCACTGACAATTGTGCCAGAGCCGGCCATCGGATCAAGCAGGGGATAGTCACTGTCTTCATTTTCGTTGATAAAACGGATTAAAGCGGCCCCAAGAGATTCTCTCATCGGTGCTTTGGCACTGAGGATTTTATGTCCTCTCTTATCTAATCTTTCACCTGAACAATCGATTGATAATTGGCACATATCTTCTTCAAAGCGTAAAAAGATTATTGGTGGATGACTCCATTCTAATTGTGAGTACTTCGCTTTAAAAGGCTGGGCCTTTTGATAGTCACTTATTGCATCTTTTGTGGCCTTAATGATTTTGCGATCATCAAATAAACGCGAGTTATGAGAGCTAACTTTAAAGTCATTCTCAGTTGTCGGTATATATTCATTCCAATTTATTTTAGTAAGTTTCTTATAAAGTTTAGGAAGATCTCTTGCTTTAAATTCTTCAATTCTAAGAAGTGCTCTCGTTGGAATTTTCAAAAATTTAATAGTGGTAAGAAGCACGAACAAGTCGCTGGATTTGAGTGTTAATCCATCTTCTAAATCAAGCACAACTTCACTGAAGAATTCGCTACTTAGTAAGTCTTTTATCTCTTCTTTGGCAAAGACTTCTAGTCCTGGAGTAACAGAGAGAAATAATTCGTAAATTTTTGAAGCTTTTTGCATATTATTTATATACACGATCTTGAGTTTATAACCAATTGATCATATATAAATGATATGGCCAAACAAAGTAAATACGGAACTCTATATTTAATTGCAACTCCTATTGATGAGCAAAATCCGCTAGAGACTACAGCTTTAAATTTATTAAAGTCTGCTATTGAAAAGCGTGAGCAAAGTCTTTTTCTAATCGAGGACTTAAAGCCTTGTCGTAGACGTTGGATAAGATTTGGACTTGAGCGAGAGATTATTGAAGACTTTATTCTCTTCAATGAGCACACTCAAGTTGAGATAGAAAACGATCTCATCTCAAAGATCCAAAGCGGTAAAGATGCTTATTTAATGAGCGATGGAGGCCTTCCGGCCTTTTGTGATCCAGGTCAAAAACTAGTTAAAAGGTGTCATGAACTTGGTATTCGTGTCACTTGTACGCCTCATAGTAATTCTATTTCACTAGCTGTAGCGCTATCTGGTATTGATTGTGCAAATTTCACCTTTGCTGGTTTCCCTCCTCGAAGACCAGAGGAGCGCAAAGAATTTCTAAAGAAATTAGCAAAAGTCGATATGCCTAAGATACTAATGGATACTCCCTATCGCTTAACAAGACTTCTTGAAGAGTCTGTTGAAGTATTTGGTGAGCGTATTGGCTTTGTTGGGATGGAACTTAACGGTGAGGAAGAAGAATTAAAATATGGTAAGTTGTCGAAATTACTCAAAGAAGTTTCTGGTTTAAAGAAAGAGTTCATTCTTATCATAAAGTAATTGTTTAGAGGCCAAGCAAATCAGATAGATTTTTCCAAAGCATAAATGGAATGTTGTTGCTTCGAATAAAATCTGCTAAATTGCCTAAATCATTAGGTATGTACATGAAAAAAGACAATTTAGACGCTCAGGCAACAAGCGATCGTAAGCTTGAGCATATCAAATTAACAGATGCTGCACAGACAGCTCACATCTTAGCTGATAAGCGCTTTTACTATGAACCTCTTTTTAGTGGAAATAGAGAAGTGCCCGATCTTAGTCTAGACTTTGCAGGTCATAAGTTAGATCTACCTATTTGGGTTTCTTCTATGACTGGAGGAACGGGCATCGCTGCAAAAATTAATGAAAATTTAGCACGTGCTTGTGGAGAGTTTGGAATTGGTATCGGACTTGGCTCTTGTCGAAAGCTTCTTTCAAAAGACAGTCGTAGTCAGTTCTTCAGTGATTTTGATATTGCAAAATACTGTGGAAATTCTCCTTTCTATGCAAATCTTGGTGTGGCACAACTAGAAGAGTTGATTGATGAAGGTGCACTTAATAAAGCAAGTGATGTGGTCTCATCTCTTGGTGCAAATGGTTTAATTATTCACGTTAATCCTGCACAAGAATGGTTCCAGCCGGAAGGCGATATCATCAAGCGCTCGCCGTTAGAAATTATAAAAATATGTTTAGAAGAGTTTGATTTTCCTATCATTGTTAAAGAAGTTGGACAGGGAATGGGACCAAAATCTTTGGCCGCCCTTATGCAAATGGATGTGGCCGCAATAGAATTTGCTGCCTTTGGTGGAACAAATTTTTCTAAACTTGAATATATTAGAAATTCCAATGACTTATCTATTCATGAACCTCTGTGTCATGTTGGCCATACTGCCCTAGAAATGGTAAAAATGAGCAATCAGATTATCGATCAATTAGGAGAGCAAGTAAGGTGTAAGAACTTTATTATCTCAGGTGGAATTAAGTCATATCTTGATGGTTTCTACCTTTGTAAACTCTCAAAAGGAAATGCCATTTTTGGTATGGCCAGTGAATTTTTAAAGACGGCCATGGTTGACTATGAAAGTGTAAGTCGTCAAGTTACACAAATTAAAGCAGGTCTAGCATTTGCTAATTCATACCTTAGTGTAAGGAGTGAAAATTGAAATTGATTCAAGGTTTTTCAAAACTAACAAAAGAGCAGAAAGTTGATTTTATCTCCAAAAATCTCGAGACAGGTTCAAAGGAACAAATTCTCTCTTTCTGGCATCAGGATCAAAAATTACAAAATACTTTTGATGAATTCTCTGAGAATACCATCTCAAATTTCTACCTACCATATGGTGTGGTTCCAAATTTTGTATTAAATCAAAAAGTTTATAACGTTCCAATGGTTATTGAGGAAAGCTCTGTTGTTGCTGCTCTTTCAAAAGCTGCAAAATTTTGGAGTTCTCGTGGTGGTTTCAAGGCCGAAATTATTGGAAGTGAAAAGATAGGACAAGTGCACTTTGTTTACGAAGGTGAGAAGGCGCAACTTAAAGAGTTCTTTGAAAACGGAAAAATCGATATTTTAAACTCTCTGACTCCATTAACAATTAATATGGATAAGAGAGGTGGTGGAATTCGCTCGATTGAATTAGTTGATCTAACTGATAAAGAAGAGAATTACTACCAAATCAAAATGGCATTTGAAACTTGTGATGCAATGGGGGCAAACTTCATTAATTCTGTTTTAGAAGCTGTTGGTAAATATTTAGAAGAAAAGCTAGGAGAGCATGTACAAGTTATTATGTGTATCCTTTCTAATTATACGCCTAATTGTAAGGCCCGTGCATGGGTAGAGTGTCCGATTGAAGACTTAAATGAAAAGAGTCTTGGAATGGATGCAAAGACTTTTGTACAAAAATTTTCACGTGCAGTTCGCATCGCTCATATTGATCCGCATCGTGCAACAACTCATAACAAAGGTATCTTCAATGGTATTGACGGAGTTGTTATTGCGACAGGAAATGATTTTAGAGCAGTTGAAGCATGTGGGCACACATATGCTGCAAGAGATGGACAGTATCGCTCATTAACTAATTGTAAGGTTGAAGGGGATAAGTTCTTATTTGAAATTGAAATTCCATTAGCATTGGGAACTGTTGGTGGATTAACAAAGCTACATCCTCTAGCGAAGATGTCTCTTGATATATTAGAGCGTCCAAGTGCAAATGAGCTAATGATGATTACAGCAAGTGTAGGACTTGCTCAAAACTTTGCAGCTCTAAAGAGTTTAGTGACAAGTGGTATTCAAAAAGGACACATGAAAATGCACCTAATGAATATATTGGGACAGCTTGAAGCTAATAATGAAGAGAAAGAAAAGATTGCTGAATACTTTGCGGACAAGGTTGTTTCGTTTAGTGCAGTAAGAGAACAACTAGAGAGTTTAAGAAACTAAATTATGAACACAACACACACAAGCAACACAATTTTAAAGTATTTGGAAGGAGAGCAATTTCTTGAACTTCCAAAGAATGGCCAATTATATTTTGGACATGGAAAACTACTTCTATCTGGAGAGTATTTTGTTTTAGATGGTGCTCAAGCACTTGGTCTACCAACAACTGTTGGACAATCTCTTCGCGTACAATATTCGGCTTCTTTTGACCCAAAGTTATATTGGAAGTCATATGATCCGGCCGGAAAATTATGGTTTGAAGTTATCTTTGAGTTTTGGCACTTCAATATCTTAAATGAAAACCCAACGAAAGAGATGATGGTTCTACAGCAAATGCTTAGACAGGCCAGAAGACAGAATAAGCACTTTCTAAGAGATGGTGTTGATGTTCATGTTGTAACACAACTTGGATTCCCTCTAGAATGGGGACTTGGGTCTTCATCGACATTAATTCATAATATCGCTGATTGGGCGATGGTTTCACCATTTGAGTTAGCATTTAATACTTTAGGTGGATCAGGTTATGACATTGCTTGTGCGCAAAGTGATGATCCAATTATCTATCAAAAAAGTGGTGATGGGCCAAAGTGGTCACCTGTAGAATTTAATCCATCATTTAAAAATAATTTATACTTTATTTATCTAGGTCATAAGAAAAATTCTCGTGACGCTATTGAATATTATAATCAATTACGTCCGCATTCACCGGAAGTAATTAATACAATTAGTGAACTTTCAAATCAGATTGCTGCGGCAAAGACACAAGAAGAGTTTAATTTCTTAATTCGTGCTCACGAAGAAATCATTGGAAAGCAGTTAAAGCTTAAACCTATTAAGCAAGAGGCGTTTAGTGACTTTGATGGAGAAATCAAATCACTTGGTGCATGGGGTGGAGATTTCATTCTTGCTTCAACAATGAATAATAGAAAGTACGTTTCAAATTACTTTGAGGAAAAAGGCCTAAAGGTTATCATTCCTTACCGTGATTTAATTGTCGATAATGATCCAAAAGTTGAAGCTAATAATGTCCACTAATTTCAAGTTAACGAATTATAATATAGAAAAATTAAATGAAGGCCGCTCTTTCACAGTAAAGAGCCCTTCAAATATTGCATTAATCAAGTACTGGGGGAAATATGGGGAGCAACTGCCTTCTAATCCTTCACTGAGTGTGACACTTGATAATGCTCACACTTTAACAACTTATAAGATTACTAAATCTAATAAATTTGAATTAGATTTTAAATTTGAATCTCTTAAGAATGAAAAGTTTCAGGCACGTGTTGAGAAATTCTTTAATCGCGCCATCGAATTCTTCCCATTCATTAATGAGTGCAATATTGAAATGGATTCAATGAACTCATTTCCTCATTCTTCAGGGATTGCTTCTTCCGCTGCTTCAATGTCTAACTTTGCAAGTGCACTATGTGAAATCGAGAAGCTTGTTACTGAAGAAGATCACGACGAAGAGTACTATCTAAAGAAAGCTTCTTTTATGGCCAGATTAGGATCAGGGAGTGCTTCTCGCTCGCTTTTTCCAAAAATGTCGATTTGGGGAAAATCTGTTCAAGGTAGTTCTCAAGACTATGCAATTGGGCTTGATAGCTTTGATAAGTCTTTTGAAGGTATCTGTGATTCTATTGCTATTGTAAGTGCAAGTGAAAAGGCCGTTAGTTCAACAGCTGGTCACGCTCTTATGAATACACATCCATTTGCAAAGACGCGTTTTTTAAATGCATGTAATAACTTTAATTCACTTTGCTTTGCTCTAAGTAGTGGTGATTTTAATTCTTTTGCTGAAATTGTTGAGGCCGAGGCGCTAGAACTACATGGCCTGATGATGAATTCAAAACCATCATTTATTCTTATGGAGCCGAATACTTTGGCCATCATTGCAAAGATTAGAAACTTCAGAGCACAATCAGGCGCAAAGATATGTTTCACTCTTGATGCTGGTCCAAATGTTCACATTCTTTATTTGAAGGAAGATGAAGCGAAGGTACGTCAATTCATCGAAGAAGAAGTAACTAAGCTGTGTCATAATGAGATTGTTATCCATGATCACATGGGTAATGGTGTTGAGGTTGAGTTTCTAAATCGAGAATCATAATGGAAAATATCGGAAGCTTCAGTGCTAAAATTCTTCTTTTTGGTGAGTATTCAATTATTCGTTCTTCAAAAGCATTAGCAATGCCTTATGCTCTTTTTGATGGGAAATTAAATTTTCCAGAAGATCAAAATACTGGAATTGATTCTGAGCTTTCTGCATTTTCTCAATACTTAAAAAAACAAAATGAGAAAGGGAAGCTAAGCTTTAACTTTGATCATCAATCTTTTTCTTTTGATATTTCTAGCGGTATTAGATTTAAATCGACTATCCCTCAAGGCTATGGTGTTGGGAGCTCTGGTGCTCTTTGTGCAGCCGTTTTCGATCGCTATGCTCGTATATGTGATGAACAAAGAAATGATATCGCATTCTTAAAAGATTGCTTTAAAGAAATGGAGTCGCATTTTCATGGTTCTTCATCTGGAGTTGATCCGCTTATAAGCTATCTAAATGTTCCACTATTAATTGATAGTAAGAAGCAACTAACTGAAGTCGTTCTTAAAAATGATTCCAAAGGGCCAGGGCTTTTCCTTTTAAATACTGGCCGTGCAAGAAGAACTGAGCCATTGGTAAATCTTTTTATGGAAAAGTGTTCATCTAAGGATTTTGCCTATCTTTGTGATCGTGTTTTAACACCGATTTCAGATGAGTGCATTAAGTACTATATTGCTGATGATCGCGAACAACTTTGGAAGAAGTTTAAAGAGCTGTCATCTTTTCAGTTTGAACATTTTAATCCGATGATTCCTGCTCTCTATCGTGATCTTTGGAGCGAGGGGCTTGAGTCAGATGATTTTTATTTAAAGCTTTGTGGCGCCGGAGGGGGAGGATTCCTTCTAGGCTTGGCCCGAGATATCTCTAAGCTTCCTACACAGCTAGCTAATTTTGAATTAAGACCAGTATAATAAAGGCCCACTTAAAATGGGCCTAGTTTTTAATTATTTTAATCCATACATTTTTCTAATATCAGCGAGCTTGTGAGTAGGAGTCGCTTTTCTTTTTTCATTACAAATTTTCATCGTTCTCATTGCATAGACTCCAGAGAATACTGATTGTTTTGTAATATAGTTATATCTAATATCTGAAACTACTTCATTCTTGTCATTTACTTCAAACTCTTGAAATACTTCGACGGCCATTGCTTTTGCACTATATTCAACATCTCCATTTGGCCATGGAAAGGGAGAACATTGTCCTACAGATAATGCATATTCATTTATAGAAACACGACACTTGTAGTTCTCATCATGCTTACCTTTTTCACACCATGTGCTTGCAAGGATATTTGTAGTTGCTAGTATAGATAGTAGTAAAATAATATTTTTCATAATTTTCTCCGTTTACTTTTTTATTTTTTAATTTGATTTGTTACTGTTCAATTCCATAAAGATCTTTAACTTCTACTAGAGTGTAAGTTTCAAGATTATTCATGGCCTTACGACAATCCCAGTATGAGTCCATGGCCTGCACTCCGGCACTTGTTCCACTTGTTGTGCTAAGAACAGTTCTTCTTTCAGTAAGCAGATTATGATTCTCATCTTTTAAATATACTTCCTCCACAAAAGCTACACCTGCAAAGGCATTATATGATTCGATATACATATTATCGTTGTACCAACATTTACCTTTTTTAAGTACGTGCTTGGCAATTACATCTCTACATTCATAAATTTTAACGTGTTTCGAAATCTGCTTACAGTTTGCAAAAGAGCTCGCTGCTGTAAGTAGTGAAAGTGCAATCATTAACTTTTTCATATTCTCTCCTCATTCAATATTTTTGTTTTCTTGTTCGAGGAAGTTATAACACAAAAAAAGTGTATTACGTGGTTTTGTGTAAATATTTTATGGTGAGCTATATTTTTGAGAGAAATTTACGTGAAATCAGCTATTTGGCCCACCTATTTGAAGAGGAGGTGGGCCGTTCTTAGGCTAGATGGCCTCTGCAACAGTAGGAGTTTGCTTTAAAACACGGGCAAAGTCGCGTGGATTAATGAAGTCCTTCCCATTTGCGTAGTTTTTAAAGTCACCTGTGGCCAACGTTGAGTTAGCAAAAGTAATTTCCTCTAAAAGGTCATCTTCCATTGCTTTAATAAGAGCGTTGTTAAATGATCTCTTTGTTTGAATTCTTGCAGTAGGAGACTGTTTAGAAATACGAGTTACAATATCTTCAAGTTCATTTTCGCTGTAAAGGATTTTACCGATGAGGCCTGCGCTTATAAGAGCATCGGCACCTACGCTTTGAGAAGATAGTAGGTATTGCATAAGCTTTGCACTATTTGCTTTTTCATTAGTAAGGGTATTCATACCGGCCATTGGTGTGATTCCCTTATCAAGTTGGTTAAATGTCACACTAAAAGAAGGAGCACAGTAGCGAATATCACCACCCATAGCTAATTCAAGACTAAATGGGCAAGCTGATTTTTGAAATGACCAAAGGATCGTCTGTGGTAATAATAGTTGTCCCCAACTTAACCTTGCGAGTTGCTGTAGGGTATTACCAAGGTTTACTTCATCGAAGAATCTTAATTCTTCTTTCTTGAATAATTCAATATCATCACTAGCAAATTTAAAAACTACCGAATGAATTTCAATTTTATTAGTTAACCAATCAAAGAAGTGTTCGAGTTCATTTAAGTACGTTGAAGTATTGAAAAACTGCTCATTGTTAGCAACAACAACGTTACAAGTGCGAGTTTGTCTAGATAGTGAAATATTGAGTGTATTGTACTTAAAGAAATTACTCATTGATACCTTCCCTGGTCTTTTTAAAATTGCTATCCGATGCAATTTTTAGTTACTAAATGTAAACTCTCAGATCGATCCGTGATCTGTTAATAAAATTATTTCAATTTTGGCCTGGGTCTGTCAAATCTAAGAAGCTTTTTTTCTCATTAAATTTTCTACAAAAATACTTTCAGTATTCTTATAAGAGATGGACTTATCACATGAATTTAAGGTGTTAAGGATGTACTCTTGTAGTTGAGTGTTTTTGTCGCTATTGACGATTCTTTTGGAATCCCTTGTTTTAAGCATAAGATGAATTACTTGCTCGTTTGACTCGGTTTTTAGGATGGCCTTTACAATTAAAGAATGAAGTGTACTGTTGTTAAAGTCCCAGTTTGCGGCCTCTAATTCATTTATCGATTCTTGAGATAGTTTTTTTATCGGTATTGCTCTTTTGCTACATTCGTATTTGATATAGTGCTTGGCTATTTCAACAATTTCAGCTCGACGAAGACGTAGCGGCGGTACATTGAGTTTAACTGTTGTTATTAGATTATAAAGATCAGTAAGGATAATATCATTCTTTTCAAGCGCCTTAAGATCATTAGTGGCAATGGTAACAATTCTAATCTTTAGGGATCTAATAATATTATAGAAAGTCGCTTGATCCTCATAGCCTAGCATCTCAATATTTTTAACAATGAGGTCTTTGATTCCCTTGTTTGTAAGATCACTTATTTGCTCTAACTTCTTATGGTTGGCCACTTCTTCATCATTAAAATCGATAATATTTTCTTTATTGTCTCCGCAAATATATCGAGCATAGGCGCTTTTTCCCAGTCCAACTTCACCGTGAATATAGAGATTCTCTCTTGTGTTTTTTATGGTGTTTAATGTGTTGATAATCGACTGTCCAGTTTGTGATTTATCGCTGAATATGAAGTGATCAGGAAGTTTATTTTCTACTTTTTCACTACTTATTGTATGCTTCTTACCTTCATAGAAATAAGAGATAAGACTTGCGATGATCTTTATATTCTCAATCATAGTGAAATTAAACTTTCCGCCAGAGACACTATTTGACATGCAAATGATACCAATGCTTTCTCCATTATGATTCACGATAGGAGACATAAGAATGTTTTTTATTTCAAGGTCAACACCCGTTGCCTTCTTTTCATGAAAGCTCTTGTTGATAATGACTTTGTTGAAATAGGCTTCTTTTAAAATACTATTAAAGCTGTGATCCCTTGGAGTCACGTCACTATTTGTTCGCTCTATTTCAAATTCACCAGTTTTGGCATCAAAAAGAAAGATGTGATAATTCTCACAACGAAAGATGCTAGGAAGTTCATTTAAAATATCAATGATCTTTCCACTATAAGTCTTTTGAATCAAACTTTGAAAAAGTGAAAATAGTTCAACACCGTCATCTCGATTGATCTTAATTTTGTTTTGGCAGATTTGAAAGAGCTTATCTTTGAGTTTTGCGGTTCTGTAATGTGATAAAAAGTCTTTTAAGAAGTACTTTAATACTGTTGTCTGAGAATTTGGTTCAATAGAGATACCATAGATTGTCTTTGTTACATCCTCACAGTAAATGAAAGATCGAATAATTATACCTGTTAGCTCGAAGTCCCAGTTATTAAATAGTCTTTTCGTTTGAATTTTGATTTTTACTTTCTCTCCCAATGTGTATTTTTGAGAGCAGATGAAATTTAATCCAGATAAGTTGATTGAGTCGATTCTAACACTGTTATGCTTTATGTTTTCACGCTCAATTGTGCTAACTTCTGCACTAACTTTGTCGTCTTCATGTATTGGAAAACGATATGATTTGAAAAATTTGTAATTTTGAATATTAAACTTCAATTATTCCTCAATTTTTAGCTCGATTGGAGATACTCCCTTATCGACGATTTCTTTAGAATTTTTATATGTCTTGTAGTTAAAGTTAGTAATTTTACTAGTCGATAACTATTCATATGAAGAAGCTAAGAAACTATCGTATCAAACTAAAAGAGTCAGATAATATTGAGTGTATTCTCTATGAAATGATTGGAGACTCTACTTCAAATTCTTTTAATGTCATTGTCGATAATATTTCAACAACTGGTATTGGTGTGCTCATAGGAGAGTATGTTGATAGTCAAATTTTCAAAATCGAAATTCGTTTCAAAAAAATTCGTCTTTTTCAAACAGTAAAGCTTAGACGTTATAGGCCAAATTTTAACAATATTGGCGATAACTACCTTGGCCTTGAGTTTATTGATTATGAAGTCGAAAATATTATGAATCTTATGACTGAGCTCGTTTCATCAATGGGTAAAAGACGCTTAAGAAATCTCATGTATGACATGGTCTTAAATGAAGCTGTTGCTGGAAATTATGATTCTGATAATAACTTTGATAAGGATATTGATGATAATGTTTCTGTTTCTATGATCCTTGATTTGTTTCATATTTTTAAAAATTATCGTAACAAAGTCGAATTAATAAAATTATTTATCATAGAAGTTCAAAGAATAGTAAAGGCCCGCGATGCACGAGCATTTATTGTGGGACACGATGAGCATACATTCAGTGAATTTGATTTTCAGACAAATCAATTGAAAGAAATTGAATATCCAATCGTTGGTATTCTAGAAGAGCTTTATAATCATCCTCGTGGAATCAAATCAAAATTTTCTCAATCTCTTTCTAGTGATGAATTTTTTAATATGTATGAAGTCGTTAATAATACGACTATTTCAACATATATGATGTGTCCGATCTTTGATCACAATGAAAATATCTTTGGTATTTTAAATTTCTCGAATAAAGAAAAGAATGAGCTATTTACGGATAATGACCTTAAGCAGGCTATGTTTTTGGCCCGAGTAATTGGACTTCTTTACTTTTATAAGAGTGATGAAATTGAGGAATATGAAGAATATCACAGCGATGACTATGAGGCGGATGTTGCCTTCAACACATCTATGGGGATTAGTGTTTTTGCAAAGGGTGCCCAATCTTTTCTTGAGCAATATAGTGCTCCAAATGAGAGAGGCCCTGTCTATATTTATGGTGGTGAAGGAAGTGGAAAGTATTTTCTCTGTGAAAGAATTGCAAGGCAATCAAGTACCGCTAACACGCATATTGAAATTGTTAATTGCTATGCCAAAATGACCAAAAAAGATATTGATGATATCGTGGACAAGATCAGGGATCGCGTTATTAATGGCCACGTTATATTTAAGGGCCTTGATAAGCTATCAACTAGTGTTGCCAATTATATTATTAATACAGTTGATAAGAGAGAGTCTTATCGAACTATGTTTACAGGTACTGACTATATTCCAGAGTTGGCCATACCAAGTTTTAAAACAATTTCATTAGTTGAAAGAAAGGAAGATATTCTCTTCTTCGCAAATTACTTCATATCGCAATATAGTTTAAAGAATCATACTGCAAAGAAGCGACTTTCTCATCGTGTTCAAAAAATGCTGCTTGATTATGATTGGCCAGGAAATATTTCAGAGCTTAAGGCCTGTATTGCACGACTTATGATCTTTAATAAAGGTAGCGGAAATCTTACTATTCGTACGAGTGAGATCACTCCATTATTTGAAAAAGATTTTCAACCTCAAATCTCAATTGAGGCCAATGACTTAAAAATTAATGCTTTTGATGAGCATGATTTAAACGAAAAAGAGTGTGCTGATCTTTATCTATATTTTTTCGTGGCAAAACAATTAAAAGAAGGCGCTGTTGGCCTAAAGTCTGTTGCGAAGGGATCGCTAATTGAATATGAAGATATGGTTGAGCGACTTAAAAATGGTAGTAAGGTTGTAAAGCGACTTTTTAATGAAACAGTTGAAAGGGTAGAGTTGTATATTTCAGATAATGTGGCCTAGTTAATAGACTAGGCCACAATTTATTTTTAAGATTATTCGTTTTCTTCGATGAATCTTTCTGCTCTGATCGCCGCCTGACAACCAGAACCCGCAGCAGAGATTGCTTGACGATAGTAAGAGTCCTGAACGTCACCACAAGCAAAAACACCTGGAACGCTTGTATCAGGGTGCTTTCCTTGAGTCACGATAAACCCATGATCATCAAGTTCAATTTTTCCTTTTAGGAAATCAGTATTTGGCTTATGTCCGATACCCATAAATAGGCCATCAGTTTTTCTTTCAGATACTTCACCAGTTTTTAAGTTTTCAACTTTGATTGAAGTAACACCAGTTGCATCGGCAATGATTTCTGTTACAGCACTATCCCATACGAATTCAATCTTTTCGTTATTGAAAGCGCGCTCTTGCATTGGCTTAGATGCACGTAACTCATCTCTTCTGTGAACAACATAAACTTTCGAAGCAAACTTTGTAAGGAAAGTTGCTTCTTCCATTGCAGTATCTCCACCACCAACAACGTGAACGACACGGTCGCGGTAGAAGAATCCGTCACAAGTTGCACAAGCACTTACGCCTTTACCAATAAGTTCTTTCTCATTTGGAAGGCCTAGGTATTTCGCTGAGGCACCTGTTGCTAGGATTACTGCATCAGCAGTATAAGTTTTGTCACCATCAACTGTTAAAGTAAATGGTCTCTTTGTTGTATCAATATCAGTGACGAAACCACTCAGGTATTCAGTACCAAATCTCTGAGTTTGTTTCTTCATATTGGCCATAAGCTCTGGCCCCATAATTCCCTCTGGGAATCCTGGAAAGTTATCAACGTCAGTTGTTGTCGTTAATTGTCCCCCTGGCTCATGTCCTTCAATAACTAGAGGTCCAAGGTTTGCACGAGATGCATATAGGGCCGCTGTGTAACCAGCAGGACCTGATCCGATAATAATGACTTTGTGGTGTGCCATTTAAAAACTCCGTTTTATTAAATTTTACTCAATTCCTAATTCTTTCTTAATTTCCTCAGGGCGATCATCTTCTTCTGGATGCATATCGTAGTATGCATTTACGCTAACTAGGTCATCTGGATTAGCTGCTTTCTTTGTTGTTTTGTAAACTTCGCCAGTCATTTGGCATTCGTATCGAAAAATTTGAATATTCTTCTTTCTTTTGGCCATATCTTCCTCCGTTCACTCATGGTGCACCGTGGCATAATTTTGTAAAAATATACATACCTTACCATATTGTTTCAAATACTTCCATTCGTTATAATTAAATATATGGATAAATATAAACAATTCGTAATGATACTTTTGCTAAATTTATTGATGGCAAATACTTATGCCATGATGCAGGCAAAAGTTGTGGCCCTTTCTCAATCTGGACGCACCTTAAAGCTTTCTGTCGGTAAGCTTACCGGACTTAAAACTGGTGAAGTGGCCGATGTGTCAATGCGCATTGGTGACTACCAAAAGCCTAAGTATCTTTATCTAGGTAGCATTGAACTCTTAAAAGTGTCTGATCGCGAATCTTACTGGTACTTCAAGGATATTTCTGGAGATAAGATAAATCGTGCAAACTTCGCGCCTGATGCGACACTTGCTCTACAAATTCGCTCTCAAACTGCAAGTGGCCGCTATAAGAAAAAGCCTGTTTATGAAATTAAGGCATATGAGTCGAAAAAAACTGAATTTAATAATCAGCATGCAATTGATGGGCAGGTTCCTACGGACTTAATTCAAGATAAAGAAACGCCAAGTGATAAGAATTATGCTCAGGATATTGCTGACTCGACGATCTACAAAGTGACAAAAGAGACGCAACTAAGAAACGGTGATGAAATTATCGTAAGGGATGGCAGACTTCGCTATAAGTATGTGGACTCCCAGCTAGAGCCTGTTGATACTTCAAAATTATCTGCACAAGAATTTGATGCTCAAATGGGAGCACAAAATAAAGATCAATTAATTAAAATTTCTGCTGCACAAGATGGTTATAAGGAAATGCTTTATAGTGGAAAGCCAGATCTAACCGGTGCAAATTCAAATTTATCAATTCCAAATGCTATGGAAGAAAGTCTTGCACGAGAAAGAGCAAAGAATCGAGTAACGAAGTCAGCTAAGGCCGTCTTAGATAAAGAAGGCCCTCTGTGGTCTGCCGATATGGATAGTGAACAACTTAGTCGCTACTTAAAATCTTCTGGAATTGCTCGCGAAAAATTTAGGCGTGAAAATGTACTTTCAATTGAAAGTGGTAATGAAGTGCAATTAAGTTTTATCTCTAACCTTATGCCAAATTATACAGACTCTGATAGCAATCATCAGAATCTTGGATATGGCCTTGCTGCTTCATATGAGTTTCATCTTATTAGAGCACATGATTCATTAAAAAAATGGAGCGTTGACTTTGGGCTTGATCTTTCGAATCTAAATGTTGATTTAGGTGGGATCAATGGCCGCATGACTTATATGAATTTTGGCGCCCACGTGAATTACTATTTTTACAACGCACCTTATGTTCGAAATAAACTGCTTGCTTATGTTGGCCTAGGGATAAAGCGTGGTACAGGTGAGACAACTTCGCCAAGACTCACTAATTATAGCTATGACTATGAATTAGTGGCCTTACCTTCAATTTCACTAGGTATTAAAACTCGTATTTCAACTTTTAGAGATTATGAAAAGGGTAATATGTTTGGCTATGGAATAGGTGCCAAATTAAATTATGAGCTTCTTAGTTTAAGCCCGATTAGTGAGGTTAATGCGACAGATGCTTCTAACTTTGAACTTAATCAAACAATTAATAATTTAAAATTTATAGCTAGTTTAAGTATATTTTTTTAAGGAAATGATATGACAGGACGTTTATTAAAAATTCTCTCTATTTCACTCATTACTCTGTTGAGTTCGAGTGTTCTTGCTCTCGATATTGATGAGAAGTTAACTTTCAGAATTCTTCAAACATCATCTTCAAAGAAGACGATTCTAATGAATCGAGGATTAGAAGATGGATTAGTCATTGGAGATCACGCTAAGTTCTTTATCACAACTGGTGTATTTGCAAGGGCCGTCTGTATTAAAGCAACACCATCTCGCTCTGTTTGGAGTATTTACCGCATTGTTAAGCCTAGTGAAATTCAAAGAGATAAGGTTGCAAATTTAAAAATTTCATCACCTGTTAAATTGACAAGTGATCGCTCTAAATCTCTACAAGCAACTTTTCCTGCAGGAAGACAAATGGGCGAGCCTGTTGATATTAATCGTCAAGCTCCTGAGCAAAGAAGTGCCTATTCACAACCTTCTAAATCAATGTCAGAAAGCTTTGATGAAGAAAGTGAGCTTGATGCAATTAAAACAACTTCTTTTTCTAGTAATCAAACGATGTCAAAGCCGACACCAAGTAAGATTCTAGATAAAAATATGGCCCTAAATGTATCGGCCGGCTTTAATATGCTAAGTGGTACTTATGATAACGTTGGAGTTAGCTCTGATGCTGAGTTAAGTACACTGGGCTTTGCTGGAGAGTTCGAGTTGTTCTTTCCTAAGTCGCAAAGTTTTTTACAAAAGTTTTCTTTAAAGGCCAGTGTTGGTTACTATTCAGGAAGCAATGGAATTTCAGATTCAACGTCTTCTTCAATTGACTTTGGTGGAGCAGTTAACTTCCACATTTTCAACCCTCTTGCGACGAATCGTTTTATCCCATACGTAGAAGTAGGATTTGGTTTATCGATGACTTCACTTAACGAAATCCCACAAAATGCTGGATCATCGACAACTGAGAGTCTATCAGGTTCAGGTACTTATATGAATGTTGGTGGTGGGATTAAGTATACACTAGATTCAGGATTTGGTTTTTATGCAAAAGGTGACTACTTCAGTAGCTCATCAACTTTTAGCATCGAAACCGGCGGTTCAACAGTTGAGAATACAATTTCTTTAAGTGGATTTAGAGCTATCGCAGGTGCTTATTTACGTTTCTAAATACTTCTCTAACAGACGCAGCTAAGAAATTAGAGGCGTCTGTTAAAGTCTTCTTCACAACGAATAAATTCATACTTTCTCACTTGCGCTTCTTGCTCAGGAGTAAAACCTTTTTGCTTAAATGGGTTGTAGCGCATTTTGAAGCGAAATTCAGCGAGGGTCTTATCTTGAATATAGGCCTTCTTATGTTTGTGTACTATCGATCTTGCAACATCTTGGGCCATCGTTCTAAACGTTGTGTACTTGCCGCCAACTAGAACATGGCAATTCTTTAGTGGTTGAAAGTATTTGTGTACGCGTGCTGTTTTTCCAAGAGTTGCTGTCGAGTCATCTTTAACAAGAGGTCTTATTCCTGCAAATGATGAGAGAATATCATCTTCTTGAATTTTAGCTTTTGGAAAATATTGGTTTAAATTTGCTAATAGGTAAGTGATCTCTTCTGCAGTCGGCTGTAAATCAAAGTATTCTTCTTCTACTTTAGACTCTGTCGTTCCTACAAGTATACGATCAGCTTGTGGAATGACAAAGATTACTCTTCCATCATTTGGTGTTAGTAGAATTGCTGTTTTAATCTTAAGGCGCTCTTTTGAGATCCAAATATGACTTCCACGTGATGGTAGAAGTTGTGGATTCCAATGTATTTGCGCAGACTTTGCTAGAACTTTATCGGTAAAAGGCCCTGTTGCAAAAACGATGTCATTGCAGAAAACTTCCTTAGTCACACCTTCGATCTCATCTTTCAAAATGACACGAATTCTACCATCATTAAGAAATTCATAATCTTCAAGTCCTATATGATTAAGAGCATGACAGCGTGGATTGATTGCAGCGTCTCTTAAAACTTCAATGGTTAGGCGTCCGTCATGTACAACAGCATCGTGGTAGACACCGCTTCCTTTTAGATCCTCTTCTTTAAGATCTGCATTTATTTCAAGCGTTTCAATCTTGTTTTTCATCTCATAAGGAGAATTTTGAAAGCTTGATAGTAAATCATATAAGAATAATCCAATTCTAATCATCCACTTTGGACGAATCGAATCAGAGTATATGGGTAGATAGAATTTTTCTTCAAAGCAAAGGTGCGGTGCAAGTTTTAACCAAAGATTCTTCTCATGTAGTGCTTCCCAGACGAGAGGGAAGTCAAAGTTTTCAAGATAACGAATTCCTCCGTGAAGCATCTTCGAGCTTTTTGAACTTGTTTGAGAGGCAAAGTCCTTCTTATCGATAAGAAGAGTATCAATATCGTGGAGACTTAAATCTCTAAAAACTCCCGCTCCAACGATGCCACCACCAATAATAATAGTGCTATAAAAATCTTTTGTTTCGCTTAAATTGCTAATCATAATTGTCTATTTAGCTATGCTTTGTTCTCTTCTAGAACGACATAGTCCCCATGGGCCATGATAATGATATTATTTGATGTCGAATCACTGCGTTGCTGATTAACTGTAAAATGAATTGAGATAATTGCATTAGCACCCTTTTTAAACGCACTTTCCCTAAACAATTCGCTGAAATATTCAATTAGGTTAATGGATTTAATATCATTAAACTCATTGCCATCAATAACTTCATTGATTTGCATTGGTCCAAGGCTATGTGTTATCAAATATCCCGGGACGAAGTGAGAAGAGCTTAATAAGACATCTTCTTGCGTAAAATCCCTGTCATTTCTTATAAAGTGCTTCGTCTGATTCTGATTAATTGAGCGTGGCCCTGTTAATCCTCTTTGATCGCTATTGTCATAGTTTGGACTAGCATGAATTTCATGAGCAAGACCTAGTTTTATCACACGACAAAAGCGACGTAATTTTCCTGCTAAGTAAATTGCACTAAACTCACCAATTTGGGCGATGAGAAGTTGTCCACTCTCTAAGCTTCTTCGATAAAGTTCTTCATTGTCACCTAAGAGTCCGTGCTCATTCAATATAGCAAGAATACTCTCGTCGTATTCACCAGGAACTATTCCTTGCATAAGAATTGAAAATGGAGGATTGCCTCCAATCGCTACCTTTCCATATGTTGAATTGGCCGCAAAATCTCTAACTTCTCTAAAGTCTTGGGCCGGCCTTATTTCAGGTGCGACTGTTTCAGGAGTCGCCGTAAGAGGTGTTTCAACTTGTTCATAGGACTCAATTTGCGGTGCTACAAAATCTTCTTGTTCAACTTCACTCTCAGCTTCGTATTCGGGTTGGTCTTCTTCAAGAGGTGAGAGCTCGATTTCAGCTTCTTGGTCTTCTTCTTGGTCTGCTTCTTGATCTTCTTGAAAAGTCGGGAAGTTTTCAAAGCTTGAATCTTCATCGTCACTTTGCTCTTCTTCAACACTATCTAAGTCAGCAGACTCTTCAAAGTCGTCGACCTCGTCGAAGTTGTCAGACTCTTCAAAATTGTCAAAGTTGTCAAAGTTGTCAAAGCTTTGCTCTTCATCACTTTCTTGGCCACTTTCTTCATCTTCAAGCTCTGGCCCGTCAAACGCGTAATCGGCTTCGTCATACGATTCTTCTTCTGAGAAGTTTTCGTAATTTTCGGCTTCATCCTCAAACTCGTTTTCGGAGTCATTTGAATTATTAGAATACTCAAATGGCGCTAACTCGATTTCCGCCTCATCTTCTTGTTCATCTTCCTGTTCATTTGATTGGCCATCATCTGACTCATCGAGATCAGCAAGAAGCTTGTCGAGTTCATCATCACCTTGATGAAGAAACTCTGACAAGTCTTCAATACGTGTTAAATCGTTTTTGTTATCGCCATCTGACATATTAATTATGATCCGTGACAGTGTTTAAATTTCTTTCCAGAACCACATGGACAAGCATCGTTTCTTCCAACTTTAACTTGGCCACGAGAGCGTGGAGCTTGTTGTTGTACAGGCTCATCTAGACCTTCTTCTTCAGCAATTCTTTGTGCTTTTAGAAGTTCTAATTGTCTTTGTAGTGCTTCTTCTTGCTCACGTCTTAGTTCCTCAATTTCTTCTTGAGTGTAAAGACGAACAGTAAACATGTTGCGTACAACACTTGCTTTTACATCAACACGCATTTGTTCAAAAAGGTTAAATGCTTCTCTCTTATATTCTGTAAGAGGGTCTTTTTGTGCGTAGGCCTTAAGATTGATCCCTTCTTTAAGGTGATCCATATTTCTTAAGTGATCCTTCCAGTGTTGATCAAAAGTTGATAGTAGAATTTCTCTAAGAGCTAAAGTTACTTGTCTATCATCGTATCCAGCTAATTTGCTTTCTAGGATTTCCTTAGCTCTTTCTTCAAAGTACTTACTAACATTTCCTTCAAATTTTTCTGAACATTCTACAGCGCTTACTTCATATTCAGTGTTAAAAGTTGCACTAAAGCCAGACTTCATATCTTCCCAAGGAAGGTCTTCTAATGGAACTTTCTTTTGCGGGCGATAATTTTCATATAAGTTATCTGCAACATCTTCTGTCATCTCTTTTACGAATCCAAGGTTGTCTTCATCTGAAAGGATGTCACGACGGATACGGTAGATAACACGACGTTGTTCATTCATAACGTTATCAAAGTCAAGAAGGTGCTTTCTGATTTCAAAGTTATGAGTTTCAACTTTCTTTTGAGCTTTAGCAATCGCATTAGTGATCATCTTGTGCTCAATAGGCTCATCCTCTTCCATCCCAAGAGTGTTCATAACCTTTGCGATACGATCACTTCCGAAAATTCTCATTAAATCATCTTCAAGCGATAGGAAGAATTTTGAACGTCCTGGGTCTCCTTGACGTCCAGAACGACCACGAAGTTGGTTGTCAATTCGACGTGACTCGTGTCTTTCTGTACAAAGGATATATAGACCGCCAAGGGCCTTTACTTCGTCATTAATTTTAATGTCGGTACCACGACCTGCCATATTTGTTGCAATAGTAACGGCACCTTTTTGACCAGCATTTTCAATGATGGCCGCTTCTCTACCGTGTTGCTTAGCATTTAGTACATTGTGTGGAATACCAGCTTTTTCAAGTTCTTGAGAAAGTAGGTTTGAAGAATCAACTGTAATTGTCCCAACTAGAACCGGTTGACCTTTCTCATTTAATTCTCTTAGAAGCTTAATAATTGCTCTATACTTTGCTTGCTTATTCTTATAGATAACATCAGCTTCATCAACACGAGCAATTGGAAGATTTGTAGGAATAACAATTACATCGAGATCATAGATCTTTTTAAATTCTTCCGCTTCCGTATCTGCTGTACCTGTCATACCTGCTAGGTTTGAGTACATTTTGAAGTAGTTTTGGAAAGTGATTGATGCAAGAGTTTGGTTTTCTTGCTTAATCTCTACGCCTTCTTTCGCCTCGATCGCTTGGTGAAGTCCATCTGACCAACGAGAACCTGTTTTAAGACGCCCTGTGAATTCATCAACGATAATGACTTCACCATCTTTAATGATGTAATTAGCATCTCTTTTAAATAAGTGGTGAGCACGAAGGGCCTGATTTAAGTGGTGAAGCAGAGCTGAGTTTTCGATATCGTAAAGATTATCAACTTTCATTAGCTCTTGAACTTTCAAAATCCCTTCTTCTGTGAAAACAGCAGACATCGATTTTTCATCAATCGTGAAATGTTTTTCGACAGTAAGCTGTGGAATAACTTTATTTGCAACACCATAAAGTGTTGAGTCACCTTCACTTGGACCTGAAATTAATAGGGGAGTTCTGGCCTCATCGATTAGAATCGAGTCAACCTCATCCACGATACAGTAGTGAAAATCTCTTTGAACATATTCTTCAAGTGAGAATTTCATATTGTCTCTTAGATAATCGAAAGCAAATTCGTTATTTGTTCCGTATGTAATGTCTGAAGCGTAAGCCGCTTGGCGCTCTTCATCTTCCATGTCTGCAATGATGCAACCAGTAGTTAATCCAAGCCAGTTATAAAGAACACCCATCTCTTTAGCATCACGGCTAGCAAGGTAGTCGTTAACTGTTACAAGGTGAGCACCTTTTCCTTCAAGAGCTTTTAGATAAAGAGGCAGAGTCGCAGTAAGAGTCTTACCTTCCCCTGTTTTCATCTCCGCAATAATCCCTTTAAAAAGAACAATACCACCAATGATCTGAACATCGTATGGACGCATACCAAGAACACGCTTTGCAGCTTCTCTTACTGTCGCAAATGCTTCAGGAAGAAGTTGTTCAAGAGTTGCTCCTTCACTTAGACGTTGCTTAAACTTAGTCGTTTGGGCCTTTAGTTCCTCATCACTAAGCTTTTCCATCTGTGCTTCAAGTGAGTTGATTTCATTAACAATTGGCATGATTTTCTTGATGTCACGATCGTGTTTCGTGCCAAAAAAAGACTTAAGCGGATTAAACATTTAAATTTCTCCTAATTAATCCAGTACATAATAGAGAGGGTCCACCGGCGTTCCATTTACACGAATTTCGTAGTGTAAGTGGGGGCCTGTCGATAAACCGGAGTTTCCAACTTTTGCAATTGGTTGCCCCCGTTTGACCTTTTGGCCTTTTACAACGATGTTTTCTGAATTATGTCCGTAAACTGTAGTTATACCGTATCCATGATCTATTTCAACGTGGTTTCCAAAACCGTAATTTTTCTTTGATACTTTAACGATACCATCCGCTGGCGCTAAGATGATTGTTCCAATTGGTGCACCGACGTCTAGGCCTTCGTGCATCTTTACACGTTTTGAGTAGTGACTCATACGTGGACCGTAGTACGAAGTTATCCAGCCTCGGGCCGGAAGTAGAGTTGGCGTTGATCTTAAAAAAGATTCGCGATCAAGTAAGAATTGATCGAGCTCATTAACACGAATCTCTAAGTCACCTGAAATCTTGCGTAGAATTGAATATCGATAATCAAAAAACGCGAAGTTTTCAGCTAACTTAAAACTTTGTTTAATTAAGCTACTCCATTCCTTTGTGAAGCTATAACCAGAAGTTAGACCAAAATTAGTAGCGATCTTTCTTTCATACAGATCATTGATGTCACTAAATTCCTCAACTGTTTTGAGTTCCTTTAGTTCCGACTTAACTTTGTCCATTAACTCCTGGTCTCTTTGCGGAATGAGAACAGATTGTGGGTTACGAGATGGATTTGATGGTGCCGAATGATTATGGCCGTGATCACCTTCTTGGGCCTCTTGTTCATCAGAGTTCTGCATTACAGGCTTTGTCAGATCAAAATCTTTAAAACCAGAGATGACTCTTAATTTACTTTCGATTTTTTGAATACGTTCAATATCATCGGTTAAAGTATTGAGCTTCATATTAAAGAGCTGGATTTGCTCTTTAAGCTGACGGTTTTCAATACTCAAGTGACGATTTTCGTATACCTGCTTAAGGATCTTTATATAGTCAAAAGTGAGAATTCCAATAACTGCTACAATGATAACTATGAAGAATAATACAGAGTTGAAGATCACGCGCGGTATGCGAAATGACTTAACTCCTTTTTCTTTTTCAGGAATTACCATAATTGTGTAAAAACGACTCAAAATTACTTCCTTGAATTTTCAATAATTTCTGATGTTTATTGTAGGTTTCTTGATAACAGTTTGCAAGACATTAATCTATGACACATTGAGACGAAATATTTCTCTCAAGTAGTGAAAGTTAAGATTAATTAACTACAGCTAAGATTACAGATATATTGTCCTGACCACCGTGTTCGTTGGCCTGTCTAACAAGTGTCTGTGCACAGTCGTGAATGAGCTGATGACTTAGATCGTCGTTCTTTTTGATCATGTCATTAATGATGAAAAGAATATCTTCATCGCTTAGTTTTCCATGAAGTCCGTCAGAGCAGAGTAGAAAAATATCACCTTTACTAGGTTTGTAATCATAAAGGTCGACTTCAATTCCTGATTCAAAACCAACCGTTCGAGACAAGTAATTCTTATTCGGATCATTTGCTGCTTGATCGCGGGTATAAATTCCAAAATTTATTTTTTCTTGAATAACTGAATGATCTTTTGTTAGTTGAAAAATTTGACCTTGAGTAATGACATAAGCACGAGAGTCTCCAACATTTGCAATACTTGCTTTATCTTTTCCAAAAAGAATTCCAACAACAGTTGTTCCCATTCCTTTTAGCGATGGTTCTTCATCCGCATAGTTTTTGATTTTTTCATTTGCAAAGTGAACAGAATCTTTAAGTACTTCTGAGATATCAGTGCTGGCAGCTTTTAGTTCTTTAACTTTCTCTGCAATATATTTAATTGCCATTGTAGAAGCGAGTTCACCTCCAGAGTGTCCACCCATGCCATCTGCTACAATATAGAGTTTACTTGAATTTCCAACGTAAATAGAGTCCTGATTGGTTTCTCTCTTGCGGCCAATATCTGATACGCCGGCACAAATAATTTCCATGTTCACCCTTGTAATCCCTCAACAATTCTTAATCTGTAATTCTTATATTTTCAAATGGATACAGATTTTAGTCAAATGCTTTTGTTTGACTTCAATTTTGCCAAGAATTTGCCTAGTAAATCTAGTGATTACTTGATTGTTTTACGGTGTCAAAAAGTCACTACATATTTTTTTTATACTTACCTTTGATCTTACTTAGTTTTTCACGTTATAATATATTTAGGAATTTAGCTTGCAGAGAATGCAAATCATGGATGGAGAAAATATGACTAAAATGAATATGAAAGACTTTATGAGTGAGAACTACAAAGTTGAAGACTTTGCTCACTTACACTGGACAGGAAGTTTTCAAGAATATGTAGATCTTGTATCTGAAGATCCTCGAATCGCACGCAATTCATTCCAAAGAATTTTTGATATGATCATGACTTTTGGAACGAGCACATACCTAGAATATAAAAAAGAAATTACTAGATATCACTTCTTTGATGATCCAATTGGAAATGGTAAAGATGCCGTTTTTGGGATTGATGTACACTTAATGAAATTAGTAAACTTTTTCAAGGCCGCTGCTCTTGGTTACGGAACTGAAAAAAGGGTATTACTACTTCACGGTCCAGTAGGTTCTGCTAAATCATCAATTGCAAGAAATCTTAAAAAAGGTCTTGAACACTACTCAAGAACAGATGAGGGAGCTCTTTATACTTTCGAATGGTATGACGAAGAAGAATCAGACATTCTTGGTGGTCAAAAAGTTTTTCCATCTCCAATGCATGAAGACCCATTAAAGCTAATTCCACATGAAGTAAGAAAAGAATTCATTGAAGCAATGAATAAGGGTAATAAAGAACAAAAAATTAAAATTCGCGGAGAAGTTTGTCCTGCTGACCGTTATATCTTAAATGAGTACATGATTAAATATGACGGTGACTTCATGAAAGTTATGGAAAATCACATCCGTGTTAAGAGACTTATTCTTTCTGAAAAGGATCGTCTAGGTATTGGTACTTTCCAACCTAAAGATGAGAAAAACCAAGATTCAACTGAACTAACAGGTGATATCAACTATAGAAAAATCGCTCAATACGGATCTGATTCAGATCCTCGCGCCTTTAACTTCGATGGGGAATTCAATATCGCTAACCGTGGTATTATCGAATTCATCGAAATGTTAAAGCTTGATGTTGCTTTCCTTTATGACCTACTAGGAGCGTCTCAGGAACAGTCAATTAAGCCAAAGAAATTTGCTCAAACAGATATTGACCTTGTCATTCTTGGTCACACAAATGAGCCTGAATTTAGAAAGCTTCAAAATAACGAATTTATGGAAGCTCTACGTGACCGTACTGTAAAAATTGATATTCCTTATATTACTCGTCTTGATAATGAAGTGAGAATTTATCAGCGTGATTTTAATGCTGAAAAAATCCCTCATGTTCACATCGCTCCACATACTTTAGATATGGCAGCAATGTGGGCAGTTTTAACAAGAATGGAAGAGCCAAAGAAAGCAGACCTTACTCTTGTTCAAAAACTTAAGCTTTATAACGGTAAGACTCTTACTGGGTATAATGAAGACAACGTAAAAGAGCTTCGTAAAGAAGCGGTAAGAGAAGGTTTAGAAGGTATTTCTCCTCGTTATATCCAAGATAAAATTTCTAACGCTCTTGTTAAGTATGGACATACTGGTTCACTAAACCCATTTATGGTTTTCAACGAACTTGAGTCTGGACTTAAAAATTCTATGGCAAATAATCCAGAGGCAGTAGATAAGTATCGTGAGATGCTAGCAATCGTTCGCCAAGAGTATACAGACATTGTTAAAAATGATGTTCAAAAAGCTATCTCTCTTGATGAAACTGCAATTGAGACTCTATGTGCAAATTATATTGATAACGTTAAGGCCTACACTCAAAAAGAGAAGGTTCGCAACAAGTACACAGGTAAACTTGAAGAAGCGGATGAGCGTTTCATGAGAAGCATTGAAGAGAAGATCGACATTGCTGAATCTCGTAAAGATGACTTTAGACGTGAGATCATGAACTACATCGGTGCTCTTGCAATCGAAGGTAAACAATTCGATTACAAAATGAATGAAAGACTACATCGTGCACTTGAGCTTAAGCTTTTTGAAGATCAAAAAGATGCGATTAAACTTACAACAATCATCTCTAATGTTGTTGATAAAGAAACACAAGAGAAGATTGATGTTATCAAGTCTCGTCTAATTAAGAACTATGGTTACTGTGAAATTTCAGCAACTGACGCTCTTAATTACGTCGCTAGTATATTTGCAAAAGGAGACAGTGCTAAGTCTTAGGACTTAGCACCTCCACAACTGGAGAGTTAATGGATCACCCGATTAAAAGAGACCACGCACGTTTTCGAAAAATTATTAAAGGAAAGGTGCGTGATAATCTAAGAAAGTATATTGCTGGCGGTGAGATGCCAATTCCAAAGGGCAATGGGCAATTTAAAGTACCAATGCCCTCAATCAACACTCCTCAATTTCGCTTTGGTGATAAAAGCCAAGGAGGAACAGGACAGGGTGATGGGCAGCCAGGAGATCCAGTCGATGGACAAGGTGAACCGCAAGAAGGTCAAGGGGAACCAGGTGAAGCTGGTGAGCAGGAAGGTGATAAGGCCCTCGATGTTGAAATGAGCTTAGATGAGCTTGCTTCAATTCTAGGAAATGAGCTAGCACTTCCTAAGATCGAGCCTAAAGGTAAGAAGAATATGCAGTCAACTGTTGATCGCTACACAAGTATCGGTACAGTTGGACCAGATTCACTTAAGCACTACAAGAGATCTTTTAAAGAGGCCCTAAAGCGACAAATCGCAATGGGGACATATGATCCAAAGAACCCTGTCGTTGTTCCAATCAAAAGTGATATGCGCTACCGTGCAAGTGATTCAAAGATAGAATTTGAAAACTCTGCAGTTGTAATCTACATGATGGATGTTTCAGGATCAATGGGGGATGAACAAAAAGAAATTGTTCGCACAGAATCTTTTTGGATCAATCTCTGGCTTAAGTCGCAGTATAAAGATATTGAAATTCGCTATATCATTCATGATGCAACGGCAAAAGAAGTTGATGAAGAAACATTCTTTAGAACTCGTGAAAGTGGTGGGACTCTTATTTCATCGGCACTTAAACTTTGTAAGGATATGATTGCTAGCGATTATAATTCAGATGAGTGGAATATTTATCCTTTCCATTTTTCGGATGGTGATAACTGGTCTGCAGAGGACACTAAGGTTTGTCTTGATATTTTAAAGAATTCAATTATTCCAAACTCAAATGCATTCTTCTACGGACAAGTAGAGTCTCGTTATGGTTCAGGTCAGTTTTATAAGGACCTCGCCAAAGAATTCGGTGAAAAACACGAAGATGTTATTTTGAGTAAAATTAAAAATAAAGAAGCAATCCTAGATTCAATTAAAGACTTTCTAGGAAAAGGTAAGTAAGGCGTGACTCCAGTAATAAGTAGTATGGAAAGAACTAAACCACTAAGTGGAGAACTTGCAAGATTAAGAGATGAGGTTCATAGCTATGCAGTAGAATATGGCCTTGATTTCTATCCTGTTGTTTTTGAAGTTTGTGACTACGATACAGTTTGTATTTTAGCAGCAAATGGAGGTTTTCCTTCTCGCTACCCGCACTGGAGATTCGGGCTCGAGTATGATCGTCTTGCTAAAGGAAACCGTTATGGTTTTCAAAAAATATACGAACTTGTAATCAATACTGACCCTTGCTATGCATATCTTTTAAGCTCTAATCGCTATGTTGATCAGAAACTTGTTATGGCCCACGTTTATGGGCATGCTGACTTCTTTAAGAATAATGCTTGGTTTAGAGGAACAGATCGTCGCATGATGGATGTTATGGCCAATCATGGAACGAAAGTTCGTCGTTATATGGATAAATATGGCCAAGACCGTGTCGAAGAATTTATTGATACAGTCTTATCATTTGAAAACCTACTTGATGTTAATGTGCTCTTCCAAAGTGAAGAGAAACAAAGAACATCTGCTGATGATGAATTTGAATTTAAGGATGACCGCTCGCAAGTTCTTAAGTCATTTATGAATTCTAAAATGGCGCGCTCAGGCCTTGATAGCGATAAGGTGGAAGTTAAGAAAACACCACTAGAGCTTCTTGATGAAGAAATTCGTGGAACACGTGATATTATGAAATTTCTAATTGATCACGCTCCAATTGAAGACTGGCAAGCCGATATCATTGGAATTCTAAGAGAGGAAGCTTATTACTTTCTTCCTCAGAGAATGACTAAAATTATGAATGAGGGGTGGGCATCTTACTGGCACTCTAAGATTCTTACTAAGAAGGCCTTAAATAGTTCTGAAATTATCGACTTTGCAGATATTCATTCTGGTGTAATGGCCATGAGTAAGCAAAATATCAATCCATATAAGATCGGCATTGAGCTTATGCGTGACATTGAATACCGTTGGGATACTGGAAAATTTGGAAAAGAGTATCAAGATTGCACAGACCTTCATAAAAAAGAAAATTGGCATATTGAAACAAATATGGGACGTGAGAAAATCTTCGAAGTAAGACGCACTCATAATGATATTACTTTCATTGATGAGTTCTTTACTGAAGAATTCTGTAATCGTATGCAGCTTTTTACGTATAAGTATAACTCGCGTACAGGACGCAATGAAATTGAAACGCGTGACTTCAAAGAAATTAAGTCAAAGCTTCTTAATCAATTAACAAATTTTGGTACACCAATTATTGAAGTGGAATCGGCAAATTATAAGAATCGTGGTGAGCTTCTTCTTCGTCATGTACACCAGGGAGTAGACCTTGACGTTGGGCAGGCCCAGGATACAATGGCCAATATCTACAAGGTTTGGAAGAGACCTGTCTCAATCACTACTATCGTTGAAGATAAGTCCATTGTTTATCTTTTTGATGGGATTGAGTTTAAAGAAGATAACTAACGAGTAATCTATATTGCTTATTGACCTAAAATTACTTTCAAGTAAAATTGAAGTATCTATAGATATAAGAATTTAAGTCAATTTAGGAATATTCATGCTTTCAAAAAGTACCCTCTTCGTTTTATCGTTAATCTTTTCAATTCAAACCATTGCAGCGATAAAGTTAAATTCTGGACGTGGTGATATTTCACTCGTTAGCAAGAATGGCTCACGCCAAATTGACGCAACAAAAATTTCCCAAGAGATAGGACTTTCTCAAGACACTCTTATCATTACTGAAGATAATTCATATGCCCGCCTTGTTAATGATCGCGGTGATACTATTTTTATAGGGCCAAATTCGAAGGTTACTATTGAACTAATTAATGCGACAGAAGGTGACTTTATTTCGCTTCATGCTGGCCTTGTTAGAATCATGGCAAAAAAGCAGCGAAAGGTAAGAGAGGGGCGATTTGATCGCGTCTTTGTGCGCACTAATAGCGCTCTTGTAGGACTTGAAAACTCTGACTCTCTTATCCTCTACAATATCTATAATAACGTAACAGGTGCTCTTACTTTTACAGGTAAGGCCAATATGAAAAGAGTTAATCGTTCTCATAAATTTAGTGCAGGAGAAAGACTTGTTTTTAGAAGAAGCGTTAAAGAGCAAAAGATCAAGTTTAAGTTTCGCACAAATAATGAACTCCAAAACTTTAGCATGGAAATTAATGAAGTTCTCTTTGGGGATAACTTAAAGGACGTCTCAACTGTTGCTAGAGGACAGTATAGTGCTACTTTTCACGATTCTAGACCAGTGTCTATGCCTGTAAAAATCAATCCTCTGCAATTATCAAGATTATACAGTAATAGACTTCTTGATATGACAGTTTATTCTGAAGATACTGATAGTGATGATTTTAATATTGCACCATATCCTTTAGTTTCTAACTTAATGAAACCTGCAGAACAAGTTAGTTCATACCGCGGGCAGTACTCTGCTAATCAAAGAAGATACGCGCCAAAGGCAGGTGGCCTTATTGATTTAGTTTCTGGAATTTATATTCCACCTGAAAAAGATGCCACTTTTAACGAAGAATACCGAGTATATGAGGCCCGTGAAATTGGCCGCATTAATGGTTCAAATGGAAACTTTATTGCACCTAAAAATCTGACTCTTGATCCAAATCGTGGCTTTGTTGTGGTCAACAATACTCATGAGTCAATTGAGAAGCAAAATCAATTAAATAATCTTTTAAAGTCAAATCTCTTATTGGCCAGTTATAAAAATGTAAGTGGAAAGAAAATGACTACGGCAGAAAGATTTTCTTCAAATATCATTGGCCTTTCACTCGTTAACCAAGGTTATACTTACGGTTATGGTTCAGGTGATTTTGAACTGAGTAAGCGTGGTATTGAGCTAAGTTTAGCGTTGATTGGTAATGGAAGTTTTAGGCCATTTGCAAAATTTAGACTATTAAATGAAAATTTTGAAACCTCTGCTTTTTCAAATAATATCGAACGTTTTTATCAAATGAATTTAGGTCTTGATTATCAATTCGGCCATATTTTCTATCTTAGCGGACAACTGTCAATTGATGAGGAGCCTATCGTACTTAGTGCTAGTTCAAGTATTGTAAGTGCAACTCTAACTAATTTTATCGGGGAGTTTGGTCTAAAAGTAATTAATCTAGATAAATTAGATCTTTTTGCACGCGCCGGTGCTAAGTATAATCTTGCTAATGCTGATGATGGATTTGATGTTGATAGTGGGATTGGTTTCTATTTTGGAGCTAAGGCCGATTACTGGCTAAATCGTGCTAGTTTCATTTTTGCGGAATTTGATTATCTGGCCCATTCATATTCAATTTCTGGCGGTGGAAATGATAGTGATGTTGATATGAGTGGAGCGGTATTAAATATTGGCTATCGCTATTCTTTTTAAGAAAAGATTTTTATCAGTGCCCAAGTTTTGGGTACTGAGCTAGATCAAGCTCGTAAATATCTTTTTGATAAATTAAGACAGGCTCTTCGAATTTCTTATCTGAGACAGGTGCTATCATCGCCTCAAGTCGGTCCTGTATTGTTTTAGATTCCATTTTTTGGTCTTTTCTTATGACTTCAGTTGTAAAGTTATTCCAAAGTTTCGATTGCATGTGTAACCAACAACTGATGATATTCTTATTCAGGCACGATTTATCACTCAATTGT
Organism: Halobacteriovorax sp. DA5; assembly: GCF_002903145.1. Lineage (NCBI taxonomy): Bacteria > Pseudomonadati > Bdellovibrionota > Bacteriovoracia > Bacteriovoracales > Halobacteriovoraceae > Halobacteriovorax > Halobacteriovorax sp. DA5. The sequence continues at coordinate 419,046 of NZ_PPDJ01000002.1, read as the reverse complement.
ACCCAGTTTTGATCGTTATTTAACAGTTTTAAATATGTACTTAAAATAGCTGCTTCATAAGGAAGTCTTTTGTTGTAACGAATATCAAGATTATTCATCAGATAGACGGCCTCCTTAAATTTACCTTCTTTAATAAGAATATTTATTCTCAATAACTCTTTCTCTCTCGATAAAGAGTCTGATACGGGTATCTTTGATAGGGCAACCCTTGCGTTTCTAAAGTTACCACTAAGCCATGCGGCAGCTAGTAATAACTTGTTATTCACAATTGATTCAGGTTTTAAAATCAAGTTAGAGATATAGTGTGAATAGGCCGTTTTAATGTCACCTTTATGAACTTCCATATGGCCTTTAATCTTGTTTGTATTCGTATTATCTATTGATTGCGCAAGTTTTAAAGCCTGATCATATTTTCCTGCATTATAAAGGTTTACTGCAACTAAAGTTCTAAGCATTGGATCAGCATAGAAATCAACAGGGATTTTTCCATAATGCTTTAACACTCTCTCATGTTCTTTAAAAAAGATTCCATATCTTAGAACTGTCTTAATGATATCTAAGTTATTGCTGGCCATGAGATCTCGTATTTGTGTTGATCTCACATATCCTTTCAAGCGTTTTTCTAAAACCAAGTTAAGCCATGTATTATCTTGATAAGGGTTTTTATTATGTACTCTAATAATGCAATTATTGTATATTTCTTCAACCTTTGAATCCATTTCCTTTGGCATAGAAAGGGCACTAACCATTCTTAGTGTACAGTTTTGATAAAACCATGATGCATTATCTTGAAGAGAGGCAAGCGTATCTCTTGTCTCCTTTGCTCTAGCATCTGAAAAGTATGCTAGAACAAGGAAGCGTTTAATAAGGAGTTCTTTCTTATAACTATTAGTCTTTGCAAGTAACTTTTCTAATACCAATATGGCATCGTTGGAATGGCCGTCTATTAAAAGTGACTTGGCCACGCGTAATTGATCGAGAAAGTCTTTACGATCATCAAGTTGTAGGCCTTCGTTAAAATAGGCGGCCTCAATCTCATGATAAATATTGTATGGAGGATCAAGTTCTCTTTTTGCTTGTCTGGAAATAATCGAAGAATACGATTGGGCACGAATCATTTCACTTAGTAATGATAAGCTAATGAGTATAAGAATGGCCTTTAGTGAAATTATTTTCATATTTTAATTCTTTTAAATTTCCTATTAAACCTTTCGGGAATAATTCCGATAACTTAAGGGAAACTTTAAATGGATTTTACATGGATGTTTTCGCAAAATTCTTAAATTATATGCGCATTGTTTTTGTGAGCTTATTTGGTCTGCTGTCTCTTTATTCACAAGCTGCCGATAGCCTTGTTTTAAACAAACAAGGGGATATGATTTTTGATAATCTGAGTAAATCAATCGAACAATCTCGCGTTAAAAATTCAAAAGAAAACTTTGATCTCTTAAATGATTATAGAAAATTTTATCTTGAAGATGAGAAACTTGATTATTTTTGTCGTGAAAATAGCGCAAAATTATACTTTAAAAATGGCCTTGAAAGAGACGAGTTTTATCGCACTATCATGGCAACTCTTCAGTATAAGATGATGACGTATTCGATGCATGCAATAGCGACTTATGCCAAGAAACTTCAATTTGATAGCGAGCAATATGATAATTTAGTAAGATCTCTCATCTCAAAGTGTTCGCAAAATATAACTTTAATGGGACATCGTCTTATAAAGTATCATTTCGATAATTACTTCAAAGACGAAGGCGAAATATTCTTGCCAATAGATCAAAGAAAGAAATTATTTACAGATAAACTTAATAAGCTACAAAGTGAAAATGAAATTCTTGTTAATGAACTTTATTATACGACAGGGATTTTTTCACACGCATGCTCTTGGGGAGGTCAAGTTGAGTATCCTAGAGAGCTTTCAAAATTTCTTTCTTCTTCCGCTGTTATGAGTTTTATCATCCGTGAATTAAGTGGCCTAGATACTTATAGCTATGATGATAAATTGTCTGACAAAAAAGGGGCGCTTTGTCGCAATCAAATTTGTCGTCCAAAAGAAATCACAAAAATTCAAAATGGAATCATCCGACCAGTTGGTTCTGCCAATTTAAATTTTGATTTCAAACTAGCGTATTGTGAAAAATTTCGTTTCTCTTCTCCTAAATATTCGACAGAAGTTAGTCCTGAGTTGGTGAGAGCTCTTGATGAGTTTAAAGAAGAGAGGCCGCGCTTAATTGGTCAGTTCTTGGCCCTTGTTACTCGCATACCTGATTTTAATGTATGGACTCATGATTCAAAAACAATTAAGGACTATATTTCATTGTCAAATGATGGCCTATGGGATTTTTGGGCATCAGATTATCTGAAATCAAATTCTAAAAAGCTCTCTTACGAAGAGGCCCTAGTTATGCAAGTTGATAAAGAAGTAAATAACTACTTTGTTTATCATAAAAGCTTTCCTCAGATTAATTTCAATGTTCTTCATGGAGAGTTTGATAAGGCAAGTGACATCAATAATATGTTAGGCCTACATTTTGATATTAATATTCCTCGTACTGATATCAAATGGATTTATGAGCAATACAAAATCGCTCATGTTGGAAACGATGATAAGTCGATCAAGAAGTTAAAGGAGCGTTTGGCCCTTTATGTCGAAAATGATTACAAGGATATTAAAGATACGCTGATGCAGTTTTCAGTAAATGCTGATTTAACGCAAATAATAACAGATGAGCTTTTTAGACAATTTGATATAATTGAGCTACCAAAGGGTGAAGATAATAGACAACTAAAGATTGGCGTAAATATTAGAATTGCACCATTTGCTCTTGTTGCAATACGAAATAAAAGAATTGTATCTGATCTATCAAGTAGAGATTTAAGTGAAATTAAGTCTTTAGAAACTCTAAATAATATCGATTCTATGGCCTCGGAAGCCAAAAAATGATAAATAGCCTTAATGGCAAAAATTAATAACAATAATAAGAATAACAATCAGTCAGATCCTAATTATGATGTTGAGGTTCTCCCATCAGTTGAGGATTCTGATCTTTTTGATAATGATGTCGAAGTAATCGAGGATGATCACGAGTATGTTGATATCAGTCCTAAAAAACTTACGATAGATGAAGAAGTTGAGCTCATTCAAGAGACTCTTCCGGCCCTGGCCTCAAATCTTCCTGTTCCTTCAAAACTAGATAATAAATTAAACCAATATCTAAAAGATATCTCACGTTATGAGCTACTTTCTCCTGAACAAGAGAAGCTGCTGGTTAAGCAATTTCGTGAATCAGGTGATATTGATTTGGCAAAGAAACTCGTTGTTTCTAATCTTCGCCTAGTTGTCAAAATCGCTATGGAGTACCGAAGTGCTCACGCCAATGTGATGGATTTGATTCAAGAGGGGAATATTGGCCTAATGAAGGCCGTCTCATTATTTGAACCAGATAAAGGCGCAAAGCTTTCATATTATGCTTCTTGGTGGATTAAATCTTATATTCTAAAATTTATTCTCGATAACTTTAAGTTAGTTAAACTTGGTTCAACAAATGAACAAAAGAAGTTGTTTTATAACCTGATGCGTGAAAAAGAGCGTCTCGAGGCCCAAGGGATTAAGCCTGATCATAAGACTATTGCCCAGAACCTTGATGTTAGTGAAAAGGCCGTGGCCCTGATGGATATGCGCCTGGGTGAAGGTGGCTCTGAAGTTAGTATTGATACTCCGGTTGGAGAGTCGTCTTCGACCATGGGAGACCTACTGCCTGATTCTGGTGATTTTGCCGAAGATATCGAGTTCCAACAATCCTTGAAATTATTACAAGATAATCTGGATCATTTTATCCAAGGCCTAAAGCCTCGTGACCAGGAAATCTTTCGCGAAAGGCTTCTTAATGATGCTCCGCGCTCTCTACAGGCCATCGCAGATGATTATGGGGTTTCTCGTGAGCGAATTCGCCAAATTGAGGCCCGTTTGCTCGAGAATTTAAAGGTTTACATGAGTGAAATAATACGTTAGTATGCTCAAAATTATAGCGCCCCTTTCTTGGCCTGGAAAATAACTTCCTTGCTCGGTTTTGGGTAAGTTTTAGGAGAAAAATATGATTTCAAATGCAGAAACAGCAAGCATCGTAGCAGAATTTGGTAAAGAATTTGGTGCAGGTGAAAAAGACAGTGGTTGTGCAGCGGTTCAAGTTGCAATTCTTACAACAAGAATCAACAACCTTAAGACACACTTTGGTGCACACATTCACGACTATTCTTCAAACCGTGGTCTTCTTAAGATGATTGGACGTCGTCGTCGTCTTCTTAAGTATGTTGCTACAAACAACGAAGAAAACTACAAAGCACTAATTAAGAAACTTGGTCTAAGAAAGTAAGCTTTATATATCAAGGCAAAAGAAAGGAAGCTTTATGCTTCCTTTTTTTTATTTAAGCAGTTAAAATTTTAGTACGGAAATGGTTAAGAGGAGAGTTTGAGATTTAAGGGATATTAAAATTTAAAAACACGCTGATCTCAGTGGTTTTAGATTTTCATATTCTTTGGATTTCTTCTCACATACATTCCAACTAACACATTTCTAAATATAGACATTCAAAAATATAAATGGAGTTATTTATGTTAAACAACAAACGAGAGTTTACTTACAACTTTGGTGGTAAGGAAGTTACAATTGAAACTGGTCGTATGGCAAAACAAGCTGACGCATCAGTTATCGTATCTAGTGGTGGTACACAAGTTCTAGTTACTGCTACATCTGCAACAGAAGTAAAAGACGGACAAGACTTTTTCCCACTTCTAGTTGAATACACAGAAAAATTCTATTCAGCAGGGAAGTTCCTTGGTGGATTCTTAAAAAGAGAAGGTCGTCCTTCAGTTGGTGAGACTTTAAATGCTCGTCTAATTGATAGGCCACTAAGACCTCTTTTCCCACACGGATATATGTTTGATACAGTTATTTCTGCAACTGTAATCTCTTACTCACCAGAAGGTGACCCAGAGGTTCTTGCTGCACTTGGTGCATCAGCAGCTCTAACTATTTCTGATATCCCATTTGAAGGTCCAATTGGTACTTGTAAAGTTGGTCGTATCGGTGGTGAATTTGTTATCAACCCTGACCATGACAAATGGGCAGAGTCTGATATGGAAATCGTTGTTGCAGCAAGTGACAATGCAATCCTTATGGTTGAAGGGGAAGCGAAAGTCGCTCCTGAGCAAGATGTTCTAGATGCAATCTTTTTTGGTCAAAAAGAAATCGAAGGCTTTGTTGCATTCCTTAAAGATATTCAAAAAGAAGTTGGTAGAGCTAAGCGTGAATTCGTATCAGCAGCTGCAAACAATACTATGCTTGAAAAGATCAGAGCAGACTACACAGCAACAGCTCGTGAGGCGCTTAAGATTACTGATAAGCTAGAAAGACAAAAAGCTGTTAAAGCTATTGAAGCTCAAGTTAAAGCTGCAATGGCAGACGCACCAGAAGCTTTTGGTCTAACTGAAAACGATGCATTCGGAAAAGAAGCATACAAAGGTGTAGATGAACTAATGTATGAAATGCTTCGTGGAGATATCTTAAATGAAGATAAGCGTATTGCTGGTCGTGGACTTGCTGAAGTACGTGAAATCGAAACTGAGATTGATGTACTTAAAGTTCCACACGGATCATCTCTATTCACACGTGGAGAGACTCAGGTTATGGCCGCTGTTACTCTAGGTGGTAGCAAAGGTGCTCAAATGAGTGACCGTATTATTGGTACTTCAGAAGATCAATTCTATCTACACTATAACTTCCCTCCATATTCAGTAGGTGAGGCACGTGGTGTACGTGGTGTTGGACGTCGTGAGCAAGGTCACGGAAACCTAGCTGAGCGTGCTCTTAAAGCAGTTATCCCAACAGACTTCCCATATACAACTCGTCTTGTATGTGAGGTTTTAGAGTCTAACGGTTCTTCTTCAATGGGTTCTGTATGTTCAGGTTCAATGGCACTTATGGATGCTGGTGTTCCTCTAACTGCTCCTGTTGCAGGGATCGCTATGGGTCTAGTAACTGATGGTGAAAGATTCAAGATTCTTACAGATATCCTTGGTGACGAAGATCACCTAGGTGATATGGACTTTAAAGTTGCTGGTACTACTGAAGGTATTACTGCAATTCAAATGGATATCAAAATTACAGGTCTTACTAAAGAGATCGTTGAAAGTGCAATGGCACAAGCAAGAGAAGGACGTCTTCACATCCTAGAAGAGATGGCAAAGACTATTTCTGTTGAAAGAAAGACTCTTAAAGAGGGTGTTCCTGTAATGAAGTCTATGCAAATTAAGCAAGACCAAATCGGTGGCCTTATTGGTCCTGGTGGGAAGAATATTAAGAAGCTTCAAGAAGATTTCGAACTTACTATCGAGATTGATGAAGATGGAACAACTAAATTCATCTCAACTAATCAAGAGATGATTGATGAGTGTATGGCACTTGTTGGCCTACAACTTAATGGACCAGAAGTTGGTAAAGTTTACGAAGCAAAAGTTGCTTCACTTAAAGACTACGGTGCATTTGTTGATATCGCTGCTGGTGTTGGTGGACTTGTTCACATCTCTGAAATCGCTGAAGATAGAATCACTGATGCAGCTGACTACCTAGAAGAAGGTCAAGAAGTTAAGATCAAGGTTCTTGAAATTGATAAAATGGGACGTGCAAAGCTTTCAATCAAAGCTGTTGAAGCACTAACTCGTCGTGATGGTAAAACTGAAGCAGAAGCTCAAAAAGATGCACCAAAGCGCGAGCCACGTGAATCAAGAGATGGTGATAGAGGTGATCGTCGCCCTCGTCGTGATGACAGAAAGCCAAGAGGTGACAGAAAGCCTCGTGGTGAGAAAAAAGACTAGTTAGTTAGATCAGGATTTTTATGATCGATAGAGTAGTTGATTTAAAAGTAAAGAAGCTAGAGCATTACGACTCTAGCTTCGATCTTCCACAATATGAAACAACTGGAGCTGCAGGTGCGGATCTTCGTGCTCATCTTGAGAACAAAGATAGCCTTGTGATTGCTCCAGGTGCTCGTGTCTTAGTTCCAACAGGACTTAGTTTTGAGATCCCTCACGGGTATGAAGTTCAAATTAGGCCACGTTCGGGACTATCATTTAAGACTGACCTACTTGTTGTTAACTCACCTGGGACAATCGATTGTGATTATCGCGGAGAAGTTAAGATCATTCTTGGAAATTTTGGAAAAGAGGATTTCATCATTAAGCATGGTGAGCGAATTGCTCAGATGGTTATGGCCCCGGTTTGGCAGGCCAGAATTTCGGCCGTGGATGAGTTATCTGATACTGAAAGAGGAGCTGGAGGTTTCGGCTCAACAGGGACAAAGTAGTAAAATAAGGATTATTGTAATGAGTTTAAAAGTAAACTATAGCCAAGCTTCATCTCAAGAAGAAGCCTACAATCTAGGTAAGCAGGCCGTAACACCTGAATACGTCGCAAAATTCAATGTAAAAGCTGATGTGACGACTGATGATGGTAATTTTTCCATGCAAGCTAAAGGAAAAGGCTTTGAATTGAAGCTAAAGTTTGAAGAATCTTACTGTCTGGTTGATCTTGACCTATCTTTTATGCTAAAGCCTCTTAAAGGAAAAATTTTAGAAACCATTGAGAATAAGATTAAGAAGACGGTTTAATCCTTCTTTATCTAACTCAATAAAAATAATGAAGGCTTAAAATGTTCAAAGTTACTCTTACTCCATCAAATGAGACAATCTATGTTGATGATGAGATGTCTCTATTAGAGCATCTAAAAAAGAATGGAGTTTATGTTAACTCTAGTTGTGGCGGACACGGAACTTGTACAGATTGTATCGTTCGTGTAATGGCCGGTGCAGATAATCTTAATGAACCAACAGAAGTTGAAAAAAAGCTTATCGGTAATGTTTTTCACATCACTAAAGAGCGTATGTCATGTCAGACAATCGTAAATGGTGAAGTTACTGTGGATATGTCTGGACACTCTAAAGCTGGTGTTGAGGCAAAGCGCGAAGCTAAGAATAAAAAAGTTGTTAATGATAAACTTTCAAAGCTTAAGCAATCTGGAAACTTTAAAGTTAGAAAGAAAGATGAAGTTGAGAAAGTAATGACTGAGCGTCAAGCTAAGTGGGAAGAAAAGAACTCTAAGAAAGAGGAATGGAAAAACCACTGGGAGCGTGATGGACGCGACAACTCTAAAGAAAAGCGCCTAGGTGGCGGACGCCGTCCTAAAACAATTCGTCAAAACTACAAAGAAGAAGACGATAAAAATTCTAAAGACGATTAAAAATTAAAATTCCGACAGCAGGGCCTGAATCTTTTTCAGGTCTGCTTTTCTATTTGAGCGATCAACAAAAATATACTTTCCATCTTCAAGCTTTGCAAAAAGTTGGAAGTAACCTTTGTTTTCAAATCCACGCATTGTAGGATCTTGCTTCATTTTTGCCACATTAGGAGAGTCCATAAAGTGATCGATTGAAAAGGCATCCTTTGACTCTAGTTTATAAGTCTTCTTATAAATTGGAATAAAGAACAGTCTATGCTTTAGTACAAGCTTATCATCTTGCTTAACGATGAATTTCTCATACATATAAAAACATAGCGTAATAAATGGAATTAGAAATAGAGTGGCCGCAACTGCAATTACAAGTGCCTGATTGATACTATCACCTGTGTTGTAAAGCTTAACCATTGGACCTTTAACACCAATGAACATTGCAAAGACAACTGTTGCCGCTGCTAGAAGATAGCCCCAGAAAACCATTGGTAGTCCATAGGTTTTAAGAGTTAAACCCTCTTCATTGATTGTGATACGATCTTTTTCTTCTTTTGATACTGGAAATATAAACATTAGGCCCATGTGGCGTATTTTAGTCACAGGCCTGCGATTAGTCTACAGATAATTGCCTTGTTCGCATTAACTTTTGTTCATAGTTTTTGCAAGAGCTGGAGAGTTGCTAGAAAGACGATAGCGCCGATGGTGGAAATAACGATACTTCCAATAAGGCCATAGCCTGCAAAGCCAACCAGATGGAATGTGAAGCTTCCTACGAAGGAGCCCATGATACCCACGATGATATTGCCCACAAGGCCAAAGGTTTCTCCGCGATAGAGACTTCCAGCTAGCCAGCCTGAGATAGCACCAATAAATAAAATTATGATAAATTGTTCGATGGCCACGAAACACCTCCTAAATTAATTCATTTTAGGAGATGTATCGTATTGATTGTTAGTTAAGATAACTTAAATAAGTAAAACTTTTAAGCTCTAAGTACTGGGCCTAAAGCCAAGTACTTAGTGAGAAGTTAATTGCGTATCCGTTCGTCTCGTCCGCGTTACCATCTGTTGATGTATTTGTTTCTTCTCTTAGTTGGCGCTCAACAAGGAAACCACCATTAAGTTGTACTTTCTTTGATAGCTTGTACTGAGCACCGATATCTAGCTTGTAGATCGTTGTTCTACTTACATTTCCATCGTTATATCTCGACTGTCCAAATTCTGTTGATGGGTAGTCGGCTGCATCGTGTGCTAGGTCGTAAACAAATGAGTACTCAGCGTTAATCCCTGCGGCCCACTTGTCATCGATCTTATAAAGAAAGCCAGCTTGAGCATTGTAAGTCTCTTGCTTAAGAGTTGCGTAGCGATCGTTTGGATGCTTTGAGAAGTAACCAAAAAGACCTTCTGTCCAAAATGCCCAGCTATTATTTTCATATTGGTATGCTACAGAATAACCGTGATCTGCTTCTGGATCGATATCGCGCCAATAAGTGAAAGCACCTACGATGATCTCATGATTTTGAGAAGGGATATAGCGACCTTTATAAGCAAAACCTCTTTGAAAGTTTGTGTTAAAAGTTCTTTCTGTATCATAAGAAAGCTCAGACGTCGGGGCTCCACCAAGGTATGGAATTGATTGATTGTCTCTGTCACGTCTTACTTGTTGGTTTGAACCAAAGAAAGTCACATCGTGAATTTGACCTTGTCTCCATCCACCGTAGCGTAGAGTTAGAAGATACTTTCTTTTAAAGTATCCAGCTCTCATCCCAGAGTATGTTTGCGTAAGGTATCCACCGTCCATTAGGTTTCTTTCAGTGATACCAAAGTGCATTGTGTAGAAAGGAACTTTACCCTTACCACCTGTTAGTTTCCAATTACTATTGAAACGGTAAGTAAGTAGGGCCTCTTCCATTAGATCAACAGTTGTCCCAGCTTCTTCAGTTGCATCAATATCAAGTTTGAACTTTGCACTCCACTGTTCGTGGTTAAAGTAAACTTTAATATCAGCAGTACCATAACCCATTTCAGCACGAGTGCTGTTGCCACCGATCTTCTCAAGTGTCATTAGGTCTAAAACCATGAAGGCACGAACATTGAAGTCGTAGGCTTGGGCAGTAATACTACTAAGTAGTAATAGTGAAACTAGTAGGGATTTTTTAAACATTGTCTACTCTCTCTTATCAAAATGACATATAAATTGGCGATTTAATAAGAGAGATGTATCAATTAAGTGACAAACTGTAAAAACAGAATTGTGTTAAGTGTGAATTACTTACAATATAATTTTGCCTTTGCTGTTTTTTAAAGCTTATTGCAGTCTTCGTAATTCTCGTAATATTGTTCGTAGTCAGGAACTGATGTTTCCTTACAGTCTTTTCGCTCAGAAGCGACATCACGAGTTGAGTTCGAAGAGCACGAGGCGCTAAATAAAACTAGTGTAGACAGGGCAAGTAGAGAGATAATTTTTTTCATGAAAAACTCCTTTTTCCTGCAAATATTATATCTCGAATTAGGATAAAAAAAAGGCCTGCAAAATGTGCAGGCCCTCTATTACATGATCGATAGAATCGATTATTAAGAGTGTGACTTATGGGCCTTTTTGCCCTTCTTGTCTTTGCGATCACATGATTTTCCATCACATTTTTTCGAGTCTTTGCAGTCTTTTTTCTTCTTAGCGCAACAACTCTTTTGTGAGCGATCACATGACTCACCAGTTTTGAATGATGAACAAGATCCCATAACTAACAATGCAGTTAGACCAAGTACTTTAAACATAACTTCTCCTTAAAATTTGTTAATAATCTTCAACACAAAGATTAAAGAAGCCTTGCAATTAGCAAACTCTTTTGAGGTTGAAATTCTTTGAATAATTTTAACCCATTTTCGTAGAAGTTGAACGTAGAAAGGCCTGCGGCATTATTTTCTAAAGCTGCAAGATGAATTATAAAGTTAAATAATTTAGGACACTCAAAGCCACTTGTGACGATAATTTGCCAATTTCTTTTATCACGTCTTAACTGGAAGAATTCAAAGACACTTATGTTGACACCAAACTTTAGAACTAAATAACTTACTTCCTCTGGTATAGAGTCCCTAAATTGAAATTCAAAGCTTTCATCAAGAGCTAGAGTGATCTTATCACTCCATAAACTTTGGGCCCAAAGCCCAAGCTCACTAAATGGTTCTTCAATATATTCGATGGCATCAATTGTATTTGAATCGAGGTTATAGAGAATACTTTCTAAAACTGAGCTATCAAGGGATCTATTGCCATCAAGGCGTAACTTAACTCCCTTTGCTGCAAGTGAATTAAGGTCTGTGATAACTTCATGGGTATTAGAGTTAGTCGAAATTTTATATTTTAAAATATCAGAGGTGCCAAACTTTAAGTCTAATCCTTTCTGAAATAGTAAATTGATTTTGACGCTATTATTTTTACTAAAGTAATCTTCGTGATTGTCTTGCTTGAAGTTTTTCTTACGATAATATTTTATGAGGGCATACTCAAAAGCAAGAATAACGTTATTTGGAATATCTTTGGCATCAATAAGAGGCGCTTCAAATAAGTCCCCATTTAGAAATTGCTCGAGAGGATAGTCAATTTCGTATTCATGCTCAAGTTCTTGGTTTTCATAGAAGAAAGCAAACTGAGTAATATAAGAAGTGAATACTTCCTCTTCAATATATACTTCAACTTCAAAGTAATCGATTTTCTTATACTCTTTTGCTCGCGCCTTAAGTGCTAAGCGCATATTGTGAACTTCTTTGTATATAGGTCTAAGAATTAGCTTAGCCACAAGATTCCACTATAGATAAGTGATGTAATAAATAGGTACTTACCTGTACGAGCTAGACTATCGTTATAAGCTGGAGATGGCCCATTTTTAATTAAGAAAGTCCATGTCTTTAAAAAAATGAGAGTTATAATTAGAAACACCATCATAAAAGCAAGTGATTGTCCTTGATTTAGAACTAGGTATGAGTGGGCACATAGAATGATAAAGGCTTGAGCAACAAAAAATAATGGAAGCCAGCTTGACGCTTTCTTTTTGAGTGCACGATTCAGTAGAACACCAAGAGTCATCTTTTTTGCAATAGCATCACTTTCAATATCACGTGCATTATTAATGGCCATGATAGCAGCACTTAAAAGGCCAGGAAAAAGACTTAGCAGTATGACTGCGTCGTTAATCGTTGAAGTCTGAAGGTAGTAAGTTCCACAAACTGCAATATTTCCGAAGAAGATAAGAGCAAGTAGTTCTCCCATTCCATAGTGTGACAGAGGAAATGGCCCTCCTGTGTAATGATATGCACCAGCGATTGAGGCCAGACCTAGAATAACAATGGGCATACCCCCAACATTCATCAGAAAGATTCCGAGAAGAAATGCTAAGGCCAACGTTCCAATAAAGAATTTTTTAACTGTTTGCGGCTCTATTAGGCCGGTGTTTGTGACACGCTCTGGACCGAGGCGCTCTTGCGTATCAACACCAGTCTGAGTGTCATAGTAATCATTGATTAGATTTGATGAGATTTGTAAAAGTAATGTACAAAGCAGAGTAATAACAAAAATAATCCAGCTAATCTCGCCTTGGTCAAAAAAGGCATGTGCTGTCGCTAGTATTACTGGTGAAGCTCCCGCTGGTAATGTCTTTGGCCTTGCTGCAATGATAAAGCCTTTTACAAGTTGACTCATTCTTTTACCTTTTTACTGTTTTTAATTTTTTAAAGAGTGCCATATTCGACTCATTATTTGTTATGGCCTCTATAATATTGACCCCTTTAGAACTTAGGGCCTTTGCCACAAGTTTATTGAAGTCATCTTTCGTTTCACAGCACTCATATGATAGGCCATCAAATGCTTTTATTAAGCGATCAAAGCGATCGTTGTGTGGAGTCGTTAAAAGAGGAAGAAACTCCTTCTCTTTAGCAATAGGTAGAAGATTAAAAATATCGCCTTGAAAGTTATTAATAATAATAACACTTAGGTTTTTTCCGGCCTTGGCAGCTTCTTCTAGCATATATAGAGAGTTTAGATCATGCTTGAATGAAATATCGCCAAGAACTAGTAGCTTTGGTTTATCATTCTCATCACTTAGTCCAACTAATGTTGCAACAAACCCTTCAATCCCACTAACGCCACGGTTAGTGAAAACATTTACATTTGATCTGTAATTACTTGATACAAAGTTATCAAAGCTTCTGACAATTGTTGAATTACCTACAAGAAGATCATAGTTTTCATCAATATTTTCAATAATATTCTTAGAGATAAAAGGTTGAGTCAGCTCTTCTTCTTCGATAACGGCCCTCTTTCTTTCCACGAAATCATGCCACATAACTGGTGGCGCTTGATTCAGTTCAAGTTTTACGAGTCCATTTAAAAACGAAAGTGGATCACAAATAATTTTATATGTGTTTGAAAATCCTGGGTCGTGATCAAAATCCACATTTGTTACATGGATAAGTTCACATTTATTTCTTTCTAAGAAATTATAATAATGCTTTGAAACTAAGCGGCCACCGATATGAATGATAATCTCCGGTGGACTTTGTTCATAAACATCCAAAACCTCTGGATGATCAAAGTTTGGTGTCAGATAGTCTTCGAGACAAAACTGGTACTTTAGTCCACTTGTGATATCAAGATACTTTGGCACCTTGATTTTCATTAGCGCGTCTTGATAATGCTCAAGATCTTTTTTTCCATCAAGTTTTCCAATAACGAGTAAGACATTCTTTGCCTCAACTAGTTTTTGTCCTAGTTCAAACTCCATTTGGTAAGTCTGATAAGCACTTGAGATCACCTTGGCACCGTTATTATTAAAACTCTCTAGCGCTTTTTCAAGATACTCTTTTGAAATAGGCATTGGTGTTGAGTCAAGTGGCTCTCTAAGAGGAAGGTTAATGTGTACAGGCCTCTTATTGATTTTTGCGCGTCCTATGGCCGTTGAAATTAGAGTTCTAAGTCTCGTAGCACTTAGCGCTTCATTTGGTGCCTCAAGACTTAAATTATAACAAGTGTGATCAGCAATAACACTTAATTGATCTATTGTTTGGTTTGAATCCGTTTTAACTAATTCACTAGGTCTATCAGCTGTTAATATTATTAATGGTAGCCCTGATTTATTTGCCTCGATAATTGCCGGCGCAAAATTGGCCATGGCCGTTCCCGATGTACATGTAAGCAGGGGAATCGAGTCTGAGACTTTAGATCGCCCTAGGGCCCTGTAGCTTAGTGCTCTTTCATCAAAGTATGAATATGTGTCAACAAGCTCATGATAGTGAGCAGCGGCAAGAACTGGTGCATTTCTCATTCCTGGAGCCGCGTAGAATTGCGTGATTGAATTCTTTGCTAATTCATCAACAATGATTGATGCCCAAAGTCTTGAAAGATTTTCAGTTACTGGAAATTTGTCCATGATTTGGCCTTGATAACTTCAGTGAAGTTTTTCATTTTGTTTGTGGTTTCATTCCATTCTTTTTCCGCCGAAGAATCTTTAACGATTCCACAACCAGCATAAATATGTAGGTCTGTTTTATCCACAAGTGCACACCTTAGACCAACTGCAAGCTCAGTTTTGTCTTTTGAAAAATAACCAATTGGGGCAGCGTAGAGCCCGCGAGAATTAGTTTCTAGTTCACTAATAAGACTAATTGCAAGTGGCTTTGGAAGCCCCGCAACTGCAGGAGTAGGGTGCAGTTTAGTGATTAGATCACTGCGTTTAGCACTATCATTCAAAGTCGCTTCGTACTTCGTATGAATATGCTGAATATATTTAAGTTTTAGAATTTGTTCTTTTTTAGTAATTTCAATATCACTCGCCAAATTAGCTAGCGTCTCTTCAATATAACTTGAGACATGTCTGTGTTCTTCAAGCTCTTTTGTATTAGATAGTAGATTTGCCTCTAGCGTGTCATCTTCTTGCTTATTGGCGCCTCTTTTCGTCGTTCCTGCAATACTGTCGATCAGAACTTTTCTGCCATCAAGCTTAAATAGAGTCTCTGGTGTTACACTATAGAAGCATTGGTGTGCTGAAAATTGAAATAAGATATTATAGCTATTGTAGCTATTGTTTTCTTTTAGTGTCTTAAATTGTTCATATGAACTGATAGGGTTCTTAAATGAAACCTTAAGTTTTCTAGAAAGAACTATCTTAGAAATTTGTGAACGATTAATCTTAGAAACTGCGGCCTCAACTATTTTACTCCACTGATTCTTACTCGTCTCAGAAATATTCTTTGTTATATGATTGTAGTCACTATGCATATGCCTAGGATTTGGATCAAGGGTAATGGCCAATTCATGAAGGGCCTCTTTCTTATTTTGCTCATCCGCAAAGAATGAGTTTGGAAGAATTACATTGATATCAACACCCTGAGGTGTCGTTTCGATTAAGACCTTAGGAACAAAGTACGAGCAGTCTTCAAGTCCATGCCACTCAAGCGAATCTGCTTCAGCTTTAAATCTTTGAGCACCACAAATTTTAAGAAAATCATGAGACTCAATTAGCCTCTCAATATCTTCGTAGTGGTAAAGGGAGCTAAAGTCACGCCAAGAACCAAGGGCCAGAAACTCTGTATCTTTGTCTTTGTTTAGAAAGTAAAACTTTTTTGAAGTTTGAAAGAGGTCAATAATAGATGAGATATTATTAAACCCGGCCTCAAACTTTACAAGACTATATTCACTACCCTTGATTAAATCTTCACTTGAACAATCAAGTTTAATCAGGGCGTTGATGATATCAATTTGGAGGTTGTTGGCAGATAAACGCAATTACTTCTCTCCAATGTAAAGAGTGGCTATCCCAAATGTAAGAGTAATAAATCTAACGTTTTTAAAACCTGCTTTTGTCATCTCGTCTGCAAACTCTTGTCCATATGGAAAATCTTCTACTGTTTGATTTAGATAGGTATAAGCATCTTTATGCTTAGAGATTAGGTTTCCAACAAATGGAAGTAAGTATCTAAAGTAGAAGAAGTAGATCCCACGAAAAAGAAAGTTCTTTGGAATAGAAAATTCTAAAACAAAGCTTCTTCCACCTGGACGAATCACTCTGTACATATTTTGTAATGATTTTTTGAAGTCTGGGAAATTTCTAATACCAAAGCTTACACTTGTTACATCAAATGTTTCATCGGCCGCTGGGATTTCAACACCGTCGCCAATATGCATTTTGGCTTTTTTATCTAATTTCTTAGCAACAATTTTCTTTTTTCCAATTTCGATCATACCTTTTGATAAGTCGATACCTGTTACGCTTTCAACATTTTTTGCACGAGCAAGTGCAATTGTTAAATCTCCAG
Organism: Halobacteriovorax sp. DA5; assembly: GCF_002903145.1. Taxonomy (NCBI): domain Bacteria; kingdom Pseudomonadati; phylum Bdellovibrionota; class Bacteriovoracia; order Bacteriovoracales; family Halobacteriovoraceae; genus Halobacteriovorax; species Halobacteriovorax sp. DA5. The sequence continues at coordinate 402,448 of NZ_PPDJ01000002.1, read as the reverse complement.
TTCCACAAGCAAGATCTAGACACTGAAGTTTTTCTCTCTTCGGAAGGTTGGCAATAACCACCTTACGCCAGTAGATATCGATACCAAATGAAAGGATGTGATTTAGTAAATCGTATGTTCCGGCAATTTTATCAAAGATTTCAAATGACTTTGTTTTTCTTGTCGCAAGCTCTTTATTGCTCATATTTAATCAGTCCTTCTGCAGTGCAGTGTTTATCAATAGTATTTGCGTTATATTAATCATTTACGGCCCCTTTCGACAAGTGGTATTACTATTAAAACGGAAAAAACTATGAACGAATTTTTTGAAAGCATCCCTCCACAAATTTTAGAGAAAGCGGTCAATATTGACCTAGAAATTAAGTCCGAAAACTGCCTTAAAGCAATTAAGGAAGTTCTTGCTAAAACTGTTTTATCTGGTGGAAAACGCCTGCGTCCTATGCTGACATATCTAATGGCAGATTTTTTTAATGCGCACGAAAAAGAGGATGTCGCAATATGTGCTCGTGCAATTGAAATGGTTCATGCTGCTTCACTTGCTCATGATGATGTTATTGATGGCGCAACGCAAAGGCGTGGGAATCCTTCAATTAATGTTGAGGCATCAAATAAGAAGGCCGTTCTTGCTGGAGATTATCTGCTAGCAGACGTTATCTTAAGCCTTTCTAAAATTGGCTCAATCAAAGTTCTTCAAAGCATGTCTCAGGTAATTCAAGATCTTGCAATTGGTGAATGGGTTCAGTCTGATGCTCTCGATTCTCGTAAGTACTCGAAAGAAATTATTGAAAAAATTGCTTTTCATAAAACGGCCTCTGTTATGGGGTGGTGCTGTTGGTCTGGAGCTTACCTTGGTGTAGAGGATCAAGAGCTTGCATCTAAAGCTGCACGTTTTGGCCACCTAATCGGAATTGCTTTCCAGATGGTAGATGACACACTTGATTTCAGTGATGGAGAAAGCCTAAAGGATGCTCACCTTGATCTAGAGCAGAATTTAGTTAACTCAGTTGTCTATGACTATCTTGCGGCAAATCCTCTTAAGATGGATGAGTATCAAAAAGGTGGCGAGCTTAAGGATATCGTTAATCTCGAAGAAATCTCAGAAAATGTTTCTAATATTAAAAATGAAGCAACAGCACTTGTTGATGAAGCTAATGATATCCTTCACGAAATTCGCACAGAATTAATTTCTCGTGGGTTCAATGAAGAGCGCTTAGCTGAAACGATCAAGCCTCTTGAGCTTATTGGTGGGTTTATTCTAAATCGCCAGGTTTAAGATACTTAACTGTCTAATGTTTGATAATTATATTACTCACAAAATATTTAAGGCCAAGCTTTAGCTTGGCCTTTCTTTTAAAGTCTAAACGTTGCCCAGATAGGGAAGTGGTCGCTTGCCTTCTTAAGCTCAATTGCATCGTCATCGATACAACTTACACGCTTATCTAATCCTTTAACCATATACTTTGGCAGCTGACTTGGTGGCGTGCAAAATACATTGCCTTTATTCACAAGTGTTTCAGGATTATAAATTCCTGCATCCATTAGCTTCAGCCCTCTGTATGCGATGTAATCAAGTGTTAGTGGATTGCGATTGGCCGCAAAAGTTTGGCGCTCATTTGTTGGCCCTGGGTTTTTAAGCCAAGGATTTAGGTGATTAAATAATCTTCTAAGAACAACAGAACCTGGATTATTCATATAGATTGAAGTGTTGAAATCACCCATGATGATGACTCGATCTTCTTTATGAATTGGTTTTAAGTGTGCATACTTCTTTGGAAGTTTTACATTGAAGTTTGTTGCTCCCGTTACATACCACTCTAGAAATCGCAGTTGATCGCGATTTCTTTCATAGTTTGGAGTTTGGCGGTTTCCAAAGTGATAACTTGGAACAGTGTGAAGAAGAATGATGTGTACATCTTGATCGGCCACTTCAACAACTAGGTGAGTGAAGCTCTTATCAAAAAGTTCCATTTCTTTAGGCAGTTTTTTTCCTGCACCATCACGAAATTTTGAAAAGTCAGCGGCCGGATTAAACTCTTTCCACTGAAGATCTTTTACAATAATTTCCTCTTTTATTGGATGCTTTGAGGCAAAACCAGTTGAGTACTGTCCAGGAAATAAGCCGTAGTTGACTTGATCGGCATTCTTTCTATCTTTTGAATACTTGCCATTAACTTTCTTTGCTTTATTTCCTGTGTTGGCCTGAGTGAAGCTAAAGGCAAATTCACTCGTATCTTCTTTTAATTGTCCTAAAAGTTTTTCTAGGTTTTTTCCATTTGGTAGATCGTATTGGATCTCATTTACACTAATGGCATCAAAGTCTAGCTTTTCCAGAATATTCTTAACACTTGTTAGCTGATCATTTTTTTTACTAAGTTTTGTGTTGTCTAGTTCTTTAATATTCCAATGAACGAGATGAATTTCATCATCTCGTCTATCATTGGTAGCACATGAAGCACCTAAGAAAATAAATAGTGTAACTAAAAGAAGATTTGTCGTTTTCATTACAGTAGGAAGTCCTTTACATCTTTTGCACAAGCTTCTTCAACTTCTTCAACAGTTTTAGGGATCATGTGAGATAGGTTCTCATGTCCATTATCTGTAATTAGAATATTGTCTTCAATTCTAATTCCAATTCCTTTTAGTTCTTCTGGAATATTTGTGAATTCATTTGAGAAGTAAAGTCCTGGCTCAATAGTGAAGATACAGCCTTTAGTAAATGGCATCGGATCACTTGTTCCATCAACTAGGTATGGGTTTTGATCGTGAACATCGAGACCTAACCAGTGTCCTGTTCCGTGTGGGAAGAACTTTCTGTGATTCGATTGTTCAATATTTGAGCTAACACTTCCTTCAAGAACCTTAAGATCAATTAGTCCTTGAGTTAGAATCTCACTAACTTTGTTATGAAGAATTGTAGCGTTGTTGCCTGGCTTTGATAATTCAATGGCCGCTAATTGTGATTCTAAAACAATATTATAAACTTCTTTTTGAATTCCAGTATACTTTCCACTTACAGGGAAAGTTCTAGTGATATCTGTCGCATAACCATTTAACTCACTACCAGCATCAATTAAAAGCAGATCTCCTGCATTTAGAATTTCATCGTTTTTAATATAGTGAAGGCAGTTAGCATTATTTCCACCTGCAATAATATTATCGTAAGCACTTCCTTGAGTTGGTCCTTTCATGAAAAGGTAAGTCATCAGGGCGTTTACTTCCTGCTCTGAAACACCTGGGTTTGCAAGGGCCATTGCCGCACGATGGGCGCGATCTGTAACAATCATGGCCTCTCTCATTTGTGCGATTTCAGTTTCATCTTTGATGAATCTCATTTTCTCAATTAAATGCCCAACATTCTTAAATGTCTCTGGTGGCAATTCTTGTTGTGCTCTTTTTTTGCTAAATAAAGAGGCCGCAATTTTTCTAGCTTTGTCAGCGATATCTGTGCGCTCACTTAGGTGAACGTATAGGCTTTTGTGTCCAGGAAGAAGTTCTTCTAATTTCTTATCAAGATCTTCAATTGAGTGACCTTCATCTGTTCCTAAAAGTTCACTTGCTTTATGTGGCCCAAGTCTTTTTCCGGCCCACATCTCAGCAATTTCATCTTTTGGACGAACGAAGATAATTTGTTTTTCAACACCATTCTTTTTAGAAAGAATTAGTGCACTATCTGCTTCCGTTAATCCAGTTAGATAACGAAAGTTTGAGTTTTGGCGAAATGGAAATTCCGTATCATTACTTTTATGTGCATATTTAGCTGAAGCGATAATGGCAATTCCATCATCCATCATATTTAGAAGTTGTTTACGACGATTACTATAGACATTATTTGTCATTTGATACCTCACTTTTATGATTGGCATCATATCAAATTACGCCCAAAACGCAAAGAGGGCGCCCTGGAAAAGGCGCCCTCTGCTACAACCAAAATCTAATGGAGTATTAGATTTTCTATAAAAATTCGATAATTAGTATCTTCTCATACAAGTATCACGACGTTGGCTATATCTGGCATCCATTGCACAGTCACTTGTTGCTTTTTGACAAGCACGGCTTTCTGCTTCGTATGCTGACATTGCAGTTGCACTTGACGTATAAGTTTGTACGACACGTCCTGAGATTGATCCATTTGCGATTCTATCTACTGTACAAAATCTTGTTACAGTTGGGTTTGGTCTTGGTGTTGGTCTTGAACCTCCACGGATTTTTTCACATGAGAATTTCCATGGGTTTTGCTTCGTGTATCTTGCATCAAAACACTTATCATCTGCTTTACGACAAGCTTGGTGCTCGTTATTTGCTTGAGCTGTAAATGTATCAACAACTCTTCCGTTTTGTGTGTTAACTAAGTTGAATGAACAAACTTCTTTTCTCTGGTGTGGTGGTGGAACTGGCCTTCTTGAAGTTACATTACAAGTCGCTCTTGAAACAACTGGATCATATGATCTTCTATCTTGTTCGCGTGTACATTGCCTAAGGGCCTGGCGGCAAGCGGCTTCAAAATCATAATCATAAGATGAGAATTTATCGATTGAGCGGCCATTTCTGGCAACCATATCAACATGACAAGTTTCGGCCATGGCCATTGCAGATGTAACGAATAAAGCAGCAGCAACTAAAAATTTTTTCATAAATAAAACCCCTCTCGTTTTTTTTTATTTTGTTAATTATGTTTTATGAACAAAGAAGAAGTGTGACAATTTCAATAATTTAGAGGCGCAATATTTAGGCCCATTGTAAGAAATTCTAAGATTTTTCACAAAAAATGACATTTAAATCGAGGAGTTTTTACAAAAAATCAAGATTTTTGGGCCCCTAATGCCACTATTTTTCCCATTGTGACCAATATTTAGGATTTATTCACATTGATCTATAACTTCACCGAAAACTTATTTATGGAAATGAGCTTCTTTGAAAGAGTTAAAATTCACGCCTTAAGTAATGAGTACGTCAACCTTAAAACTGTGGGGCAGCAGGTATACTGCAATGATCAAATGGTTTGTGGCCCTACTCGTTGGGACAAGAAATTATTAAGACACTCATATGCACTATACGGAGTAATTAAAAGGGAAGTGATGCAGATTCGCTTTCATCTGGAAGGAAATATCATTCTCGAGTCAAAGATATTTAAAGGTTCTTCTCGTAGTGTCTCTGACTATAAAACGATAATGAATACAATGCTTGAACTTGAGAGTGAGGCCAGAAAGTGTGGCCTTGCGATTATAAAGGCCGAAATAGCACATACTCATTTAAGCTCATGCTATATTGATCGCAAAAAGTTTAAACTATGCTTATTATCAAAGAATGACCTTGAAGTGGCCAAAAGATTAAAACAATTTAGAGAGTACCCAATTGAAATAAAGGCCATCGCTAAGGATGGCCTAGTATTTAAAAAGATTTTTTAAGTATTCTTACTTAAGAAGTTTAATTACACGCTCTTTCCCGATTGTACGGATGAAACCAGCAAGCTTAGGGCCTTTTTCACGTGAAATTAGTTTTTGATAGATCGGTGCAAAGATATCTGCTGGCTTAAGTTCTAGCTCGTGCATAATCTCATACATTTTATCATTGAATTCTTTATCGTCTGCAATAGAATCCCATTCAGATTCACATAGTGAAACAAGTTTATCTAAGTATGAACGAACATTACTTTCTAGCTCCATTTCAACTGCTTCTTTATTGATAGCAAATTTAAATTCTTCTGGAGCATTCTCTTGTAGCCAATGAAGAGCACAAGTACTTCTTTCTCTAAAGCGTCTCTCGTCTCTTTCAGTTTTGATTTGATCAGCATAGTAGGCACGTGCAGCTTCAATATTTCCATCATTAATTTGAAGAACGTTACAAAGGTGTCTAAAAGATGGTTGGAATGGGCACTCAGTTGGATGCTCTCCAATTTGAGAAAGTTCAATAACTCTCTTTGCCATTGCAACTTTCTTCTCATTTCCTGGCTCAAGCCCATAAGCTAGACGCTCTTGACGATCAAAGTCCTCATAAGTCTTTAGTACATCTAAATCAAATGAGATCGCAAAATCTACATTGGTCTTATAAGAAGCAAAAATCCAACGAACCATTTCTGGCTCATATACTTTTAGAATATCATTAACTGTAACAAGGTTACCTTTTGATGAACTCATTTTTCCACCAAGACCTTTAATCGATACGAAATCGTATTGAAGGTAAATTGGTGCTTCCCAATCAAAGATTTTTACAATGTCTTTGGCCGTTGTGAAAGATCCACCTTGAGAAGAGTGGTCCTTACCACCTGGTTCAAAGTCAACTTTTTCAAATGCCCATCTCATTGGCCAGTCAACACGCCATGGTAGTTTCACTAGACTTGTTGTGTTGATATCGATTTCACCTTCATAGTCGTGCTCATTGTGCTTATAACGCAACTTACTTTCGCCATCCCATGAAAGGATTGTCGTCTTATCTGTTTTATATTTTTCACAGTAGACAGATACTGGATAGTAATCATCACCATACGGCTCTTTTCTGTGTTGGTTTAAAATATCACGAATTTCAAACCTCTTATTAAGTGCAAGTTTGATTTGGTCTTTATAATCACCAGCGCGGTATTTCTTTGCTTGATAGATTGGTTCTACTTCAACTCCAACTTTCTTAAGTTGCTCTTCGAAATTATGCTCGTGGTGAGCGGCATAACTTTCGTGCTCTCCAAATGGGTCTGGAGTATCAACGATTGGTTGGAATAAGTACTGAGCTAATTCGTCTTGTTTTGGTAGATTTGCTGGGATCTTTCTAAATGTATCGTAATCATCCCATGAGAAAATAAAGCGAACATTCTTGCCGCGAGCACGAAGGCCTCGAGCAACAAGGTCAGTTGTGATTACTTCTCTAAAGTTACCAAAGTGAACAACACCAGATGGTGTGATCCCACTTGCGACTACATAGTCGTTTTTGTCGCCGTGTTGACGAATGATGCGGTCTGCCGTCATGTCGGCCCAGTGAACTAGATTCAGTTTTTCTGTCATATGATACCTACTGCTTAAATAATAATTTCGAAATCGCTCACACTATAACAAAATAATTTCACGTAGTTAAGATTTTTAATGATATTTTTGCTACTTTTATGCTAGATTTTAAGCATGTTTGCAGCATTAATTAAGGCCGCCATTTTTTATTTTATCTTTATTCAGATAAGAAAGATTCTTAGAAACACTGGCGTTTTGTCTGGTTCTAAGCCGACGACTCAAAAATACCAACAACATGAACATACCTCTTATCGCTCAGGTCAAAATCAATCTGGTACAGGCCCAGCTAGTGATAAAGATGTGATTGAAGCCGACTATCGCATTATCGATTGATTAATTGTAAGAAATTAACAGAACTCAATTTCTTTTTATTCGTTAGAATAATATAACGATCTATTTTATTGGAGAATTTGATGTTTAAGAGCCTTTTTGTCGTTTTACTATGGCCTATATTTTTTGTTTTAACTTTATCTTCTTGTGAAGATTATGGAAAGGATGAACAAAATGATCGTGGTGTAATCCGTGCGGGTGAGGCGTTGCAGATATCGAATGTGGCCTTAAGTGAAGTTAGTTTAACTCGACTAACTAGAATGTGTGAAGGACTTGAAGAGTATCACGATAATATTTTACGTGGTGTATTTTCAGAAGACTTTATATTTTCTCGTCGTCAAAAAGTTTATGGGGACCCAACGATAAGAGATATTTCAAATATCGGTGTTTATATTGAAGTGCCTAATGACTACAATACAACTCCAACTTTCAAGGGGACGAAGGGTGTTGTTAAGAATTTTATCACTAAAATTCCAACAGAAAATAATCTCTATATGGCGTCACTATGTGATTACACGCTCAATAATGTCGGTGCGCCACCGAAAGTTCAGCAATTAGTTGGATCTCAGTATTACGTTTATAATGTCATTTCTGATGATCGATTTGATGTAGGTATCTATACAAAGCACAACGACTCTAAATACTACCTTTATCGTTCTTATCAGTATCGTTTCGATATCAATAAGGACTCTCGTTATTACGGGATGGCCATCGAACAAAGTGAAATCTTCATTAGTGATCACTCTGGTAAAGACTATCGATTAATTTATCAAAAATTTTTAAGAGCTGATTAAAAAAAAGACCGAATTAATTCGGTCTTTTTTTGTCTTATTATTTCTTTGGGGGGAGGGGTTATCTCATCTCGATTAAATCTTGATGGATATATTCAATATCTTCTTCTAATGCTTTTAAATACTCTGGTGAAAGCTCACTTGTGTGGTCATTTAAATGAGTTAACTCAGATGCAATATTATTTAACTCTAAAGCGTAGTCCTGATCAGCTAGGTCTCTAACTTTTGCATATTCAAAAATTGCTAGATTTAGCTTTTTTGTCATCTCTTTAAGCTGCACATTCTGCATGGCCATCTTAGAGATATTGTTAATTGATCTCTCATCATCTCCACTTAGTGGAATGGCCGCTAGTGTATGAGTTGAAATGAATAGAGCTAGTAGTAGTGCTTTCATAGGTTTATTTTAGCACTTAAGCGGTTGGGATTCTTTGTTTGGTGTAAGGCTTACAAGGGTGTATAGAAAATAAGCGAGTGGGTTCAGTTTCGCAGATTCCTGTAGGTCTTTCTCATGACTTAGACAAGAATCTGCACTGATTTGAAGATTAAAGCCCTAGGCGAGCGTTCACTTCTTTTTCATCTGCTTGGCCTGCTTCGATTGAAGTCTTAATAACCATTAGCGCCTGCTGGCTAATAAATCTCTTATCGGCCGTAGCAACTGTTAGATCGATATGTTTTTGATTATCAATTGTTGAATACTTAACAAGTGGTTTTACGATTTCAATCGCTTCTTCAAGCGTTGGTAACTTACTCACTTTTTACTCCTTTTAAATCTTTATAAGAAATAAGAATACACGATTTTAATGGGCCCGAAAATAAAAAAGGTGACAAGATCAATAAAGTTTCTATAAAATTTACTGTGACACAATAAAAAACGCATACGAATTTTGAGAGAGTAAACTAAAACAAAGGATTGTTTAATGATTAAAATCGCAATGTCTCGCACGTTGATGGGGATTATTTTTTCTATCATCACCCTAAGTACCTACGCCCAAGACTATGCTCAAAGCGAGCTTGATCTACAAGATAAAGTTAATAATATATTTGGTGTCATAAATGGAAAATACTATCCATTTCTTTTTTGGAATATTCCAATTATTGATATGCCATTAATCTTGTTCGTCATGGTCTTTGGTGGTGTATTCTTCACGCTAAGACTTGGATTTATTAATATTCGACTTTTTAAGCACGCCATTGATGTAATTCGTGGAAAGTATGATAACCCTGAGGATGAAGGGGATATTACTCACTTCCAAGCGCTAACATCCGCACTTTCAGCAACTGTTGGTCTTGGTAATATTGCAGGTGTTGCTCTTGCCATTGGTAAAGGTGGTCCAGGAGTTGTGCTTTGGCTATGGATTATTGCCTTTTTTGGGATGTCGATGAAATTTGCTTCTTCTACATTTGGGCAAATGTTTAAGCATAAGACTTCAAATGGAGATATGTTAGGTGGGCCAATGGTTTATTTAACTGAAATGTTTAAGAAAACTAAGCTCATTTGGGTAGGGAAGTTCCTTGGTATCTTTTATGCCATAATGACTATTGGAGCATCATTTGGTGGTGGTAACTTATTTCAAGCAAACCAAACTTTTAAAATTATTGCCGACCAGCACCCTGGTACTTCACCGTGGATCGTAGGGATTATCCTTGCATTCTTAGCAGGTGTTGTTCTTATTGGTGGGATCAAAAAAATCGGAACGGTTACTTCAAAGCTAGTTCCAATAATGTGCGCATTCTATGTTTTTACTTGTCTCGCAATTATTCTTTCAAATTATAGTAATATTCCTCATATGTTTTCGATGATCTTTAGAGAGGCAATGACACCTGACGCTGTTTTTGGCGGTGCTTTCGCTGTTATGCTTGTAGGGATTCAAAGAGCATCTTTTTCAAATGAGGCGGGGCTTGGATCAGCTGCCATTGCCCACTCTGCGGCCAAAACAAGTGAGCCTGTTAGAGAAGGTGTTGTTGCGATGATTGGGCCAGTTATTGATACTCATATTGTTTGTACAATTACTGCCCTAACTCTTCTTGTTACTAACGCTCACATTGAACCTAGTGTTGCAGGTAAAGGTGTAGAGATGACGGCATATGCTTTTGCGACTCTTGGTGATTGGGCACCTTATTGTCTATTAATGGCCATTTGTGTTTTTGCTTACTCGACAGTTATCTCTTGGTCTTATTATGGTGAGAGAGCAACTTTATTTCTATTTGAGAAATGGATTGGTTTTAGAAGTGTGAAGTTCTATCGTCTTTGTTACGTATTTATTATTATTTTAGGTCCTGTTCTTGAAATTGGTCACGTACTAGACTTTGCAGACTTAATGCTTCTTTCAATCGCATTTCCTAATATTATCGGAATGGTTTGTTTCTCAAATCTTCTTAAAGCGAAAGCGGACGATTATATTACACGTTTTAAGTCTGGTCAGATGAAAACTTATAATTAATAAAAAAGGCCTCGAAAGAGGCCATTTTTATTTATAAATTTTTATTGATTCAATTTCTTCTAAGTACTCTTTATGATTTTTAATTTCAAACTCACGAAGTTCACTCATGCTACCTAGACGCTCTACCCAGTCTTTGACAAATTCACTTCCGTTAATAAGATCAATGGCCAGCTTGCCAAACGCATATTCATAGTCTTTAGCATCCCACTGGAATTTGTCTCCTAGGGCGCGCTTAAACTCACGACAAAGATATTGAGAAACTTGCCATGAATTGAATTCTTTTTCATTCGTCACGTGAATGTGAACTCCGCCACATGCATTTCCAGCATGTTTATTAAAAGTCGGCATGAAGTTTACCGGACGTAAAATAAAGCTTCCGTTATCAATTTCATTAAGTGTCTCTTTAAGTGAGTCTACAAAAGAGTAGGCCTCTATTGCTGGGTGGCCAACAACTTCAAGGGAGCGAGTTGTTCCTCGTCCTTCACTTAAGTTTGTTCCTTCATAAAGAACGGTTCCGCAAAATGTAAGTGATCCTTCAGGTGTTGGTAGGTTTGGAGATGGATTAACCCAGGCAAGTCCTGTGTCTTTCCAAAACATTGCTCTTGTTAGCCCTTCAACTTCGATAATATCAAGTTCAACGTTAATACCTAGCTTCTTTTTGGCCAAGAGTGCGTATTCTCCCATTGAAAGTCCATGGCGTTGTGGAATTTCTAGTGCACCTACAAATGACTTATACTCAGTTTCTAATATATTTCCTTCTATCTTTTCAAGTCCCACAGGATTAGGACGATCAAGGATAACGACCTTAATACCGTGCTTTGAACATTCTTCAAGTAGATATGTAACTGTTGTAATATAAGTGTAGACACGTGTTCCAACGTCTTGAAGATCCACAACAAAAGTATCAATACCTTCAAGCATCTCAGAAGTCGGCTTTCTTGTTTCACTATAAAGTGAGTAAACTGGCACACCAAAGAATGGGTGAGTGTAGTGATCAGTCTCAACCATATTGTCTTGTACGTCACTAACGAAGCCGTGTTGAGGGCCAAATAATTTTTTGAATCGATCTCCAAAAATTTCCTTGAAAATAATTGGGGCAACCTTGAAGTTTGTATCGACGCTTGCACTGTGACAAAGTAATGCAATATTTCCTGTAATTTTATTTTGTAAACTTGCGTCATCTCTTAGACGCTCTAATCCTATTTTTATCATAATATATTTCCTTATTTGTAATATTTTATGGGCCTTTTTGACGAGTTGCAAGCTATTAAAATCGTGCTTATTTCGTTATAATTGAGTTTAGAGAAAACACACACAACCTTGGGAGACACACGGATGAGACAATACTTAGATCTTATGAAACACGTGCTTGAAAACGGTCAAAAGAAAGAAGATCGCACAGGTACGGGAACAATTTCAGTTTTTGGTTATCAAGCTCGTTATAATTTAGAAGAAGGATTTCCTTTAGTTACTACTAAGAAATGTCACCTTCGTTCAATCATTCATGAACTTCTTTGGTTTCTAAAAGGTGATACAAATATTGCATATCTTAAAGAAAATAAAGTTCGCATCTGGGATGAATGGGCAGATGAAAACGGTGATCTTGGACCTGTTTATGGATACCAATGGCGTCACTGGAAAACTCCAAATGGAGACGAAGTTGACCAAGTTGCAAATCTTGTAAAAGGTTTACGTGAAAATCCATTTTCTCGTCGTCATATTTTAACTGCATGGAATCCGGCCGATGTTGATAATATGGCACTTCCACCGTGTCACTCATTTATTCAATTCTATGTTTCACCTGATATGAAATTATCTTGTCAGCTTTATCAAAGATCTGCAGATATCTTCTTAGGTGTTCCATTTAATATCGCTTCATACGCATTATTCACAATGATGCTAGCGCAAGTTACAGGTCTTAAGCTTGGTGATTTTGTTCACACAATGGGTGACGCTCACCTTTACTTAAATCACCTGGATCAAGCAAAGCTTCAGCTAACGCGTGAGCCACATCCACTTCCAAAGATGTGGGTAAATCCAGAGATCACATCAATCTTTGAATTTACTTATGAAGACTTCAAGCTTGAAGGCTATGAGGCCCATCCACATATTGCAGGAGAGGTTTCAGTTTGATCCTTTCGTTAATTGTTGGAATAGGGAAGAATCGTGAAATAGGCAAGGGCAATGATCTGCTTTGGCATATTAGCGAGGACCTGAAAAATTTTAAAAAAATAACAAGTGGCAAGCCGATTATTATGGGAAGAAAAACCTATGATTCAATCGGCAGGCCTCTGCCAAAGAGACGCAATATTGTCGTCTCTCGTGATCCTTCTTTAACGATAGAAGGTTGCGAAGTTTTTTCTAATCCACTAGAAGTCTTAGATAATTTAAAAGCTGCAGGAGTAGAAGAGGCCGTGGTTATTGGTGGCTCATTCATTTACGAATATTACCTACCAATGGTTGATAGAATCTATTTAACTGAAGTTGATTTTGAAGGAGAGGCCGATGTGTTCTTTCCTGAGTTTGACCGAAGTGAATTTAGTGTAAGTGAAGAGGTATTCTTTGAAAAAACAGAGAATTCCCCAGCTTGGAAATTCTCTGTTTTAAATCGATTGTAATCTATTTAATTAAAGTACTATCTTTCATAAGTTGAGCAAAGTTTCCATTGAGATCCTTTGCTACTTCTTTTCCGTCGTGAATCAGTAAAACTGTTGTAAATGATTTATCATCTCCAACTTTTTCACCAACGTTATCAGGTGAGATTGTATAGCGCCCAGCGGCCTTGGCCACAGGCCACTCCATATCATCAAAAGTGACGTAAGCAAGTTCTGAACAAACAATTCTCTCATCAGTCTCAACATCAAAGTTAAAGTCATAGACCTTACCAACTTGTTTGAAAGCATTGATTAAGTAATCCTGTTTTTGCTCACGAGTTAACTCTCTTTGGTAGCGAACAGCAGCTAGGTCATCAATGTCCATAAAGTGATGAAGAGTATTGTACTGAACACCTGGTCTAAGTGCTTCAATAATTCGCTTTCCTTTATTTTCGATCTCATCGTGGAAAGGGACGACCTCAGGATGATCCCATATTCCTAATTCTTGAAGCTGGGCCTTATTTCCAGTCCAAATGGCAACGTGTCCCCAGTGACCAGGAATGAATTTATCTGTAAGTCTAAATGGTGTCTTTTCTAGTAAAACATCAAGAGGTTGTAGTTGTGCCTCAAGCTCCTGAATTTTTTCTGGAGATGGATCATAAAGCTTTCCACGTCTTGTTTGAACAAGGCCTGCAGTGTTTCCAAAACCTTTTGAAATAACATGGGTGGCATTATTTTTACTCTCTTTAAAGTAGTCGCCAATATAGCGCCAGATCATCGAAATCTTTCTGCCAAGAATTCCTTTTTTAAATTCCTTATTTAATTTATCAAAACTAATAGATGATTGAATGAGAGAATCTAGGTAGTAATTAGCACGGTCTGTTGCAATATTATTTTCAGCATAGAACTTTAGAAGGTTTTGGTATTGTTCTAAGCCTCGTTCAACGCGATTGTAATTGTCATATTTGTTGTAGCTAAATGTAATCTTTGCTAGTTGATTTTTTAATTCAGCATTATCGTAGTTAATGAGGTGGCGAATCTTTTTCATCTCTTGTATTTGTGAAAGTACAATCATGTAATTATCGTACATAACAAGAGCTGTAGCGATAGACATCTTCATGTCATAGATAAGGGCCTTACCTAATTCATCAGTTGGGTTAATTGTAATCTCTTTGTATTTCTGCCAACGATAATTTTCGTGGGCATCTCTTTTTTGATTATGATTCGTTCTTACTTTCTTTTTCTTCTTTAAAATTTCTGATGGACGATCTGTTGTGATAATTACTTCGTTATAGCGATCAACAATCCATTTGGTTTCATCAATTTTTGGCCATACCGAATCTCTAAATCGTTTGTAGGTTTCAGTTCCTTCTTCGTGCATTGTAGTGATTTGACTACTCTTTAAGACTTTCTGTTCTTGTATGTCGATAATGAAATCAATAGCGTTGTGGCGCCAGACTAGAATTTCTTCGATTCTATTTTGATAATTTTCTAATTCTTCATGATCATAATAGGTTTCGACCTCTGGGCCGTAGAGACTTACTGATGATATTTTTCTATTTATGTCTGCATAGTCTTTCGTACAACTCGAAACGAATAAGCTGGTTGCCATAAGAGCAACTATTGCACTCTTTCTCATCATGATAACTCCCTCATATTTATCAATACCAATTATTCATCGGTAATATTGAGGGAGTTATTTAGTCAGATATTTGTTTTACTAGTTTTTTCAGTTATTTATAGAACCTTGATACCGAAATCTTCTAAGATTTTTGAGAGTGATATAAGTGGTAGCCCGATTATTGAAGAGTGATCTGGACATTCGACTTCATCAAAAAGCGCGATTCCAAGTGTTTCAAGTTTATAAGCACCACAGCTCCATAGTGGCTCATCAATTTCGATATAGCGCTTGATCTGTTCATCTGTTAATGGTTTCATCTTCATTTTAGAGACGACAGTCTCAATCACTTGCTTTTCTTTTGAGATGACAGCAATGCTTGTAATGAGCTCATGCGTACTACCCTGTAGGCGCTTTAAGTGATTAAAAGCATTTTCTGGTGTTTCTGGCTTATTAAAAATCTCTCCATTGAAGTTTAGGACTTGGTCTCCACCGATGATAATTGATTCAGGATTAGTTTTGAGAACCTCTTGTGCTTTTTGTAGAGATAATTCACGAGAAACCTCAAGTGGAGTAAGGCCTTGTGTTTTTATGGCCTCTTCATCAATATTTGGTGAAATACATGTGAATTCTAGGCCTAGCTGTTTTAATTGTGCTTGGCGAAACTGTGATGAACTTCCTAATATTAACTGCATAATTTACTCCGAAAACGATTTCTCATAACTTAGCAAATCTATCACGCTTGGGCCATTCATGATATAATAACCCAAACTTTATTGAGGTAATCTATGTCTGATAATAATGAAAATAATAATGTAAATCCTAGCGAGTTTCCATATCTTCATGGTTTTGACCAAACTGAACAGGATCGCTTACGTGCTCAGGCCCGTTTTGCAGAACAAACTGTTTATAAGGATGTAAATCTTTCGAGGGTAAAGGAATTAATTGAGATTGGATGTGGCGTTGGTGCTCAAACGGAAATACTTTTAAGAAGATTTCCTGATATGCACATTACTTGCGTCGACCGCAGTGAACATCAGCTTGCCTCTGCAAAGGAATTTCTCGGGAGCACTCTTAATGGTGCTTTTAAGGATCGTTTTGAACTGCATCAGATGGATGCAACAAATTTAACTTTTGATTCACGTAAGTTTGATGGAGCATTTCTGTGTTGGATTCTTGAGCATGTGCCTGAACCAGCAAAGGTTCTCTCTGAAGCAAGAAGAGTTCTTAGACCTGGCGGGCGTATTTATATTACTGAAGTTATGAATTCTAGTTTTCTTCTTGATCCATATTCTCCAAATACTTGGAAGTATTGGCAGGCCTTTAATGACTATCAATACGATATGGGCGGTGACCCGTTTATTGGTGCTAAACTTGGAAACCTTCTTATGCAACAAGGTTTTAGAAATATTAAGGTGGAATCAAAGACGTGGCACCTTGATAATCGACGTCCCGATAAGAGAAAGGAATTCATCGATTATTGGTGTGAGCTTCTCTTGTCTGCGGCCCCTCAACTTGTAAAAGAAGGACGTGTGGATCAAGAGACAGTTGATGAGATGAGAATTGAGCTAAAGAAAGTCTCTAATGATCCAAACGCGGTTTTCTACTATAGCTTTGTTCAAGCAAGCGCTAACGCGAACTAAAAATTCTATAATTTCATATATTTAATGGCCGTCTAGAGAGTAGACGGCCTCTAACATTCTTTCATTTCTTAACAGAATGGCCTTAATTTAGCGTAATTATAGTAATTATGAAATTACGTCTAACTTCTAAATTATTTACGACACTCATCATGTGCCTAATGATAGTGCCAGCTATTGCTGGAGAACTAGAGTTTCGTAAGTTAAGTGAGGCCCATAGGGATCAATTTCTTTCACTGACAAATTGGAAAAGAAGTATACGTTCGATTCATCATGGGGGCGTAAGAAAGAGGCAAGTTATTTACAAGTCTCTTAATCTAGAATCTGATTTCAAATCACCAGCTAAAGAGTTTTCTTCAGTCTTAGAAAGTTTTTATCTCGATGAAAATTTTAAATGTGAGCGTTTTGCTATTTATGAATTCATGGCCGATGTTACAGGTATAAGGCCCACATCAAGTAAGTGTGATAATCATTTTTCAACATTTATTTTTAATCAAATGGGCCTTGTTGAAATTAGTTTTTATACGAATCGTATAACTAAGATTTCATACCTTATGGCCTCTAATGGAAAGAGTGCAATGAGCCGCTTTGGCCACAGTATGTTCTATGTTTCTGCATGTAAGCTAGATATAGAGAATTGTCCAACAAGAGATCAGGTCGAATTTGTTCTTGGTGTTGCGGCCGATGTTGATGATTTATCTCCTGGTTTTTTCAAAGGTATCTTTGGTGGTTATGCTGCAAAGATTGATTTCATGTCACTTGCCCAAGTTAAACAAAAATATAATTATGAAGAATTTAGAGACCTCTACCAATACGACCTGAATGTAACAGGACGTGATAAGAGACGATTTATCTCTCATGCGCTTAATCTATATAAGAACAAAGATATGGGACGCTACAAGTTCTTTTCTGCAAATTGTGCGACAGAATCATACAAGCTCATAAGAGCAGCTTTTGGCCACACTAAATTGCGCTCAAATATTTCTACTCCAAAGGGTCTTTTAGAAGAATTACAAGAGAGTGGATATGTAAGTACTAAAAAGAGTCGTACTTTAAAAGAGAAATCAAAAAAGGTTTTAGAGAGTCTTGCATTACTTGATGTCAAAAGCTTTGAAGATTATCTCTTACTTGAACCTAGTTTAAGGGCCGCTAAAGCGCAGATGTTTCATCATCGTCATTCTCGTCAAGATTCTAATGATACCTCAGTTTTACATGCATTTGTGTTTCTAGAAACAATGGCCTTTTCGACAGAAAATATGAATTTACTCGAGCTTGCTTCAAAAAATGAAAACGCATCTATTGCCAATGAATTTGAAGCTCTTGCTAGCGAGTATAAGGATTGGTATCGACAGAGCAATTTACTCTTAAGACAAGGAAAGAAACCTAAGGCAAATGATGTCACAAATAGAATTGATCAATTCTATCGTATTCACTTTATGCACAGAGTTGAGCGAATTAAAGAAGTCGCTTTGAATATAAAAACAACGAAAGAATTAATTAAAGATATCAACAAACGAAAACGTTTATAAAGGAGAGTTTATGAAAAATATCGCACTAATCGTTATGACACTTTTAAGTCTAAATGCTCATTCAGATGGTGTTTCTGAGAGAGAGCTTTCAACTATTTTAACAATTTCACCATTTGTTACGACGACTGAATCAATTAATGATGCATTAACAACTGATGAGTTTGAAGAAGCTGGACACATTATTGCAGATGGTGTTGTGACAGAAGAAGAACGTCAAGAGATGTCGATTGAACTTAAAGGAAGGCTAGAAGAGTGTATTGAGTCAGACGGAGCTGAGTTTGAATCTCCAGAAACTGACTGTCTTAAACTTCTTGCAAGCTACGATTACTAATTTAGCTTATACTTTGGGCCCGCTTTTTTAGTTGGCCCAAATATAGCGTCTTACTTTCTTGATTCCTTCTTCTTGGAATCGCTCCATTGCCTTAGAACTATCTTCATTAGTCAGCTCAATCAATGGGTAGTGCTCTTTTGTTTCTTCTTTGTTTATTGCATAAGGAGGACCAAAGTCACGAGATCCATCATGATCCATTGTAATCAATAGAATTTTTGTCTCTTCTTGGATTAATCTCTTGATTGTAGGGTAGTACTTCTCTTCTCTCATGCACTTTGGAAGTGCTACATTTGAAGCTCGGTCGTAGAGAAAATCAATTTTACCTAAATCTTCGATCTTGAAGAAATCCTTGTTATGGATTTCGATCTTTCCATCTTTAGAACAATAGACTTGATCATTATTTTTAAATTCAATTTCATTCTCGTTAAAAAACTGTTCAACAGGATCTTTAACGACTTCAACGCCAATTACTTTTGCCCCCTTATTTGCAAGATAGATCATATCTAGTGATTTACCACATAAGGGGATGAGTACAGTTTTTCCATTTAGATCAAGATCGCCGAAGTAATCAATCATGGCCTGATTGTATTCACTCTGATGAAAGCCTGTGAAGCCTTTATCCCATCCCTCTTGCCAAAATTTTGCGTTATCTTGTTTTTGATTTGTTTCAATTTTCATATTATCGCTCTAAATGTAGTGAGGGGCCAAATCCCTTGGCCCCTCTTTCTAGCACTTCGATTCAACCGGAGTTGGATCAAATTTAATTTTAATGTAACTTCTAGCTTCCACACATTTGGCAATCTTCTGGATTGTCGATTGAACAAACCATTGCTGCCGCTTCTTGCTCAAGTTGCTCAGGAGTTTTCTTACCTTCATTCTTTACTGTGAACTGAACAGCGTTAACTGCAGCACGTGAACGTAGGTAGTACATACCTGTCTTAAGCCCTTTCTTCCAAGCGTAAAAGTGCATTGAAGAAAGTTTCCCGAAGTTAGGGTTTTCAAGGTGAATATTAAGTGACTGACCTTGGTCAATATAAGGGCCACGTCCAGCAGACATATCAATAACTGCTTTTTGCTTAACTTCCCAAACAGTTTTGTATAGAGCTTTTAAATCCTCTGGGATTCTTTCAATTGATTGAATTGAACCATTGTTAGCAATGATTTCATTTCTTAAAGTATCATCCCATAGGCCACGATCAATTAGGTCGCGAACTAAGAATTTATTAACAACTGCAAATTCTCCAGAAAGAACACGTCTTACGTAGATATTTGAAGTGATTGGCTCAAAACACTCGTTGTTACCAAGGATTTGTGAAGTTGATGCCGTTGGCATTGGAGCAACTAGAAGAGAGTTTCTTACACCGTGCTTTGCAACTTCTGCTTTTAGTCCATCCCAGTCCCAGTTTCCTGAGTGAGCAGTATGTCCCCACATGTCAAATTGGAATTGACCTTGTGACATTGGAGAACCTTCGTAAGTTGAGTATGGCCCATCAATGATTGCATCATCTTTTGAAGCAGTTACAGCTGCAAAGTAGATTGTCTCAAAGATGTCATTATTAAGCTGAAGTGCAGCTTCAGACTCAAATGGTAGTCTCATCATAAAGAAAGTATCTTGAAGACCTTGAACACCAAGACCGATTGGACGGTGTCTCATGTTAGAATTCTTCGCTTCAATTACTGGGTAGTAGTTGATGTCGATGATTCTGTTAAGGTTCTTCGTCATACGGTAAACAACTTCATAAAGGTGTTTGTGGTCGTATGTTACATTTCCATCTTTGTCAGTCTTAACGAATTTGTTAAGAGCAACTGAAGCAAGGTTACAAACAGCAACTTCATCAGGTGCTGTATATTCAAGAATTTCAGTACAAAGGTTTGACGACTTGATTGTACCTAGGTTCTTTTGGTTTGATTTTTCGTTAGCTGCATCTTTGTAAAGCATGTACGGAGAACCAGTCTCTGTTTGTGATTCAAGTACTGCAAACCAAAGGTCTTGTGCACGGATTGTTTTCTTAGCTTTACCTTCTGCCTCGTAGCGAGTGTAAAGAGCTTCAAATTCTGCACCATAACATTCAGCTAGACCTGGACACTCATGTGGGCAAAATAGTGACCACTGTCCATCTTCTTCAACACGCTTCATGAATAAGTCTGGCGTCCAAAGTGCGTAGAAAAGGTCACGCGCTCTTTGCTCATCCTTACCAGTGTTCTTCTTCATTTCTAGGAATTCGAAGATATCTGCGTGCCATGGCTCAAGATAAATTGCAAATGAACCTTTACGCTTTCCACCACCTTGATCTACGTAGCGAGCAGTATCATTGAAAACTTTTAGCATTGGAACGATTCCGTTCGACGTACCATTAGTTCCCTTGATGAATGAACCTTTTGCGCGAATATTGTGGATTGATAGACCGATACCACCAGCAGACTGAGAAATCAGTGCAGTTTGCTTAAGAGTGTCGTAGATTCCATCAATTGAATCATCTTTCATTGTTAGTAGGAAACAAGAAGAAAGCTGTGGCTTAGTTGTTCCCGAGTTAAATAGAGTCGGAGTTGCGTGAGTAAAGAACTTCTGGCTCATTAGGTTATATGTTTCAATTGCAGCATCCATGTCATTCATGTGGATACCAACAGAAACTCTAAGTAGCATTTGGCCTGGTCTTTCAACAATTTTACCATCCATTCTAAGAAGGTAAGACTTCTCAAGAGTTTTGAATCCAAAGTAGTCGTAGTTGAAGTCACGCTTATCAACGATTGTCTTATCTAGTAATTCAGCATTTGCCATTACTGTTTCATATAGTTCTTTTGAAACAAGAGGAGCGTGCTCACCAGTTGCCTTGTTAACATAGTGGTACATTTCCTTAACGTTCTCAGAGAAACAACCTTTTGTTTCTTTGTGAAGGTTAGAAACTGCAACACGTCCAGCAAGTACGTTATAGTCTGGGTGCTTTGTTGCAAGGTATGCAGCTGTTTCGGCTGCAAGTCCATCTAGTTCAGTTGTTGTAATACCGTCGTAGATACCTTCGATTACTTTTTGAGTAATCATTGTTGCATCAACATTACCTTCTAGTCCAAAGGCAAGTGTATTGATTCTGTCTGTAATTTTATCGAATTTAATTGGCTCTCTCTCGCCACTTCTTGTCTGTACGTACATTTCTTAAAACTCCGCGTCTAGTGTGAATGTGTTTTCTGATTTTTCAGAAAGAATACCTGGTCTTTGGTATTCAGAAACTCTCTTCTCAAAGAAGTTTGTTTTACCTTCAAGAGAAATTAGCTCCATCCAGTCAAATGGGTTCGCTGCACCATAGTGAGTCTCTAGACCAAATTGTTGCATCCAGAAATCAGCTACAAATTCAATATATTGCTTCATCAGGTCTGCATTCATACCAATTAGAGAAACTGGAATTGCATCAGTGATGAATTCTTTTTCAATTTCAACTGCTTCAGTAAGGATCTCTTTGATCTTTTCTTTGCTACATTGTTCTTCTTTATCAAGTAGTGAGTGTAGAAGAACTGCAAATTCACAGTGTAGACCTTCGTCACGAGAAATAAACTCGTTAGAAGTACATAGACCTGGCATTAGGCCTCTTTTCTTTAGCCAGAAGATTGCACAAAATGAACCAGAGAAGAAGATTCCTTCGATGGCAGCAAATGCAACTAATCTTTCAGCAAATGTATTTTTTGAGTATAACCACTTCATTGCCCAGTCAGCTTTTTTCTTAACTGGCTCAAAGTGATCAACAGCGTGGAAAAGACGATCTTTTTCTTTAGCGTCTTTTACATATGTATCAATTAGTAGAGAGTAAGTTTCAGAGTGAATGTTTTCCATTGCAATTTGAAAACCATAGAAACATCTAGCTTCAGGGTTTTGTACATCATTGTAGAAACGTACAGCTAGGTTTTCATTAACAATCCCATCACTTGCTGCAAAAAATGCAAGTACGTGAGTAATGAAGTGTCTCTCATTGTCATTTAACTTTTCCCAGTCAGTAATATCTTGGGCCAAGTCGATTTCTTCAGCAGTCCAGAAAACTGCCATGTGTCTTTTGTACATTTCCCAGATTGAATTGTATTCGATTGGGAAAAGGACGAATCTATCGTCATTCTGTGCTAGAATTGGTGAAGTCACAAGTTCCTCCTTAACTTTTGCAATAGCGTGTGTGTGCTAAATACATGCAACTTATATTTAGTAAAAAAAATATAAAATCTCTTAAATGTTATTTAATAAGATCGTGTTGTGTTGTTCTTATTCAGTGTATGACTGCCTACATTCTATTTCAATACACAAGACTCAATAGATATTTCTTTTTTTTTAAGGGCCGCTAATTTTTATACTTGATCAGGTTGATGTGTCTTTCTAGACCCATTAAACAAGGGGTTTCGGCACTTTTTCAAGTCTTATTTTTAGAAAAAAAATACTGTCTTAAAAATTCTGTCATCTAATTTTTATCAGCAAGGGGAGTCTTTGACACGATGTGTTTATACCATATATTGTGGCCGTAATATTTTTGACACTACTATATCTTGTTAAAATATACGAACAATGGGGTGCGAAATAAAAAAACTAACTTATTCCCAGTTTAATTTTAGTGTAGGAGACTCTTTAATTTTGTTTCTTCTCTTATCGTATTCACCTGTTGTTTTCACTGATGCGTGACCTACTTCAATTGCAATTGTGTAGATATCGACACCAATTTCTAGGAGCTCTCCGATAAAAGTGGCCCTGGCCGAATGGGGAGTAATTTTAAATCCGATACCTGCTTTAAGAGCATACTTGTCTAAAAGCTCATTAATTGTTCTCGGGTTTATAGGTTTGTTTAAATTTGTTGGATCACTTGGATTTCTAGTTGGTTGAAAAAGCCAGTCATTTTCTGCTGTGTCTCGTTCATTCTCATTCATCCATTCAATATATTCATCAAGGGCCTTTATCGCGATAGGATTCAAAACTTTCTTACCAAGCTTTCCACCTTTTGCACGATATTGAAGAATCTTATTAGCGCCTTGTATTTGATAATCTTTAAAACGTAGATTTAAAATTTCACTCTTTCTAAGTCCCGTTGTAAAGAACGTTGTAAAGAGTGCTAAGTGAAGATACTTGCTCTTTTCATTTTGTCCCATATGATAAAATAGCTCTAAAACCTGTTGCTTGTTAAGGGCATTAGTTGGGGATTTAACTTCACTTCTTGGTCTTCTAACACTTGAGACAGGATTGGCCTTAAGTTGATTTTTCTCGACGAGATACTTAAAGAATGCGCTTAAACTCGCAAGCTTTCGATTGATCGTCTTTGGTGTTGAAGGGTTTTGATTGTGACCTCCAAATTCAGAGAGGTAATTTCTAAATTTGATGATATGTATACGCTCAATTGAATCGTAGTCATTAAGCTTATAGTAATCACTAATCCAGCATAAGAATTGGTTAATATCATTTAGATAAGATTTTCTTGTATGAGATGAAGTAAAGTTTTCAAAAAACTCTTCATCGAGAATAAAGTCATGACCAATATCTTCTTGCTTTAAATCGAACATATATCAATTTTAGCAAGGTTTTTATCTGGGGTATGGTGGAGGAAAAAAAAGGCACACCATTTCTATTCTGGTGTGCCTTTAACAGGTATATAAGCTTCGTTTAGGCCTGAATTTTGGCTTGAATTAACTCAGGACGTGTCCTCTTAAGATTCCACGTAAGCCCTACGAAGTTTAAAGATCGAATGAGCCACTTTGTTGGATCAAAGTGATACCATTTAATTCCATTTCTGTAGTCAGTTTGAAATGTGTGGTGGAAATTATGATAACCTTCACCATATGTGAAAAGCGCCATAATCCAGCTATCACGTGCTGTTTGTCCTTTATCGTAAGGGCGAGTCCCAACAACGTGACATAGTGAATTGATAAAGAATGTACAGTGGTGAACAAAAACAATTCTAGCAACACCGGCCACAAATAGGCCACCTAGCCAAGATCCTACCCATAGGTATCCAATGAGTGCTGGCAGGCCAAAGCTAAAAAGTGCAACGAAGCCAAGATAGAATTTATGTTGAAACATAACCATTGGATCCTTTAGTAGGTCCTTAGAGTACTTGTACTCATTTTGATCTTCTAAAAGTAGAATCCAGCCCATATGAGCGTAGAAAAACCCTTCATTGATATTGTATGGATCCAGTTCGGTATCTACTTTTCCATGGTGAACTCTGTGGTCATTACACCATTTAAGTGCAGAGTTTTGTACTGCCGCAGCTCCAAATATCAGTAGTAAAAGTCTTACTGGCCAACTCGCTTGGTAGGACCTGTGAGCAAATAGTCGGTGATATCCGGCCGTTATTCCTAGCCCCGTTGCGATATAGAAAATTAACGATAACGCTAAAATTCTCCAATCAAAACCATCAATTTTAAGCCATGCAATTGTTCCTGCAATAGCAATTAGTGGTGTGATTAAAAGAAAGAGTGTATTTGTTTTATTTAGATTTTTTAATGAATAAGTCTTTTTGCACATAGGTGTCTCTCGTGTTTGTGTTTAACTAATCTTAACAATTCACGAGCAATTTCATTGTAAAACAAATGTAAATGTTGACGATAAGTAAGTCATAAATAGTATAAAACTGACAAATTAAAACATAATTTGTTCACTACGAATGAGGTATCTATGGCCTATCTTGGTCGCGGGGTTAGTCCACGTAAATTATTTTGGTTGTTTTTTCTTATTACAAACGTGGCAACGATATTTGCTGGAGTCTTTTTTAATGAGTTCTTCTACTATCAGTACTTAATCTTAGTCCCAATCTATTTACTGGGTTTTTACGATTTAGTGCAAAGTGAGCATACACTAAAGAGCAACTATCCTGTTGTTGGACGCTTTCGTTATGTTATGGAAGATCTAAGGCCTAAGATCTATCAATACTTTATTGAATCAGATGAAGATGGAACACCCATCCCACGAACAACTAGAAACGTTATCTATCAAAGAGCAAAGCTAGCACTTAGTACAAAACCTTTTGGAACTCAAAAAGACGTTTATGAAACAGGTTATGAATGGATCAATCATTCAATGTATCCTAAAGAATTTTATGAAGTCCAAAAAGATCTCAGAGTCGTGGTTGGGAGCAAGCATTGTGATCAGAAATACAATCTTTCAATATTCAATATTTCTGCAATGAGTTTTGGTTCTCTAAGTTCGCGTGCAGTTGAAGCATTAAACCTTGGTGCTAAGCTTAATAACTTTGCTCACAATACAGGAGAAGGTGGAATTAGTGACTATCATCTAAAGGGTGGAGGTGATCTTATTTGGCAAATTGGAACAGGCTACTTCGGGGCACGAACTCCAGAAGGTGGCTTTTGTGATAAGAGCTTTAAAGAGAAGGCCACATTGGATCAGGTGAAGATGATTGAGTTAAAACTTTCTCAAGGTGCAAAGCCTGGGCATGGGGGGATTTTACCGGCCAGAAAGAATACTGCTGAAATTGCACGTATTCGTGGAGTTAAACAGGGCACTGAGGTTGACTCACCTCCATCTCACAAAGAGTTTAGAGATGCGACAGAGATGGTTGCTTTCATTCAACGCTTAAGGGAGTTAAGTGGAGGCAAGCCAGTAGGTATTAAATTATGTTTTGGGCGTAGAGACGAGTTTGTCGAAATGGTTGAGGCCTTTAAAGAGCTTGGAAACTATCCTGATTATATAGCAGTTGATGGTGCCGAGGGAGGAACAGGTGCTGCCCCTTTAGAGTTTTCTGACTCAATTGGAACACCTTTAATTGAAGGTCTAACAGCTGTCGTTAATATTTTAACTGAATACGGCCTAAAGGATGAAATCAAAGTCATTGCCGCTGGAAAGATTTTTACAGCTTTTGACATTGTAAAGGCCATCGCACTTGGTGCTGATGCATGTTATGGCGCGCGCTCAATGATGCTTGCAATTGGCTGCATTCAAGCTCTTACTTGTAATTCAAATAAGTGTCCAGTTGGTATCACAACGCAAAACCCTGATCTCGTTAAAGGTCTTAATGTGGATCAAAAAGGTAAGCGTGTTGCAAACTTTCACCACGCAACAGTTGAGGCCGTTAGAGAAATTGTCGCAGCTGCTGGCTATGAAAATGTTAAGGATCTAAAGCGTAAGGATATCTTTAAACGCGATAGTAATCACGGTGTAAACTCTTACGAAGATATCTATCCTTCATATAAGACGTTATAAAGGAAATGCTAGAGCTTAGGCCCTAGCATTTTTTTATCCAATATTTCACTTAAATATGAATGAAATTTGTCGATAAGAGATTATGAGTATTACGACAGATTTTGATTTTGATGAATTATCACAACAGTTAATAAGATCAATTCGTGGTGACAAAAGCCAAGAATGGGTTAATCAGAAATTAGGCGCCAGCTCTAATATTGTCCATCGTTGGGAAAAAGGTCATTCAAAGACTTCATGGGAAGACTTTTTATCTTTGTGTGACATATTTAAGATTGATCTTAAAAATATTCTTTTGTCCTATTTACGCTATCAAGATACCTTACAAGAGCCATCTAAATTACTTGATTTTATTTTTAGTAATAAATCCTTAAATGACATCTCTAGCTCATGTGGCATTACTACATCAAAATTAAGACGTTTAAAAAGTGGCGAGACAGGACTGTGTTTAAATGATTTCTTACAAATCGTATTTGGACTTGATGAGATGGAATCGATGGCCCTTGTCTTCGAATTAACTTCACAGAAGTCAATTCCACTCCTTGATAATTATAATAAGATGCGCCTTGAGATTACTAAACACTATTTTGATAACCCAAATATTGGAATTGTTCTTATTTGTTTGGATTTACCTGCATATAAAAAACTTAGCTTTCATCAGGATTCGTTTCTAGCAAAGGCCACAGGCCTTAGTATAAAAGAAGTTAATGATATTCTAGTTATTTGTGAAAATAATAAATTGATTGAAAAAGTCGATGGAATCTATCGTGCTGGAAAAATTAAAATTAGTGATCGAGGTAGCCGTCAGCAAATGAATGATATTCGTAAGTTCTGGCTTGAAAAGGCCATCGCAAATATAAAGGATAAGTCAGAAAAAGATGCTTACGGTTCTATGGTTTTTAATGCAAGCCAATCTGCAAGACAACAAATCATTGCTCTTTACTTGAGATTTTTTGAAGATTTTAAAAAGATAGTTTCTGAAGATACTGATGAAGATGTTGTTACTTTAGTGCTCAATTTCAATCTATTTAATCCTGGTAGTGATGATATAAATGACTGATTTTATTTAATTGTGTCTAAATTTGTTACTCGTGTGACAAAATCGGGGAGAGTTTTTCCAACTTTCATATCCTGAATATATTCTATTCATTTCAAAATTTATAATCTATCTTTAAATTTTTATTAGGGAGTTTTTATGAATAGAATAATTTTGACGCTACTTTTATCATTTATTTTTATTAGTTCGAATGCAAGTGCCAAGTCTACGGCAAGATTTCAATTTGACTTTGAAATTACAAATATGCTGACAAATGAAATAGTTATTTCAGCTGAATGTGAAGTTACACAAGTTCTTGAATGGAACAATAGTTTGAATGTTTTCAATTGCAATGTTGGAGAAGGTGATAACTTTCTTATTAAGAATGTTTCTCATGATCTTGGCTACGACTATACAAGATCATCTGCGTATACAAATTATTACTTAAGTGGATCTGGTGGACTTGTAACTCAACTTTTTAAATATTCAAAACTTGATTATGCGATTACAAACGCTGGTATGATCGATGTGTACTATAAGGGCCGTAGGCCTTCAATTTCCTCAGTAGAGACAATGGTCGAAACTGAAGAGGACGTCTTTTTATTTTCAGTAACTAAAATCGAATATCTATAATTGAAAAGGGAGCCTGCGCTCCCTTCTTTCATTTGATTATGCTGCTAATTCAAATTGCATTTTTTCTTTTGTAAGGCCCGTTAGCTTGTCAAAGTCATAAGTATACCTTTCTCTTAATAACTTATTCTCCTTAATGGTATTTACTAATGCCATTAAATGATGTCCCTTGCGATAGTCGACTTCTTCTTTATTCGACTTTTCACGGTTACAACTTGGACAAAGAACCTGAAGGTTATCAATCATAAACTCTAAGTGTGGGTGAATCGATTTAGGTTTTATATGATCAATGTGCATATTGTCGTGCTCGATTCCACACTTTAGACACTTTGTGCCTTGGATACGAAAGACTTGCTTACGTAGATACTTCCAGTTTTTTTCATTCCCAAATGCTACTTGGGACTTTCTTGTGTGAATAAATTTTGCAATCTCCATCTGTGTTCTAAATTCAGCTTGCTGCGCTTGCGCTAGACCAAATTTTGGTCTGATAACAAAAACAAATAGCGATAACATCAACGAGAGTGAGCCAATATACCATACTAGTGTCATGGCCAATTCACGATAGAAACCAAACGATAATCCATTCATCGCGATTGCATTCATTGCGTTTTCCTCCGTCAAAATGTCTGTGTAATGTGCGTGTGTTGTGTGTGCCTAGTGTTAGGACTTTTTTTCACCTCCTTGCTTTATATAAAGCAAGGGCCATGCCAAAAAACATAACAATATTAGATGGTTATTATCTAAAAAAAAGATTGAACAGGTGACACAAAGTAACTGTTAAAAATAGTCAGGATCAGAGCGGCGCCACAAATATAGATTATCAAACAGTAATATATGTTTAATGAACAGGTTTTATTTGTCGATAAATAGATAAATTAATAATTGGGAAGTTTTAATTGAAAAAAAATATTATGAAATACTTTGTTGTCTTCTTATTGTGTAGTTACTCAGTTTTTGCATACAAATCTATTTATATAAAAAAAGAAGAAATAGTATATACATGTAAGGTGACATACGGTTTATATGCCGACGAATTTTTTCTTTGTGAAGATAAGGACGTTGTGAAGCTTGTCAGAAACAAAGATAGCCAAAAGTTATTAAAAGAAAGGTTGGAAACAAATAAGAAATTATTTGAAAAACTTATAATAGACAAGCCTGAGTTGAAGGTTGGCGAAGTTACTTTTACAAATATAAAAATACCCTCAGATGAATATTTTTTTGCATTGTATTCTCGTCTTATAGCTTACAAAAGTAATTTCGTAAGCTATAGAAGTAAGCAGGATGTAAATCACTATTCTTCTTCTTTTGCATATGTTTTAGAAGCGGTTCGTAGTCATAATTTCGAAAATTTAAAAATACTATTTAATCATTACAATTCAGACTTTTTAAAGTTTTTGGCGTTACGTTTAAGTTATTTTTATAATGGAAATGTCGATGAAATAACGAACGTTGTTGGAAATGATACCTTATTAAAGGCATCAATGTATGATGACTACTTTTTTCCAATTTTATCGAAATATAAATTTAGCGAAAAGGCAAGAAAGTCATACATGACTGATTTGATGAATATAGAACCATTCAAAAGAAAAAATAAATACAATAATATCTTTACCATGATCAAAGAAGATCAGAAGTTGTTTGATAAAGCTAAGGCACTTGCTAAAGCTGGTTTTAGTGTTAATGAGTCTCTAATGCTTGTTACGAATACTTATAAGACTAGCTTTTACTTAGATAAAAATAGCATTAGTGATTTATATAAATCAGGATATTCATTTGTAGAGAGATTTGAAAACTCTAATGGAGAAGATGTCATACCTCTTCTTTATATCCTGGAGTTTTCTAATCGCAAGGATATTGGTGAATATCTTTATGAGCTTGCTCCATTTATTGCTAAAATTAAAAACACAGATCTTAATGATAAGATTATCAAAGCCGCTTTAAAGAATCCAAATATTAAGGATTATAATAATTTTGGTATTAATTCATTAACGAAACTAGCAAGTGGAGTTACAGCTATTGAGTACGCATGGGAGAATCGTTTATATAATGCATTCTTCGCTCTTTCTAGTGGCATGATTCCTTCTCAAAGAATTCAGCAAAGAAAAATTGAAGATGAAGAATTACCTATTTTGATTTCTCAGTTTCTAAAGTCTTGTGGTGATTTTGTTCGCTTCGAAAAATATTATGAATTTTCGAACTTTATTTATAAAGAATTTTTGAATCTTGAAGATGAATATAAGAAAAGATTCAATAAAGAATTTAAATATAACCGGAATCAAGATGTAACACTTGGCAAGATAATGAAACAATCCCGTGTCTATGAGAAAAGTGTTAGCGATGCTTATGCTAAATTATCTACTTTTATAAAAAATAGAAAGATTCTAAGAAATGATAAAATTAGGTTTAGTCTCAATAAAGAGGTGGTGGATATAGTCTCTACAAGAAATAAGAAATATAGTTTTCGTCCTTTAGATAATGAAAATGATTTAAAAAAAACATTTGATTTGGCATGCCTTGATGATCGTTTAAAACCTATTGATTTATTCATTGCATCTGTTGAGCCAAAGGGTGATCATGTTGTGGCCACAGATTTAATTTCCTATAAATCACTCGTAAATAATATTTCTACAGATTCATGTGTATATCTTCTCAAAGTTTCAGAAATTCAAACTCTGTATAACCTAGCTCAGTTAAATGCAGGTGAGTATGAAAAAGAGTATGCTCTTAAAGATAAGAAGAAGATTACACTTTATAATAAAGATAATTCAGAGATTGGTATCAAGCTTAAGGATTCAAATAAGGCAGTAATCTATACAAAAAAACATGGGAGTGAGGAACTAGATTATATTTTTTACGAATGTGAAAAATCTTCTTTAAGTGATGACTATGTTATATGTGACAGGAGAGTATTCGTTACTTCCTATGGTGATATCAATAATGATGGTATCGAAGATTTTGTTGTTAGAGTATATCCTAGGTATAGGATGTTTAATTTGCAATACCCTACATCTGAATCGTGGACTAAAACTTTTGTCACAGCAATATTTTATTCTGATAAAGATCGTGGACATAACATGATAATGGTACAATAACGGATTTCATAAATGAAAAAAATAACTAATAGTTTAATGTTAAAAATTTTGGTTTGTTTCATTTTTGCTACTCAGGCCAATGCGATAGGTTTATTACTCTATGGGATCATTGAGAAAATGAGATCAACTCCACCAATACATGTACTATTAAAGCAGGATCTAAGTGATACGCTTAGAGGAGTTGATAAAAATGGTGATGGAATTAGAGACGATGTGTTTGATTATGTAATGGCAAATTTAAAGAATGATACTGAAGAGGAGAGGAAGATAGCTTCTTTGTATTTGAGGACCTTTGAAAGAATATTTGAATTAGAGAATATGTACCATACTCAGGTTGAACGTGAGATTCAGCTCTATAATAATTTAGAGTTTTGTATTGATAATAATCTTAAGTTTGATGATTATTATTTAAAACGAAAATTGTTAGCGCTCTACTTTAATACTCCACAAAGAAAAAATTATTATAATAATTTCTTTTCTAGTCTTAGAAATAGGTTTAAAAGTCCTGAGTATGATCGTTTTAAATTTACTGCATATTTTAAATATTGCTCTGGTTTTAAAGGAGTTGATTTATTTCCATATCAATTCGAGTTGTATCGTGAATACTTCGATAATGATCTAACCAAGGCAAAGCGCTTTACGCAATTAACTTATACAGAGCTTATGGATGCTCGTATAAAAGTAGAAGATTTTCAATATATGAAAATCTTCTATAAAGAATTAGATCGTCGTTATAGGGCCGGCCAATTTCAAGATTATAAAGGTTGGTAATTAATTAAAAACCGATGATAGTTTTAACATAACCTCGTCCACACTTGGAAGATCGTCAATGGCCCCCGAGGCCTGGCCAACTTCTAATTCACCTTCATCAATATCGCCATCAAGCATTCCAAGCTTGGCGCGGCCTTTTCCTAAATGTTCAACGAGCTTTTCAACTGATGCACATTCGAGTTCTAGTTTAAGTGACTCCATGGCAAATTTATTATTTAAGAGTCTTACGGGAACGTATGGTTTCATCTGAAGGCGAGTGTCTCCAGGGCCTGCTTTTAAAATAAGATCTTTATAATTTTGGTGGGCGCTACTTTCTTTGGTCATAAGAAAGCGAGTTCCAAGTTGGACACCGCTTGCTCCAAGACAAAGGCCTGCGGCAATTGTGCGTTCATCAAAGATGCCACCGGCCGCAATAACAGGAATATTAACTGTGTCACAAACTTGTGGGATAAGACACATTGTTGTAATTTCGTCTCGTCCATTGTGGCCACCGGCCTCAAAGCCTTCTGCGACAACTGCATCAACGCCCGCATCTTCACATTTTTTTGCAAGGGCAGGACTTGAAGTGACATGGACAACTGTACATCCCTGATCTTTTAAAAACTTTGTATATTTCTTAGGTGAGCCTGCTGATGTAAAAAAGATTTTAATGCCTTCATCAAGACAAGTTTGGATTTGTTCCTCTGCAAGACGATAGAGAAGAGGGACATTGACTCCAATATGCTTACCATCATCTAAAAGTGATTTAGCTTTTCTTAAATGCTCCCTTAAAAGATCCGGTTTCATTGAACCTGCACCAATAAGGCCTAAGCCTCCGGCATTGCTTACTGCTGCCGCTAATTTTGAGCCAGAAACCCAAACCATCCCACCTTGAATGATAGGGTATTCAATGTTGAAGAGCTTACAAATCACATTATCTTTTAAGTTAAACATATCAAATTTCATTTAAATCCTTATCTGAAAAAGGGGGAGTCTTTGATCGACTGAGCTCTCCCTCTAATTTCTCGTCTTTGAATAGGCCGTCAGTAAAAGCACGAGTGGCCGTTCGTTTATTGCCAAAACCTTTCATATTGGTAACGTGAAAATCTGCTTCGAGCATGGCCTTTCTAATTTTGACTGATGCGCTATATGTTGTCATTACGGAATTATTATTACATAAGCTACGCAGATTCCTGAACCATTCTTTTGTCCATAAAGAAGGATTTTTTGTAGGCGAAAAAGCATCTTGAAAAATACAATCCACTTTAATTTCTTCTAGGATAAGTTTCTTTATAGTTTCTCTGGCATCACCAATTAGAATTTCAACTTCAAAATTATCGTCTATGTTAAACTTGATTTTATCATTTGAAATTTCGCCATTTGAAAAACCATGTTGTCGACAAACCCATTGAGCTAGTTCAGGGTCAATTTCTGTTGAGATAAATTTGATCTTATTTTGACAGTTTTTTGCTTCATTGAATGTTGCAAGAACTCCTAGGCCTACCCCAAGGCCAATCTCTAAAATTGTTATAGGTGAGTTGTTTGCTCGGTCAATGATGCTGCAGCCATAGACGTAGTTATGAAGGGTCTCTTCATAGGCACCAGCAGTTGAATGACAATTCTCATCATAGAGGCCACTGTGTAGTGTTAGATGTCCATCAGCGGTTTCTACTGCTTGGTATTCGCCTAATTTTGTTTTGAATTTCATAGGTAAAATTTAACACTTGAGCTATTTCACGGCCATGGAAATTTAAGTTTAGTTAACCGAATCCGAATAGTTAGTTGATGAATACGGTTTTAAAATCTAAATTCTTTCATATTTTATTGGCCATCACCGGCACATTTGTGATGTCGTCATGTGGTGAGTACGGTGGTGGTCCTGCACCTATTTCTAGTTCTCAAGTTGGTAGTATAGTTGAAGTTCAGCCGTCTTTAGATGAACTTTCTCTATCTAATGCTCGCTCTGCTTGTTCTCGTTTAAGAGCAATGCGTATGAATTTAGCAAGTACTGATGATATCGAGACTGTTAAGTTTGAAGTTAGAAAAGGTTCTTGTAGTGCTAACCCGAGTGTTAGAAATGTAAGGGCAAGTATTGATGCTGTTTATAATAATAAAATAAGCCTACAAGTTGTATCTGGTGCCTTCGATGTACCTGGTGAGCTCTTAGAGACTCAAGTGCAAACAGATGAAGATGGATTTATGCAATTATTTTGTCAGGCCTTCTTCAATAATGGAAATCCTAACCAGGTTTACGCAAATTTTGCAGGAATTGGAATTGTTTATTCATTTCCAAATTCAAATATCTTTGTAAGAAGTATCGTTACTGATCGATCTGCAAACGAAAAGGTCTTGTCGCAAAAGTATACTTATACAATTGAAGCCAATTCAGCTGCTTCTCGAAATGCAATGATCGAAAAAATTGAATATGAAACACAATGCTCAAATAACAATGTTAAGTATGATTATCAAAATATTGAAGAATATACTTTAAAATAAGAAGCCTCTCACTTTTAATAAGAGGCTTCATTCATTATCTTAAATCCCAATCATTATAAATTGCTGTTAGTCTTGGTGTAACAAGTCTTAAGTAGCGAGAGAATAAATCATATCTCTCTTTATCGATTGAAGCGTGATTTGCAAGAACTCTTAATGTTTCAAGATATGAAAGTCCTTGGCAGATCGTTTCAGCGTGGATCATTAGTTTGTCGACATTTTCTTCATTCATCCATGCCTTTGGGTTTGCAAGATCTGAAAGGCTATCTGGCTTGAGACATTTGATGATTAATTTCACAAGACTTTTCTTAAAAGTATATTGTGTTGAAGTAAGCTCTTTTTGTTCTTTGCTTTCCGCACTAACCCAACTAAATGCAGGGTGCTTAATAAAGAGATTCTTAAAGTATTTGTCAGGGTTCTTTGCAATATATTTAATCATGTCTTTAAGGGCCATGAGCGCTTGAATTTGACTTGTTCCTTCGTATAGAAGTGGACCAAACGAATCACGGTGATAGCGACTCATAGGATACTCTTCCATAAATCCATAACCACCAAGAACTTGAATGGCCTTAGTTGAGAGGTATGTATAAGCTTCACATGAATAGTACTTAACAAGAGGAGTGCGTTTTCTTGTCCAAATTGAAGCATTCTTAAATTGAGCTTCTTCTTCGCTTGTAAGCTCTCCTGTTATTTTCTTTTTTAGATCTAACTTTTGAAAAATATCATATGAAGAAATCGTATCAACAAGTAGTGCTCTAATTGCATCTCTTTCAGTTTCAAAGTCTTCAAGATTTCTTTTCATAAGTGGTAGTTCTGAAATCGGCTTATCAAATTGCATACGCTCATCAGCATATTTTCTAGCATAGCCAATACAGCCTTCAATTCCACCAAGTGCCTGCATACCTACAGCGATACGTGCTTCATTCATGAGGTGAAGCATATACTTGAATCCTTGGCCTTCTTCACCAATTAGGCGAGCAATAGAATTTTCATAAACGATTTCACAAGTAAATGATCCATGCATTCCCATCTTATGTTCGTTTTTGGCAACGATAAAATTAGGGCCTTCAACACCTGGCTCATCTTGCTCACATAGAAAGAGTGATAAACCTGAAAGTCCTTCTGGTGCACCTTTTACTCTGGCCAATACAAAGCCAATACCGCCACCACCATTAGTGATAAATATCTTAGAACCATTTAGCTTATATGTGCCATCTCCAACTGGAGTTGCGGAAGTTTTAATCATACCAAGATCTGAACCACAGCCAGGTTCTGTTAAATTCATTGATCCTGAAAGTTCTCCTGAGATAATTTTAGGAACAATTCTTTGTGCTGTTTCGTGGTCACAAAAACGGTGAACCATATCTGCGATTGAAGTAAAGAAAGCAAGCTGTGTACATTGAGAGTTACACGCTCGTGATAGTTGTTCTAGTAAAACCATTAGTGCAACAGCAGGAAGTCCCATTCCTCCAAAATCAGTAGGAAGACTTACTCCAAATGCTCCCAGCTCAGTTGCCTCTTGATAGAATGCATTTAATTCTGGGCCAGGAATCGTTCTACCATCTTTAACTTCTCCAGCACCATTTTGATCAATGGCCTCTGCTCTGGTATAGACTGCATCAGCTGCCCAGCTACCTGTTTGAGTAAGAAGCTCTTCCATAAAGCTTAGGATTTCTTCTTCATTATTAAAGCCGTCTTCAGTAGGGAAGTTAGGATAGTACATTGGAATAATAGTTTTCCAATCAATTGCGTTTCTAAGCATCCACTTCCATTC
Source organism: Halobacteriovorax sp. DA5 (assembly GCF_002903145.1). Lineage (NCBI taxonomy): Bacteria > Pseudomonadati > Bdellovibrionota > Bacteriovoracia > Bacteriovoracales > Halobacteriovoraceae > Halobacteriovorax > Halobacteriovorax sp. DA5. Next base: position 366,237 of record NZ_PPDJ01000002.1, on the reverse strand, counting down.
ACTTTCATCACTAAAATAATTCATTTTTTACCTTTCCTTTATTTTAAAATCGAATAAATGCACTAATTATGATAAATCAAACCTATGTCAAAGTCACGCCGAGATACAAGAGATTCCCGCTGTCCAAATTGTCGCATCAATACTCATTGGTGCTTTTGTGACGTGCTTAAACCGTTTGCTAACCAAACTAAAGTCATCATCCCTATGCATTATACTGAGAGATGGCTGACGAGTAATACGGCCTATTTCGCGACCAAGGTACTTAAGAAATGTGAAATTTTCGAAAGAGGAAATGTTCATGAGCCTTTTGGGCCCCAGCTTTTCGACTTTGATACATTTGATTATATCTATCTTTTTCCAACACAAGACTCACTTCCTTTGCAGGATTATAAGGCCGAAGAAGGTAAGCAGACTTGTCTTGTTGTACCTGACGGTTCTTGGTCAAAGGCCAAGAAATTTCACAAGCGTGAAGAAGTACTTGGGCGTATGCCTAAATATCACTTAATTGATGTGGGACACAGTATCTACGAATTAAGAAAGTCTCCTGGTGAGAATTTTCTGTGTACATATGAGGCCATTGCACACGCTCTAGAGGTTCTCGAGGAATCTGAGGTTAAGGATCATATGATTGAAGCTTTTAAGGTGATAGTGGAAAGAATAAAAAAAAGCCGAAAGGGTGACTTTCGGCTTTAAATGATATTTTAGACTATTCTAGCATTGCTCTTAATTGCCAATTTTCTTTTTCTAGCCAAGCAACTTTTTCGTCTGCATAAGCGACTGTTGTAGCATCGTTTTCATCACCAGCTGTTGCCGATAACTCTTTGAAGGCTTCTAGGAAGTATTGATTGTCTTTTAGTATTAGCTCTAGTGCTTGCGTACTTGTAAAAGATGACTCATTCGTCTCTTTTATGCGGCTTATTTCGAGTGCGCCTGACATCGTTAAAACAGGTTTCTGATGAAGTTGTAATTGTCTTTCTGCAAGGTCATCAAAAACGATCGCAAATTCGTTGTATAGAGCTTCAGTTAGCGCGTGAATTGGTTGAAACATCATTCCTGTTACATTCCAGTGAATGTTGTGAAGTTTCATAAAGTATACTTGTGCATCAGCTTGAATTAGTTTTAATTGGTTAATCGTGTTCATACGTTCTCCTTTATTTTCTAAAGTATAACAATAATAATTATACGAATCCAATAAAGAATCTATGTCAGCTCATAGTAAAAATCTATTGAAGTTTATGAAAGATTAGACGTATGCATACACTGCGTAAAAGTGAGAAGTAGTGCCTAAAAGGACACAAATATGCCAAATTGCATGACCCAAGTATAGACTTTCACGCAGGTAGAAGAGAACTCCTGTCATATAGCAGGCGCCACCAATGACAATCCATTTAAGGCAATCAAAACTTAGATTTGCGATCATTTCTGTGCGAATAGCAAGAACCATCCAACCCATAATCAGACACAGAATTATCGTAAGAACTTCAGAACGATTAAAGGCAAAAAGCTTAATCAGAATCCCAATAAAGGCCAAGGCCCAAATATTGATCATCATCCACATTCCTGTTTCACCTTTAATGGCCAGCATAAGAAATGGCGTATATGAGCCGGCAATCAAAAGATAGATGCCAATATGATCCATTTTACGAAAAATATTCTTAAGCTTCTTATGGGCCGTCCCATGATAGAGAGTGGACATTGTATAAAGGAAAGTGATTGAAAGTCCAAATACAGTATAGGCGAAAGTGTGAATGCCAGACTTGGCCTTCAAAACCATCATAATTGTTCCAACTATTCCTAGGATAATACCCAAGCTATGTGTTGTTGAGTTGATGATTTCTTCAAACTTAGAATAGAGTTCGCCGTTACGTTCGTGCATATTGAAATTATATCAGAAGTTAAGAAATTATATAGATACGGCAAACTTTCTCTTAACTCGTTAGAGCTATTTTATGTCAATGGATATGGGAAGTAGCTGAATTTGCAAACCAGCATGGCAAGCGTGATTCGAGGTTTTTTATTGATATTTCGTCCCCGCTAAATTCAAGAAGTGCCCCGTTTTTGATGATATCCATACGGCACTGTAATGTTGGATAGCTATCCAGGGTCTTGGTAACAGTCGTAGGATCTGAGTTCGTTATTTTAGCGTGCTTATTTGGGTCAGAACTCATATGAGCAATGGCCTTAGGGAAGTCTTGAGCAACCTGCATTGTCTCAAAACAAAGCTCTTGGTTAAAATTATCAGAAGAGAACTTCTCTAGACACAGTGAGGCCGCATATGGGTCAAGCTCTATTGGAGAGTCAAAGTAGTTTGGATTATTAATGACAAATTTCTTATAACAACTTGCTGCTGCAAAGAAGTCCGATTGTCCTTCTGTACTCATTTGTGAAAAATGCTTATTTTCCATACGCGGTGCTTTTCCAAGAACATGTCCTATCTCATGACAGGCAGTAAAGGCGTATGCTCTTTTTGTCATATTAGGCATGCGAGCAAAGCCTCCCCAGAAATTAATATTAAAGTGATCTGCCTTGTCATCGTATAAGGCCCAAGCACTAAAATACGGAGTTTGCCAGTCGAGGGTTTTCACTGAAATACCACGCTTTTGTTTTATCGCTTCGTCTTGATACAGCCTCAAGGCTTCAACAACGACAAAGTAAAAATCTTGTTCTTTTACTTCTGAACCAAGGTCTTCATGAGCAAGAATCTGATACTCATGAGGATTTCTCTCACTAGTTGTAGCAAGGGCCGAAAAAGTTAATAGTGCACATAGCAAGGTAAGCAAGATTTTCATATGCCCAATTTATAGTACAAAAGGGGATTTTGAGGTATATTGTTGAAAATAATACAACCATTTCTTAAAGGTAATCTAGCGAAATTATTTATTATGAATAAAGAATCTATCATCTCTACACTTATTGAAAATTTAGAAACAGAACTGACAAAGGCCAAAGCTGCATTTGAGACGACTCGAGTGATGTCTCAAGAGCCTGATATGGCCCAAGAAGGTAAGTACGATACTCGCGCTATTGAGGCAGGCTATCTTGCAGGGGCCCAAAAGAAGCGTGTTGATGAGCTAGAAATCGATATCAACATGATTAAAGAGCTTTCTGAAGATCTTCCCAAGGGAGATAAAATCGCACTAGGCTCACTTGTTGAACTTAAATTCAATGATCAGACAAGGCATTACTTCATCACACCAACTGCAGGTGGAACAATGCTAAATCTTGATGGAACACCACTTCTTGTTATTTCAGTTTTCTCTCCCATTGGAAATGAAGCCTTAGGGATGGAAGTTGGAGATTTCTTTGATGTTGAAACGGGTGATATTACTCGTGAATACGAAGTTATTTCAATTTCTTAAAATAAAATCATTAGGCCCATTCGTAATCATAATGCTCTTGGTACGGATGGGTAAGAATCTCATATGTATCATTTTTGCTTAAGCCTTTTGGGTTAAGCCAGTCGTTTAAATACTCTTCTTTTAAAAAGATAGGGCAGCGATCATGTCCCATCTCTTCAATTTCCTTTGGTGGATCAGTTGTTATGATAGCAAATGATTTAAAGCTTATTTGCTTATCATTTGATGTCCACTCATCCCACAAACAAGGTGCAAGAATGAGCTTTCCATCTTGTGGAAGAAATTTAATAAGAGTTTTCTTGCCGTTTCTTTCAACCCATTCGTAAAATGCTTCAAAGGCAATGACTCCATGGTTTTTCATAAAAAGTGGTGCCCATGTTTGTCTCTTTTCGAGTGAATCAAGTCTGGCATTAAAGACATTGAATTTGGTCGGAATTTCTTCTTGCGATCCTCTTGGGCGAACACGGTAGCGCATTGGTGAAATGCTTCTCTCTTCGTATTCTTGCGTCATAACATTTGCAAAATAATTTGGAAAAATTCGCCCTTCTTTATCAGCTGACTTAAAGATATCACTACTTGGTTTTCTCTTTAGGCCCAGTATTTTCTTTAATTCTTGCGGATCAAGAGAAGCTTCTAATTCTTGCAACAGACGAAATGACTCATAAGCCTTCGTGTTTAAAGGAGTATTAAGCTTTTGTGAAAGCACTTTCAAGTTTGTTTGCGCTTGTATCGAAAAACACATGGTAATATCTTAACATATAAATTAAGAAAAATTACATCTTCAAGATGTATGAACATGCTAGGATGGATTTATGATTAACAGAAGATACCGCGTTGAAGGCGTCGTTCAGGGTGTTTGGTTTCGAAGAAGTACATACGAGTATGTTCTTAAACATACACCTACAATTACTGGTTATGTAAAAAATCTCAAAGATGGAAGCGTTGAGGTTATGGCCAGTGGCGAATTAGACGATATAACCAATCTCGAAGAATTTTTAAAGGTCGGCCCAGAGACGGCCAAGGTTACGAATGTGACAATTATTGAAGAGCTGCCAGTCTCAAATTTTACAGAATTTCAGATTGGTTAGTCCTTTCTGATAATTGTACAAAGTTGATCAATTTTTTCATCAATCAGTTTCGTATCTTGTGATTGGATCGCTTTTGCAACACAACCTCTTAAGTGATTTTCCATGACTGAACTTTCAAAACCTCGAAGGGCGCCGCGAATTGTTTTTGAGCGGTGAACGATATTGATACAATACTTTCCATCTTCAACCAGATTTATGAGGGATTCAAGTTGTCCCTGAATTCTTTTAAGACGATTAAGGTGCGAGCGGTGATCTGCCCCTGGTGTATTGATAAATTTCTCTAACTCTATTTCGTTCATGAGCGCCATACTAGCGAAGAGGCCAGAATCCGTCCATATAAAGTGATCAGAAATATAGGTGATGGGGTATTAAAAAGACATTTAACTCATTGAAACTATATGGTCTTAAAAATTTTTCATGTAATCTATTCAAGCATTGTTTGCGGTGCGTCTATGTGTGGTAAAAACCGTGGCATGAAATATATCACAACAGCAACAACTCTTATTTTATCTCAACTTTCACTTATGGCCGCTTCTTGTCCAACGAATAAAATCGTAATCGATGGAAATTGGAAAACGACCTACCAATGTGAAAATAATAAACTGACGTCTTCTTTTGAAACATATTTAAAGACGGGCTCAAAAACGGGAGCTAGCACATACGATGAACAAGGGCGTATGCTAACAAATGACTCCTGGAGTTCTGATGGTATCTATACATATCATGCTGAGTTTGAATATTTTGACAATGGAGAGCGCTTAAAAAGTGTTTACGTTATTGATGAAAATGGCATTGTCTCAGACAAAATAAAAGAAAAGATTCTTATGAAAGGTGATGCCGAAGATCCTACAATTTTAAAACAATGGGTAATCTCACAAAGCTCATATAAGCAAATTGGAATTAAACATTACCGTTACGATGAAACTAATGATGATGACTTCTTTGTTGTAAAGCCTTATCGAATTGATGTTCTTGGTAAAGATGGCGAGGTCTCAAAATACTACGAAGTTGTTTATAATATGAAAGCGCCTCTTGCTAATCTCGTTTCAGAGTTTAAGGCATTCACACCATCTGGGGAATTGATCGGCCAGTATAATGAAGTTGTACCTTTTAATGTTAGTGATCAGCTTAAAAAATTTAATCTTTCAAATGAAGAATACGAGCGTAGATTAAGTATCTTTGAAGACAAGACTCGTGAGCCTGTTGTTATTATTGATACAGGCTTTGATATTATGCACCCTTCATTAACTCATAAATTATATAACTCGCCATTTGATTTAGTAGGTGATGGTATTGATAATGATGGAAATGGGAGAGTCGATGATTCTTGGGGTTGGCAAAGACAAGATGATGCTGGCCTAAGCCTCCTGTTAGACAATAACAATATTCGTGAAACGCATTCCCTTATTCATACTCCATATCCTGTTTCTCATGGAACCCACGTAGCGGCCCTTGCTTTAAAAGATTTAGATATGTACGGCCTTGTTGGTTTTGCTGGAGATGTGGCCATCTCTGATCACTTAGAGAAAGCTGCAGAATATATTAAAGAGAAGAATGTTAAATTTGTTAATATGAGCTTTGCTATTGGTTATCCTGGTGCACCAATGTCGGCACCACGTGAATCATTCTATTATCTAGAAAATACATTCGTTGAAAATCCAGAGACTATCTTTGTTGTGGCAGCAGGGAACGCTCGTGGAAATCTTGATCTCGATTTAAAAGGAAACGACAATTACCCAGCAAGCTATGATTACAATAATATGATTAAAGTTGGAGCACTAAATACGGCAACACTTGAAAAGGAGAAGATGGACACATATAAACCAGCTAGCTTTTCAAAGTTTGGAAACAAGAAAGTACAAATCTTCGCCCCGGGGCAAGGTGTTGTCTCTGCTCAGTCAGGTGGTGGAACAATTCCATTAAATGGAACTTCTATGGCCGCTCCTTTTGTGACAAACGTATTGTTAAAAGGACACAAAATTAATCCAGAGCTTTCTCCTTTAAAATTAAAAGAGCTGCTTCTATCAACTGCCTATATTCCAAAAAGCGGAAGGCTTCCATGTGAAAGTGGTGGGATCGTTGATCCTGAAGCCTTTTACAAGGCCGTGTTAAAAACAAAGTCTAATTAACACGACCTTTTGTAGCTTGCGAGAGCTGGCGTGACAGCTCTCTAATTTCTTCTAAGCTTTTGTTAGAGTAATCAGTATTTTTAACTGCTTCTTTTAATGCCTTTGCTCTTGGCTCAATTGAACGAATGAGATTTCTTCTTTCATTGTTTTTAGCAACCACATCTCTTAGAACAGTTTTTAACTCACTCGCAATAGTATTCATATCATTTGTTTGAGCTGCATTATCTGCATTTCTGATGAAGTTTCTAAGCACATTTTTTGAGTTTTCTGATGTCATTGGTACCGTGTGTTCGACATCATCATCTTTTAAAACAATCGAGAAATAGTTATTATTATCTTTTATTATTTTAACATAACTATCACTCCCAACATTTATCTTATACGTGCCCTGATCTCTAATAGGCCTACTAAGTTGCGAGGGAAGAATTCTCGACATTAAGTTCAAGTTAAGAGAGTCGTTTTGTACTTTGAATCCTTTCGCAATATTGATTATCGTATCTGCCTTTGCAGCGACCTTTTCTAGTGTGAAACCTATTTGAGGGTCTTTCTGAATCTTTCTTGTCACACTTTGAATATCTTGTGCGTGGTTATAAAGCTCTTCCATTGAAAAATAATTTGTATAAGTTCTTCCATCATGAAGCTTGCCGTCTGGTTTTAAGTGTTGAACACGTAGATCGTAAGCGGATTCTTTTCCGATTGAGCGATTATATTCAAACTTAGCATGTCTAAACTCATGAGGCAGAGTATTAGCATGGCCTCCATTAATTAGCTCTCTTAAGTTTGAAAAATTAAATGAGACAGTTCTAGTACCTCTATTTGAAGAGCCTTGCGCTTTCTTTAGGTCATCTGGATAAAAGACTATCTTTTGTCTGAAATCTTCATTTCTGAATCTATTTAGTCTAATTACTGCTGGGTTGTCTTGATCTGCAGCAAATTTATTAAATTGTAGGGCCTTTTTAGTTACATTCTGATTCGTCTCTTTATTAACGGCCTTTCTTTCTATAACACGAACTGAGAAGCCTTGATCATTTAACTCTTTTGCAAGTCTAATTATGTTTTCATCTGATGAATCAATCATCGTTGCCTCAATTGCTGCAGAGGCCCTGCTCTGATTCAGACTATTCTTCTCATTAAGGCGTAGGATATTTGCAAGACCTGTACCTGAGACGAATGTTGTTTTATCTGATGCAAGAAGAGCACTACTTCTTTGATACATCTCTTGAGGTGAGATAACGATCTGACTTCTTCCCGTTTGTTTCATGTATGCAAGTAGTTCTTTGGCCGCATCTGATTTTGCTGCTACAAGATCACCTTCATAAAGAACAATTCGTTTTGTTTTCTTTCCTTGAATTTCAATAATATCTATTCGATGTGGAAGCTCAATTTTATTGATTACCTTTAATATTCCTTCTGTCTGCGCATTTGAAATCTCTGTGATCTGCTCAGGTTTTTCAAACGCTCTTTTGGCCAGTGATAAATCGAGTCTTGCTAAAAAGCTTGATTCTTCTGAATAAGGCCCTTTTGTTTCAACGACATCTTCATCATCAATATCTTTTTTCTCGTGAATATTATTTTCGAGTTCTTCTTTTGCAAAGTCTTCGCGAGTATAGCGACTTATACCAGTTTTTGACTTTAATAGAAATTTCGCAACCTTTGCTATGACAATTGTTGGTGGAATAACATAAGAACCCGCAAATTGACATATTGCTTTTGTTCTTGCCGCTGGTGAAAGACAAGCGTAGTTTGCTTGCGTCGAATAATAAGCATCTTGGAGCATATTAAAAATAATTGTTCCCATTGTTTTTGAGAAGTGCTTTGCTGCATTGATATAATGCAAAGGCCCTATACCATCAGTTTCACTTAGTGAGCGCGACCATTCCATAGCGAGCATATGTTTGGCGCTTTGAAGGGTATTAAGGAGCTCTTCATTCTTTTCTCCACGATACTCATCATCAATAATATAATCGACGACTGAACCAATGAACTTCATAAACTCAACCGCAGAACCCCAAAGACCCTGTAGGCAAGAGATAAAATCAACAGCAACATTGCTCTCGACTATAAGGCCCGGATCACATTTTCTTTTATCTATTGCTTCAACATCTTCGCAGGCAGGTGAGTTTACAACAATTTCACATAATTGTTGTGAATTTGCCTCATCAAGAATATTAAGGTTTCCAATTTCTAAGCATTGAGTCTGTGCAACACTAAGATCCAATTCATAATTACTCATTGGGACAAATGCGTGAATTGACATATTTATAATTAGAGTAAGTACGGTACAAAGTTTTCTCATTATCTTTGCTCCGTAACAAATTTGAATTTTTCATTTAAGTCTTTTATATCTGATTTTGATATCTTTTTTTCAGAGCTTAGCATTGTGATAATCGTGCGATTTTTATAAAGACGATGTATCTCAGCTAAGTAGATTGTTTTGGATCTTGAGTTTTTATAGCTACCAAGCTTATAGACTTGAATATAGTTTTTCTTTTTCGTGAAGTCTAAGGACTCTGTTTTAAATTGTGAGAAATCGCTATACTTGAGTATTTTGTTTCTTTGATCTAAGTATTTTCTTATTTTTTCTTTATTATAATTCTCAATTTTATTCGATGAATTCTTATCCTCGACTGTTAGTCTCTTATGAGAATTCTTCCAGACCTGAATGTTGTCAAAACTGAAGTCATGTTCCCATTCTAAATCTTGATTTTTATTAGCTTGGCCCGTGAAATTAAATAGTAGTAAAAGTGTAATTATAATAGCTCTTCTCATACCTTATATTATCGGTTGGTTAATGAAGTGCTTTACGTCTTTTAGCGCTTTTTTAGCACGTAGACAGATATTTTGACCCAAGTTATTCTATTGTCATGAGACAAGTCTTATCAAAACTAAATCATTCTTTTAGTAGTGTTTATAGTGCTATCACTTTAGTCATCATTTTTGTCCTTTATTTGGTCATAGGTGCGGTAGTCGATTATTTATATGGCCCGAAGATTTCAAATTCCCTAATTTTTAATGGCCCATTTTTTATCTTCTTACTTTCACTTGTAACATTATCATTAGTCGTAAGTTTTCTTAAAAAGTTTCCAATAAGAACTAGGTTACTAGGTATTCATTTAACACATATTGGTTTAATTACTATTTGTGTCTCGACGATAGTCTCAACTTTCACATCAATTAAGGGTCATATAGAACTCTTAGAGAAGTCGGAAGTTAAAACTGCTATGCTCGATCAGTACCAAGCTCAATTAAGAGAGCGATCTAGCGGAAAAACTTTATATATTGATCTAAATTTTTCAGTAAGACCTCAAGGCCTAAATCTCGATTTTGGTCCGGTTTATCTAATTTCATACCTACCTTATAGCGAAAAATTTCACGCAAACTTTAAAAGTACAGGAGATAATAGTGCTGTCGTTTTGAAGGAGTCTCGCTATCTTTCGGGAGTCAATAGTGAGTTGATTTATCTTTCTTCAAGTCGTCTTGATCATCCAACTAGTATAAAGGATGGTAATTTGGAGATCGTTCTTTTTAATCAATCAATGCTCAATTGCTTGGAAAATTTATCAAATGTGAACCCTGCTTGTTCAGTGTACACAAGAAGAAAGTCAATATCATTGCTCAAAAAAGAATACTGTTTAACTAATAAATATGCTCTTAAAGAAGATGGTTTTTATTCTTTAGGTAACGAATGTAAAATGCAAAAAGTTAAGTTAGAAGTTGTTGGTGATAGTTATAAGTACCGCTTAAATAACTTTTTAGAGGATACTGGCCTAAAATTAGAATATCGCTATAGCAGTAATTTTAAAAAGCATGATAGTGACATTCTTAAGTTTTATGAGAAGGGAAATACTCAAAAAATTTATCAAATGAAATTAGGTGAAACGAGAGAGATTATTGATAGTGAAGGAAGATTCTATGATCTTAAATTTCATAATAAGGAATTTAAACTTCCTTTTGATATTCGTTTAGACAAAATCTCAAAACAAAATAATGAAAGTAGTTATGAACTTTTAATTTCAGATCAAAAATACATTTTAAACTCGAAGAATTCAAAAGCTAATATAAGTGGCTGGTTAATTTCTCTAGATCCATTAAGTCCATATACACCGAAGAAGGTTAAGTTAAATATCTCTTTTGATCCAACTCGTATTTATAAAGTTATGGGGCTTGTCATCTTCGGTTTTTCCCTTGTTGTACTAGGTTTTCAACGACGAATTAGCTAAATATCCGAAATTACCAACAAAATTCCAGAGATAATGTAAAGTTAAGAGAGTTTATACATTTTCACTTTTAACTTTACCTTTCTTAAACTGACCTGAGTAGTCTCATTGGCTATAAGTTTCTCAAGAAAAAACATTATTTTTTAACAATTGAAAAACAGAGGGGAAACTTATGAAACACCTACTTTTAATTTTATGTGCAGTATTTTCTTTATCATCTTTTGCAAAGCTTCAATCATCAAGCATCGAAATAGATCGTTATGACACAGAGGAGCAGGCCAAGAAAGCATGTCTTGACGCAGAAGTTGAGTATGATGAAATCAAAGATATCAAAGTTGAAGGTATTGAATTTGAATTTATCACTAGAAAAAGTGGTAGCCATCACATTTGTGAAATCAGAACAACTCTTGATAGTTACGAGCAAGTACTATCTAAGAAGCAAATTAAACAGAAAATCACTAATAACTACGATAAGTCATATACTGAGTGTATGAAAATGAGAAACAGAATCATCAATACAACTATCGGATATGTTTTTGGAGATGTTGATTTCTACAAAAAAGGTATGTTCGGTGGCGGAAAATACGTATGTGAATTCAACTTTATTGTTGTCGAATAATCAAGAATTCTTAGGGGTTTGCTGATTGTTCTAGCATAATTGGGGGCTTTGTGAGGAGGCCCCCCTTTACTTATTTCACGCTCATTTAAATTCGATAGATTTTGTTCTATAAAGCAAAAATGAAAATAATCTTAGCTATTTATATAATCTTAGTTTCAAATGTATTCGCTCTTAACCTGAGTGAGAAAATTACTGTATCAGGGATCTCCTCAGGAGGCTTCTTTGCTCATCAGTTTCACATTGCCAATAGCAACCTAGTAGAAGGTGCAGCTATATTTGCAGCAGGCCCTTATTACTGCGCAAAGGGCTCTGTGGCCTTGGCGACAAATACATGTATGAAGGGAAATGGTGCCTGGGGCAGTGCATATCAGTCGTATGTATTTGCCAGTGGATTGGCCATGATGGGCCTTATTGATCCTACGACAAATTTAAAAGATGATAAGGTTTATATTTTTTCTGGGCAAAACGATAAAACAGTCGTTTCTAGCGTAAGTGAAGAACTTAGAGACTTGTATGCTTTCTTTGGTGTTAAAAATCTCGAGTACGAGGGTACATTAGCAGCTGGCCATACTTATCCTACTGAAAATAAAGGAGTTGAGTGTGAGCTTTCAGAAGTTCCATATATTGGAAATTGTAATTACAATGGTGCTTTGAAGTCGCTTAGTGCGCTCTATCCTGAAAAGAAGCAAAGACGTTTTACTTTCAAAGGAAAAACAGTTGAAGTTGATCAGGCCAAGCATTTTACAGCTTTTGATGTTGGAGCATTCACGCCACTATTACAAGACAAGGCATATCTCTATATTCCTTCGCGTTGTAAAGGTGACAGAAAGTGTGACCTGCATGTAGCTTTTCATGGCTGTAAGCAAACTGTAGATCATATTGGCATGAGTTATATTAATGATACTGGAATAAAAGAAGCTGCTGATAAGCTTGATGTTGTTGTTCTTTTTCCTCAAGCAAAGAAATCAGTAATTCCTGGAAGAAATCCACACGGTTGTTGGGACTGGTGGGGACATTCAGGAGCTAATTATCACCTGAAAGATGGCCAACAAATGCGTATAATCAAGGCCGTGGTCTTAGATATTTTACAAAAACCTTAAGTGTTTATTGAAACACTATATTTTTATGGTAAACAAACTGTATTGTGAGACATTTTGCTAAGTTAATATTTATTTTGATAACTATTTCGACTCCTGTAATAGCAGGCGAAGTCGTTGTCGATTTCTATGAATATTCAACTTATTCCAACGATCACATTGTTGACCAGGTCTATGAAGTAAGGTCTCAACTTGCTGCTACAACCAGAGGTAGCTTCTTTAACAAAGAATGCTTTAAAGAATATTATTCTAACTATCCAGATACCCCGACTACAGTTTCTTATCTACTTAAAGAGAATATCGCTTTTCCTATGATTGGTAAGAAGCGCTTAAACTTGGGGGACTTGCGCAAAACCTATTACAACGCAAAAAGCGAGCTTCTATATCGTCTTGATAAGAAATGTAAAACAAGTGATTATCTCCTCGTACTCCTAAAGGGAAAGACATTAAAGGGACATTTATTCCAATCTGATTTTTATATTGAATTCGATAAAGATAAAATGTTTCTCATCTCTGGCCTTGAGAAAATCGAGCTCAAAGAAGATACACCTAATCAAGCAAGACTTACGCCGTCAACTCTACTTAAGGATGACTGGAAAAGTGTATGGCGTGAATTAGAGTTTAAAGAAAGCGGTTACGAAACAAATTTCTAAATTGGCCCATCCCTTGCAACTTATTACCTTGAATACTTAATTTGTTAAAGAATTTAGCACTTTAGAGGACTATGCCTGTTTCATTTTTGGACAGCTGGCCTATAGGTGTACAATTTTTAAAGGTAATGACTTATGAAAAAAACACTATCACTACTTGCATTCTTCTTGCTAAATTCTATGGCCCATGGAGCGATCTCAATTGCTGATCAGGCAATGGATAGTGTTGAGTACCAAGAGATTCGCCTGCATGAATATGGTGATCGTGCAGATCTAAGTCTTCGCTCACAAGGTGAATCAAAAGTTGAAGGAAAGTTTTTTGCTGAAACTAAGGCAAAACTGGCGGCAACGAAACAAGCAAAGGCCAATGCTACTTTTAGTATAAAAAGAATTTGTGACAATAATGAAAAAATAGATTTTAGTAATTCAGACTGTTATATCGCAGGTGATATGGCCTATTGTTCTGTTGATGCAGATGTTGAGTGTATAGGCGTCAACAAAAAGGAACTTATTATTCAAAAAGTAAAGGCCGGACTACTTGATGCTTCGCCTGCTTGTGTGGATTACTTAAAAGAAGACTTTAATATTGATGATAAAGTCGTTGAATATTGTAATCAAATTTCTTCAAAGCAACAGTTTACTTGTGTTAGCTACTCAACAAGTTATTCGTCTTTTAAGGTTGCTAGTATTGCTGCCTGTTCTGCTTATGAATCAAATGATGAAGAGGGGGCCAATTACGGATTATCTGTTCTTAGAAACTATGTTGGAAAAGGTGAGCTTGATATGAAATATCCTGCACCAACAGTTTCAGCTGTTCTTCTTACTGCTGCAATTAATACGAAAGAAGAGAAAAATTGTGTTGAGAATTACTTAAAAACAGGCTCACTTAAAATAGATGAAGTTGAAAAATCTTGTATTAAAGACTCTCTTGTTGAACTAGATGCAAGAGAATATGAGGCACTTGGATTTGTTACTTCTCCAAGAACAGTTGAATACGGCCTAAAGAAGCCTGTTGCTGATACTGCAAGAGGAATCTTTGATCGAATTGGCGATATTTTAGGACTATAAAAGAAGGTTAATATGAGTACAATTCCAAGCTTAAAAACATTACCTGTAATCGGCAGTATTGGAGAGTTAGACTTCAAAAAGTGTCTATTTGATCAGCTTAATGAGAAAAGCAAGGTGCTTGGAGATTCATATCGTTTTAAAATTTTTCATAAAGATATTGTGGTAATCGGAAATTATGATCTCTATAAAGAAGTAATTGTTAAAAAAAGAAATACTTTTTTAAAAGGAAGTACCCTTAATGAGATTAAACACATCAATAAAGGGAGGCCCTCAATTCTAGATGCCGATGGTAAAACGTGGCAGGATTTAAGAGGGGAGTTAGTCCATTTCTTTACACCTAAGGTATTAGAAAACCTATATGATATTACAAGCAAGCGACTTGAAAAGTCACTTCCACTATTTGATGATCATTCAATTGTTGATGATGTTGAAGTATTGATGGGAAAAATTGCTTTGGCCATCACAAGTGAGTTCTTTATTGAACATAATTTTCAAATTAATAAAGAGGAAATTACAAATTCAAATGCAGATAGCGATAGTTTCTATTACTTTCAAAAATTTCTTATTGCTGAACTTACTAAGCGAATGAACTATGGCCCAATGTGGAAATACTTACCAACGCTTAGCAACCTACGATTTTCTAAATTTATTAAGGAAGGAAAACAATTTGTTCGTGAAAAAGTTGAGAAAGGAACAACTAGTTATACATTAATTACTCACTTAAAAAATCAAGGCCTAGATACTGAAGCAATTATTGGTCAAATATATGGCCTAGTAGGAGCTTCTTTTGAATCAACAGCGGTCTCTTTAACATGGGCCCTTTACTTTCTAGCTCAAAATCAAGAATTACAAAATGAATTATATCAAGAGTTAGCTACACTAGATCTTAACGATTCAAATTCAATAATTAAAAATGAATTCTTGGAAAATTATGTTGCAGAAACCCTTCGCTTAAGGCCGGCCTTCCCTATCTTGTTTAGAGAAGCAGCAGAAGATGAAGAGTTAACAAGCGAAGATATTACATTCAAAGTTAAGAAGGGGACAATCGTCTTTTCACTTCTGGGTAAAATCCTCAATAATCAAGAAATTTGGGGTGAAGATCACGATAAATTTAATCCAAAGCGTTTTTATCATTTAACAAGTGAGCAGAAGAAAGCATATATTCCTTACTCAACAGGAACACGTACTTGTCTAGGGCGTGAAATGGCAAGTATTGAAGTAAAGCTCATTCTTGCCCATATATTAAGAAGTTATCATATCAGGCCAGCATGTGATTTAGCGCAAGTAAAACCAAAGCAAAAATTTGTTTTCAGTAGTGATCGTGAAATTTCTTTAGAATTTATACGTCGATAAATCCAATTTATGTTAAAATTTAGGAATGAGATTTATTATAGTCCTTTCCTTATTTTTTAATACTTATGCAGCTCAAAAATTACGCCATAAGAAAATTGATATCAATAAAGATGGTAAGATCGATCGCATCGAAATAAGTCTTGGAAAGAAAATTGTTGAAATTCAAGAAGATCGAAATGGCGATGGGAAATTTGAGTTTATCACGAAGTTCAACCTAAAAGAGATATACAAACAAACATTACAAGATACCAACGGTGATGGGAAAATTGATCGTAGGGTTAGTTATCGAAAACTAAATGATTCTCAATTTCAGGCAACAATTGAG